>DAOUKI010000154.1:0-14401 GCA_034421495.1 Dehalococcoidia bacterium | reverse complement strand
CGGCGGCGGTATAACCGCCTTCCGCCCATACCCAGCTTGTAGACGGGCCGGCCATTAGCGCTTCTACGCGGTCGACGAGTTCTTTGTCCGGTTGGATTTTCATGAGCTACGTTCGGTCTACATGTTTGAGAACACTGCCTTTTACCCTTTGACCTTAGCACAACAAACTAGAATAATAGGCGGGTCTATGCTCGCCAAGGTCAACACATGCGCCATCATCGGCCTGGACGGCACCATTGTGGAGGTGGAGGCCGATATTTCTCCGGGGCTGCCCACCTTCAGCGTGGTCGGACTGCCCGATGCGGCCGTCCAGGAAGCTCGAGAGCGGGTACGCGCCGCAGTGCGCAACTCCGGCTGTGAGTTCCCCATGCGCCGCGTCACGGTCAACCTAGCGCCGCCGATCTGAAGAAGGAAGGCCCCGCCTACGACCTGCCCATTGCGGTGGGCCTGCTGATGAGTTCCGGCCAGGTGCACTCCGCCGTGGAATCCGCCCTGTTCCTGGGTGAGCTTTCCCTGGACGGAAACCTGCGACACACCAACGGCATACTGCCCATGGTGGCGCTGGCCAAGCAGCAGGGGTTCAAGACGGTCTTCGTGCCCGCCGTGGACGCGGGCGAAGCGGCGTTGGTCGAAGGGATAGACGTGATGCCGGCGGCGTCGCTGCTGGACGTGGTGCGGCACTTGAGAGACGAGGTTCTGCTTGCTCCCTACGACAGAAGCGAAGCGTCGCCTGCCACGGCGCTCCACCTTCCCGATGGGATGGATATAAGCCACGTGCGGGGCCAGGAGCACGCCAAGCGTGCCGCGGAGGTGGCCGCCGCGGGAGGTCACAACCTGCTCATGTCCGGCCCTCCGGGAAGCGGCAAGACCCTTCTTGCCCGATCGGTTTCCACCATCCTGCCCACGCTCAGCCGGGAAGAGGCCTTGGAGGTGACCAAGATATACAGTGTGGGGGGCATGCTTCCTTCCGATACGCCTCTGATCATGCAGCGGCCGTTCCGCTCTCCGCATTACACCATCTCCAACGCTGCCCTGGTGGGAGGAGGACGGTGGCCCAACCCCGGCGAGGTGACGCTGTCTCACAGGGGCGTCCTTTTCCTGGATGAGCTGCCAGAGTTTGGGCACAGCGTTCTGGAGGTGCTGCGCCAGCCCATCGAGGATAAGGTTGTTACCATCAGCAGGGTGCAGTGGAGCGTGACTTTCCCCGCCAACTTCATGCTAGTGGGGGCAATGAACCCGTGTCCCTGCGGCTACTACGGCGACACCCATCAGGCGTGCACCTGCTCGGCCAGCATGGTTACCCGCTATCAGAAGCGGGTCAGCGGGCCGCTCCTCGACCGGATCGACATCTTCGTTGAGGTGCCGCGAATCAACTACGAGAAGCTGGTTGCTTTGCCGTCGGAGGAGACCTCAGCCAATGTCCGAGGCCGCGTGGAACAGGCACGCGGCGTGCAGTGGGAACGGTTCAACGGCGCGGGAAACGGAGTGCTGACCAACGCTGACATGGGGCCGGAGGAGGTCTGGAAGTTCTGCCAGGTCAACGACTCGGCCAAGGGCTTGCTGCAGTCGGCAATGCGGCAACTGGGTCTATCCGCCAGGGGCTTTCATCGCGTTTTGAAGCTGGCCCGCACCATCGCCGACTTGGCGGGCTCGCAGGAGATAGACACCGTACACCTGGCAGAGGCGCTGCAGTACCGCCAGCGGGGACAGGGGATGTGAGGGAACGGGCAAGCGAGTGGTTCGGCGCCTCACTATAGCGGTTGGTGGCTTATCCATCTCCTCTGCCACCATGACAAGCCCCTAGCGCGGGTCGGGAATGTCCACCCCGTACTCACCACTGGTGGCGGTTACGTTGAACTGGTTGCACTCAGACGCGCTGTCGAACCGCCAGTCCATGCTGTATCCGCTCATCTCGTAGGTCTCGGCGTCGAGCGTGACGCTGACCTCTATCGTCGCTCCCTGCGCCCAGCTGAGCGGGAGGGCCTTTGCATTGTCGAGGGTTACATGGAGCCACTGCGAACCGGCCCCGTCCTCCGTAACGGCGATGTCGGCAGCGTCGGCGTAGCGGAGCACGCTGACGAGCATATCGGTCGGGTCGGTGAAGCCGTTGCGCCACGGCGTAGCGTCATCGACGGCGCTCCTGGTTGTCGTGACCCATTCGCTTCCTTGTTCCCGCCAGCGGCGCCATTCCGTTCCATCGTACGCTATGAGGAAGTTCCCTTCGTTGCCGTCGTAATGGAGGAGGCGCGCGTTGCCACTGCTCAGGTCGCCAACGCTGAGTGTGCCGCTGAATCCGCGGCAGCCGCTTGGCCCCCAGCCGCCCTGAACGTTGAAGCGCGCTCCGCCCGCCTCCGCGAGGGATGCGAACGCGAGTTCAGCGAGGTCTAGGCCGTCGGGTTCCGTCTCCTCCGGCGGGTCGGGCAGTTCGTCGACGAAGACGATGAGCGCCTCGATCTCGTCCATGGTCATGCCGGGTTGGACGAGCGGGTGGGCGTGCAACTCGAATAGACCGAGATCGAAGTTGGTGAGCCGGTCGATGCGGAGCTCGTTGGGGGCCTGCATTTTGCTGAGCGGGCTCGGCGCATGGCGAGCGTACGTGAGTGCGTGCAGGAGTTCGTGGAGCGTAATGTGTTTGATTTCAGTCCTATCATCTTCCTCGTCGAGCCAAACGCTGATAACGCCAGAGGTTATGACTCCTCGTTGATTGGCCTGCCGTCTGGCGCAGCCGTTGGCGTCTTGGCAGTAGTCCGCTAATCCGGTGTCCGCGGTGCGGCTTGATGGGACGCCGACGTACGCCTTGAGGTTCGCCCCCGATTCGCGCTCTACCCACACCAAGTCGAGGTTCAGCAAGCTCGCTATTTCGTCGAGCGACTCTCGGAGAATGTCGATATAGTGCTGTTCGCCGGTGGGGTCGGCCCACACGCGCACGGGCGTGTCGATATCCCACTTTCGTATGGTTTCGGACCCCCATCCGCCACAGCCGCCGAAGAAGTCGTTGTCGCTACTGGGAGCCTCGTCGGGTACGTCCCTAAAGCATTCCCACACCTCGCGCTCGATGCCAACGATGCGCTTCAGCACGGTGAGCCCGGTCGTCTCCTGCGCGCCGCCCGGGAGCGACGCCCGCAGCGTCGTCCCGACGGGGGCGCGGAACATCGCTGTGGCGCTCGCAGGGCCGAACCCGTCGGTGAGCGTCACGCCGATCGTTTCCCCGCAGTCCGCCACGGGCGCCGCGTCCTCCGTGTCGTCCCCGTAGCAGGCGACGGTTACGGCGACCGTGTCCGTAACTGGCCGGTAGCCGTCGTTGCGGAGAGTGATAGCGACGTCGACGTTCGCCGTGCCGTCCGAATAGTATCTGGTGACCTTCATCGGCGCCGCCAGCGCCAGCTCCACGGGCTGCTTCACCGGCACGACTGCCGTGTGCGCAACGACGTTGCGCTCGCCCCAGCGGTAGCCATCATCATTAGCCCCCGCATACACGGTGAGCGCCGTCTCTCCCTGCGGCAGCATGAGCGAAAGGACGGTTTCGGGATTACCTGCCGGAGCGACAGAGTCGATCGTCGTCTCTGCTTCGCACGGCGCTTGCGCGTCCGGCGCACACTCGACGCCGACAGTGAGCGGCCCCGTCGGCGCGACGCCAGCGTTCCTGACCCGCACCCGCAACTCTACGACGCCGTTGCCGTCCGTCTCGTAGCCGGTGACCTCCGCGCTCGCGACCTCGACGACCAGCCGCGTGTACTCGATCTCCAGCGCGGCGCTTGACGCGTTGTTCTCCGTGACGGCTTCCGGGTTGGACGTCGAGGCGGTGAGCGTCAGGTTGTAAGCGCCGGTAAAGACCTGCATCGAGAGAATCGCGTCACGGGTTGCGCCTGGGGCGATTCTGGGGATGGCGGCGTTCGACTTGCTTCCGGCGGCGCCCTCGGCGTCGGGCTGGGGTTCCCATGCCGCCGAGACCACGACGTTCTCCGCCGCCGCGCTGCCCGTATTGGTGATGCGAGCGTTGATGGTGAATCTTCCGTCGCCCGCGATCGCATAATCGCCCGGAGTAACGACGAGGTCGGGGGCAAGAATGCTTACTGTCTCCCACAACTCGTCGGCGCCGATGCGAAACAGTACCTGGTGGTCGCCCGGCGGCAGGGCGTGGACGACGGTTACAGAGGTCGAACCTCCCGCGCCGAGCCGCGCGATGGGGGCGGCGTCTAACGCGCCTCCGCCGCCCTCCACTCGCACTGGAATGTCGACGCCATCGACCTCTCCGGTGTTAGTGAGGGACAGGGAGAACTCCGTCTGGACGAGACCGCCGCCTGCGTCGATGAATCGCAGGCCGTCGTAGGCGATGAGGTACGAGGCGGGCCGGGGGATAGGGGTGGGAGTTGGGCTGGGCGTAGGCGTGGCTGTCGGTGTTGGACTGGGCGTGGGCGTGGCCGTTGGACTGGGAGTGGGAGTGGCCGTGGGTATGAGCGTAGGTGACGGAGTAGGTGTAGACTGGCAGGCAGCGAGTGCGAGGACCGCTAGAGCCGCCAGCAGGATTACGACAGTCTTGCACCCGATTGAATATGCGCGTGAGTTAGGCCGGTCCTCTACTTCATCTACCGGCCTGTCGAAAGCCAAGCAATACCTCCCACGTTGCGCAATGAGCCAGTCTCCAGTATTCCGTCTCTCCCTGGCCTTGACAAGAGGCAAATGCCACCACGCTGGATTGCTTCGGTTCCTCGCAACAACGAGAGGGGTGTGCTTCTACAGGCTAGCCAGAGTCAATGGGGTCAAGCCCCTTTGCTGCTCAGGTAGTATTGCAGGTTTTGGAGGAACTCCGAGTTGCTAGGGCTCTTGGTCAGCCGCTTCAGAACGGTTTCCGTTGCCTCGGTGCTCATCGCGGAATCGGGGGTAACCATGCTGACCGCGCGCCTGAGCAGCCAGACCTTCTTCAAATCTTCCGGGGTGAGCAGCAGCTCCTCACGGCGAGTGCCGCTCCTCTGGATGTCTATGGCGGGGAAGATGCGCCTTTCCGCTAGCCGTCGCTCCAAGTGAAGCTCCCAGTTGCCCGTGCCCTTGAACTCCTCGTATACAACGTCGTCCATGCGGCTGCCGGTGTCGACAAGACAGGTGGAGATGATGGTCATGCTGCCGTTGCCCTCCGTGTTGCGGGCAGCGCCGAAGAACCGCTTGGGTGGATAGAGGGCGATGGGGTCGATGCCTCCGGAAAGGGTGCGTCCGCTGGTGGGTACTGCCAGGTTATAGGCCCGGGTGAGCCTGGTGATGCTGTCCAGCAAAATGGCCACGTCCTTCTTGCCCTCGACGAGACGCTTGGCCCGTTCCAGGGCCAGCTCCGCGACACGGCAGTGGTCCTCCACCGGCTCATCAAACGTTGAGCTGAACACCTCGCCGGCCACGGAGCGACGGACATCGGTGACTTCTTCAGGCCGCTCGCCAATGAGGGCGACCATGAGATGAATCTCCGGATGATTGGTGGTTATGCCGTTGGCTATCTCCTTCAGCAGCATTGTCTTGCCCGCCTTGGGCGGCGATACGACAAGACCGCGCTGCCCCTTGCCTATAGGGGCCAGCAGATCTATGAGGCGCGAGGAAAGGTTGGAGGATACGGTCTCCAGCTTGATCATGGAGTTGGGGAATACGGGCACCAGATTTTCAAAGTGCGGGCGGCTTCTGGCGGTTTCCGGCTCCACGGCGTTGACCGTCTCGACCCTGACCAGGCCAAAATAGCGCTCGGAGTCCTTGGGCGGCCTGACCTGGCCTGCGATCATGTCGCCGGTGCGCAGTCCAAACCGGCGTATCTGGGATTGGGATATGTAGACGTCGCGCTGTCCGGGCCTGAGCTCGCCGTTTCGACGCAGGAATCCGTAGCCGTCGCCCATTACCTCCAGCACCCCGTTGGCTACAATCACACCCTGCTGCTCGGAGTAGTTATCAACCAGCTTGTGAAGCAACTCTTCTCTACTTAGGGAGCCTGCGGTTTCACCGTTGATGGCGCCCGCTTGGGCGGCGAGCTCCGCCAGCTCTTCCTTGGTTTTCCCTTCCAATTCAGATAGATGCGAAACGGGTTTTGTGGTCAAAGAAGTGTCACCTCAGTGAGTGGATAATAGTCTTAAGTCTTAGCTGGAACATGGTCTTTTGGCATTTAAGGTAAGTTACAAGTGATTCTTGCTACTGTGTATCTATACGATGTGTTGGGGCCTGGTATTGGTATACACCCTTCCCGTTACTTTCCGAAAGTGGGGTGGATGTCCAAGAGTCGGGGATGTGGGGGAATCCAATGGTGGAACGGGTGACATTATAGCAAACATGGCAATAGTAGTCTACTACGGACTTGTCAGCGGCAGTGGACGCTGGTCTCCTTTACGGATGGTCTCTTTGGCTGCGCCAAGGAAGTCTCTGAACAGGGGGTGAGGCCTCTCCGGGCGGGACAGGAACTCAGGATGGAACTGCACGCCCAGCATAAAGGGATGGTCCGGAACCTCGCTTATCTCCACTAGCAGGCCGTCCGGGGATAGGCCGCTGGCAATCAGACCAACCTCCGCCAGAGGTTCGCGGTAGGCGTTGTTGAACTCGTAGCGGTGCCGGTGTCGCTCCTCGACTTCAGAACGGTCGTAAGCCCTGGCAGCGCGGGTACCCGGCACCAGCTTGCAGGGGTACAGGCCAAGTCTCATGGTGCCGCCCATATCCTTCAGCTGCATCTGCTCCGGCATCAGGTCTATGACCGGGTGCTGTGTGTCCCGGTTGAACTCGGTGGAGTTAGCGTCCTCGAACCCCAACAGGTTGCGCGCATACTCTACTACCATGACTTGCATGCCCAGGCACAATCCCAGGTAAGGCACGCCGTTTTCTCTAGCGTAGCGCACGGTATTGACCATGCCCTCTATTCCCCTGGGGCCGAATCCACCGGGGACGACGATTCCCTTAACCGAGGTGAGTAAATCTTCCTGGCCGTTCTGTTCTATCTCCTCGGAATATACCCAGGAGACCTCGACGTCTCTGCCATGGGCAAGCGCTGCGTGGGAAAGGGCTTCCTTCACCGATATGTACGAATCCGGCAAGTCCGTGTATTTTCCAACTACGGCAATGGGCACCTTCTCCTTCTCCAAGCTCATTCTGTCAATGAGGAAGTGCCAGTCGGCCATGTCGCGGCTGCGGTAATCCAGGCGCAAGGCACTCAAGAGCGTATCGCCAAGGCCGGCGTCCTCAAGCGCAACCGGAACTTCATAGACGTTGCCCACGGTGGGCAGGGCAAACACGGCGTTGCGTGGTACGTCGCAGAAGAGGGATATCTTGTCTTTGATGGCCTCCGCTACCGGTAGGTCGCTGCGAGCTATGATTGCATCGGGTTGGATGCCAATACTCCGCAGCTCCTTGACGCTGTGCTGGGTCGGTTTGGTCTTCAACTCGCCGGTAGCCTGGATGTGCGGAAGCAGGGTGAGGTGTATGTAGTAGACGTTGTCTCTACCTGCATCGTTGCGGATCTGCCGGATGGCTTCCAGGAAAGGCAGCCCTTCTATGTCGCCAACGGTGCCGCCCACTTCCACCACCACCACGTCCGCCCGGCTTTCAGAAGCAAGGCTGAAAATGCGGTCTTTGATTTCGTTGGTCACGTGGGGAACGGTTTGAATGGTGCCGCCCAGGTAATCGCCGCGGCGCTCCTTGGCTATGACGTCACTGTAGATCTGGCCTGCGGTCACATTGGAGGAGGCGGTGAGCTCGATGTCGATAAATCGCTCGTAGTGGCCAAGGTCAAGGTCGGTTTCCGAGCCGTCCTTGGTCACAAAGACCTCGCCGTGCTGGTAGGGAGACATGGTCCCGGGGTCTACGTTCAGGTAAGGGTCAAGCTTCATTGCTGAGATGTTGATGCCCCGGCTCTTCAGGATGCGACCTATTGAGGCCACGCTGATGCCTTTGCCCAGTGAGCTAACCACACCGCCGGTCACAAAAATATATTTCGTCGTCATACTCTCAGTGCAAGTCCAAATCTATGCCAAGGGAAGCTGAACTAGGTACAAAGAATCAGAGTTACGTCCAAAGGGAGAGGGAGGAAGAGACACCACAAGCTGGGAAGTTAGTGCTATCTGTAGTGGCCTTCTAAAGGTCATACCCTTGCTTGGAGGTGGGATACCATGGGGAATTGTAGTGGTGCTCTGAAAAGAGTGTCAAGCGGTTTATGACGGTTTATGACTTGTGTAAGACGAGCATGCGATCATACGGGCATATGGAGGCATGTACCGCTCTTTATTCATCGCAAGGGCAGGGGAGTGGAAGCGGCGTTTGGGCGAAATACTAGGCAAAAGATTGACCTTTGTTCAAAAAAACTGTAATATCTGTGTGCCTCAAACGACGATGTGAAAGTAGCCAACCAGATGCGTATCACAGGAGGCGAGGCGCGGGGAATCCAACTCGATGCGCCGCGTTCTCCGCACTTCAGACCCACCTCTGACAGAGTACGCTCGGCGCTATTTCAGATTATATCTGAGGCGTTGATTGAAGCCAGTGTGCTGGACTTGTATGCCGGAAGCGGCGCACTGGGAATAGAAGCGCTCAGCAGAGGGGCCAAAGCGGCGGACTTCGTTGAGCAAAACGGTCGTTTGTGCCAGGCAATCGGGCAAAATCTGAGAAAGGCAGGCCTGGAAGAACTAGGCACTATACACAGGGCAAAGGTGGTGCGGGCGTTGGACTTCTTGAAGGGGCCGTACCAAGTGGTCCTCCTTGACCCGCCATACGATCTCCCTGACCTAGAGCAAACAATGAGCAAGGTTGCCAGGTCGGGACTGATAGCTGAAAGAGGCCTGGTGGTCTTGGAGCACAGCAAGAGGACGGATGCAAAAGAGAGATACGAAACGCTGGAGCTTAGCTTCCAGAGACGGTATGGAGATACCGTGCTGTCCGTATACAAGTAAGGAGACACGGTGACCATAGCAATCTACGCAGGGAGCTTTGATCCCATCACCAAGGGACATCTGGACATTGTGCAGCGAGCCGCTGCAATTGTGGACAGGCTTTTGGTGGCGGTGTTTGATACTCCTTCCAAGAGCCTGCTCTTTTCAACGTCCGAGCGCGTTGACCTGTGCGAAAGAGCGGTGGCTGATCTGCCCAACGTGGAAGTCACGCGTTACAACGGGCTGACGGTTGAGTTCGCCAGAGAGATTGGAGCGAACTTCATGGTGCGCGGCTTGCGCAGCGTCACCGACTTGGACTACGAAGTGGCCATGCTGATGATGAACCGCAAGCTCAATCCGGAGATAGATACGGTATTCCTCTATACCAGCCAGGAATACCAGTCACTCAGTTCATCTTTGATAAAGGAGGTGGCCAGCTTCGGTGGAAACATAGAAGACCTTGTGACTTACGACGTTGCCGTCGCGCTGAAAAACAAACTAGGCGTAACCGTGTAGCGCGGCGGTTCGAAGGAGGACATCATAGATATCTTTGGAATTATCGATAAGTTAGAATCATTAGCGGCTTCAGGCAAGCGGGTTCCCATGAGCAAGAAACTGTTTGTTGACTCGGAAACGCTCATGGAGATTGTGGACCAGTTGAGAGTTGCCGTGCCCCAAGGCATTGCTGAGGCCGATGAAGTCATTAGAAAGCGCGAAGATCTGCTCAACCAGTCGCTTGGTGAGGCCAGGCGCATCAGGGCTTCGGCGGAGAACGAATTCCGCAGTCGCATGGATGATACAGAGCTGGTGAAAGAGGCCCAAAAAGAGGCGCTGAAGATACGCCAAGAGGCCGAGATGAAGGCGCAGCGCATGTTGGAAATGGCTGAGAGCGAAGCCGCTTCCCGGCGCAACTCCGCCGATCAATACGCTCAAGAACAGCTGCACAGGCTGGAAGAGAAAGTGGCAAGTCTGCTAAGCACCGTCCGCAACGGCATTGGGGTGCTAGAGGCCCAACAAAAAGTTTCCGGATAGCTTCATTTCAAGCTAGACTTTGTTTAGCGAGGCACAACTCGTACGGTTGTGCTTTGCCTTTTTCCGCGCGCTGTCTAGCTCTGGGCAGGGTCTAAAGAGTAGTCGCCGCTTCTGCCACCGCTTTTGCTCACCAGTCGTACTTCGCTGATATTCATAGCCCTATCAACGGCTTTTGCCATGTCGTATATGGTCAGCGCCGCGATATTGACGGCGGTCAGGGCTTCCATTTCAACGCCCGTCTTGGCGGTGGTGCGAGCGGAGGCCGTGATGCGAATAGCGCCGGCTTCGGCATCCAAATCGAACTCTATGGCTACACGGTCCAGCGGTACGGGATGACACATGGGGATGAGTTCCCACGTCCGCTTGGCCGCAACAATCCCTGCGACACGAGCCACGGCCAGCACGTCGCCCTTGTCTATGCCGCCCTCCTTGATCAGGCGCAGGGTTGACGGCTTCATGTGGACCAGGCCCTCAGCCACGGCATCTCGCAACGTGGCGTCTTTGCCGCTCACGTCCACCATTTGAGCGTTGCCTTGCGAATCAAGGTGTGAAAAGGCGGCGTTGCCCTTGAGGAAGGACTTTGCCTGCTTTGAGGCCAGGGCGTGGGCTTCTTCGTTACCCGGGTTCCCGATGTGACCGCGTACCCACTGCCAGTAGACTTTCCGCTGCCCGGCAGCTGCGTCGAGTGCGGCCCAGAGGTCTTTGTTGGCCCTTCTTTTCCAGCTCATTGTCATAGTATTTACCACGTACTCGCTGTCGCTGAAGACCATTACCTCTGAGCCGGCCGGCACTGCTTCCAGTCCCTTGATAGCGGCCAGTATCTCCATCCTGTTGTTGGTGGTGTTGTCTTCTTTGCCGGACAGCGGACGCTTGACGCCGTTATCGTTGATGACGGCAGCCCAACCGCCGGGCCCGGGGTTGCCCAAACAGGAGCCGTCCGTGTAGATGGTAATCATGTCTTTGATACGAACTCCATACGACTAACTTCACTTCCATGGATTAGCAAACCTTCGGTTTCTTCTGGCTCACTCCAGTTCTCTTGCTCCGGGTTCCAGATTCGGAATGGTGATAGATAGATTTCAGGCCCAGGGGGGCGACGATCGTTGGAAAAGTACATCGGCCAGCCACTGATCAAGCTGACATCTTTTAGGTAGATCAAAATGTACGAATAGTTATCCTCTCTAAGCAATCGTTCCCAGAGGTCACCGTGGACTCTTAGATCTATACCAAGCGGATTTAGGACGCGCTCCGGTATTCTGAACCGATCAAAAACTCCGAGGATTCCACCAAAGACGACAGCACTTAGGTAAAGTACAAGCCACGCGCCCCCTGGCACCTTAGAGGGATCAGCCATAACATCCAATAGACCGGGCCATGGTTCCTCTTTGATAGGGGAATCGACAAGGAATGTGAATATAGGATAGAGAACAACAATGAGGGCGAGGCTTCCTATTACACTCCACATAGTGGTATAGAAAGCTGACGTTCGCCTGATTCTACTCACTAGATAAATGACGTGGAGCAGAACGAAACCAGGAAGCAACAAGAATAAAGCCAGAGGTAGGCTTTCAAACCCCATTTAAGTCCCTTTCTCTACCTGTTCATCTGTTGTTGCGGGATTGCTTAGGAGGAACGGCAGGCTTTGGAGGTTCTGGGAGGTTTTCAGGTGGCTTCTTGTATGTGAACCCTTTTCTAAGAGGTATTTCTTTCTTTCTATCGTCTGCCATTGTTTTACCTCCGTTTAATGTTTCGCATCTATATTCTACCCGCCTATGTGGTACATCTCCACCTTATCGGAGCGGGCGCCGGAAAGGGCGGTGCGCTCCTCCGAATATCTATCGGTGCGTACCTGCCAGATACCGCTGATAATGGCTTCGATATCCTCATCGCTGGCGCCGTTTCTCAGCGGGGTCTTCAGATCATGGCCCTCGTTGGCGAAGAGACAGGTGTATATACTACCGTCCGCGGAAAGCCTTGCCCGTGTGCAGTCACCGCAGAACGGCTCCGTGACCGACGAGACAACGCCGACTTCACCCTGGCCGTCCAGGTAGCGGTACCTATCCGCCACCTCTCCCGAGAAGGCCTTTGCCACGGGCTCCAGGGGCATCTCTTCATTGAGCCTGTGTATGATCTCCTTTGAAGCGACTACGTGCTCCATCTTCCATCCGTTCAGGTTGCCCACATCCATGTACTCGATGAACCGGACGGTATGACCTCTATCCTTGGAGTAGCGGGCAAGGTCCACAACCGTATGATCATTGACGCCTTTCTTGACCACCGCATTTATCTTGATGTTGCGGAAACCCGCTTCTTCAGCGGCGCGGATTCCTTCCAGGACCCGCTGGGTGCCGAATCCGCGGCCGTTCATCTGGCTGAATACGGCGTCATCCAGGGTGTCCAAGCTAACCGTGATCCGTCCAAGCCCCGCGTCTCTCAGTGCCTGCGCCTGTTGGGCAAGCAGATAACCGTTGGTGGTCAGCGAAAGGTCGTCCACTCCTTCCATGCCGGCAAGCATGGCCACCAGTATCTCCAGGTCTTGCCTGAGGAGCGGCTCGCCACCCGTTAGGCGCACGCGCGATACTCCCAGGTTGACGAAAACCTTCACCAGCCGCGCTATCTCCTCATAGCTGAGGACTAGCTCCTTGGAAAGGAACTGATATCGCTCTCCGTAGATCTCGGCGGGCATGCAGTAGGTGCAGCGGAAATTGCATCTATCCGTGACCGAGACGCGGAGGTCAGCGAGCGGTCTGCCGAACAGGTCTCGTACCGTTTTCTTTGCCTGGGAGTGGTCCATTTGCTACCTTGGCGACCCTACGCCTATGACCTCTTTCAGTCTCTGCACCGCTTTTCGGGCGGCGATGCCTCTGTGGCTCACGCTATCTTTGGCCTCTGCGTCGGTCTGGCCAAAGGTCTTGCCGAAATTGGGATAGTAGAACAGGGGGTCATATCCAAACCCCATTTGTCCGCTGGGCTCAAAAGCAACATATCCCTGGCAAGCGCCCTGGAAGGTCTCCTCTCCAGCGCCGGGCCAAATCAGAGCTACCACGCAGCGAAAACGGGCGGTGCGGCTTTCCCAGGGAACGTTGCTCAGATTGGACAGAAGCAGCTTGTTGCGGTCGTCGTCGCTGGCTGGCAAACCGCCGTAGCGGGCGCTTCGTACCCCCGGTTCGCCGTTCAATGCGTCCACTTCTATGCCTGAGTCGTCGGCTAGGGCGGGCAGACCCGTTGCTTCCGAGTAGAAGCGCGCCTTGATGAGAGCGTTCTCTTCGAAGGTATCTCCCGACTCCTCCGGCTCCTCAGTCACTCCTTCACTGGAAGGAGTGGTCAGCTCGACAGGCAGGCAGCCAAGCAGGCGACGGTATTCATCCACCTTTCCGCTGTTGTTGGTTGCGATCAGCAATTTGAAAACCACTGTATTGGAATGATAACACCACAGGCGGATAAAGGCACAGCCTGACGGCTCGGTGCTTTGGGACTAGGCAGCTACGCTAGACGCCGGCGAGTTCCTTCTCCATATCGGGAGTGTAGAGACCGTCGCGGGCGGCGCTGGTTAGCCGTGCCCGGCGCAAGTATGCCTCCTGCGCTTGCGGCACCTTGGCCGGGTCGCCGCTCCATACCTTGAGTGGAGTCGCCTGGAGACCCCTGCCGTATGAGAAGCTGAGCTGCCACGGTGTAGTTGAGTCGACACGCTGGTTTATAGCGTTCAAGTTTAACGTCGCCTCGTCATCGCTCTGCCCGCCTGAAAGGAAGACGATGCCCGGCATGGATGCGGGCACGGTGCGCTTGAAGCAGCTTATGGTAGCCTCCGCCACCTGTTCAGGGCCCGCCCTGTTGGGAGCTTTCGTTCCCGACAGTACCATGTTGGGCTTGAGCAGCATTCCTTCCAGCCCAACGCGCTGCCTGTGCAGCTCCTCGAATACCCGCTGCAAGGTGGCCTCGGTCACGTCAAAGCAGCGGTCGATGTCATGGTCGCCGTCCATGAGCACCTCCGGCTCAACGATAGGGACGAGGCCCGCCTCTTGGGAGAGCGCGGCGAAGCGTCCCAGGGCATGGGCATTGACATCTATACAGTACGAGGACGGAATGTTCTCGCCGATAGTGATAGTGGCGCGCCACTTGGTGAACTTGGCCCCCAGCTCGCGGTACTCTTCTAGGCGCTCACGGAGGCCGTCCAGGCCCTCGGTTATCGTTTCGCCTGAGGAGCCGGCCAGCGGCTTTGCTCCCTTGTCCACTTTGATGCCGGGCACAACGCCCTCTCCGTTGAGGATGTCCACAAACGTTTGACCGGTATCCGCGCTCTGCCGGATCGTCTCGTCGAATAGGATGACTCCGCTGATGTAATCACCGCTGCCGTTGGCGGTGAACAGAAGCTGCCGCCAAGCACGGCGGTTGTCTTCCGTGGATTCCACGTTTATGCTCTGCAGCCTGCGCGCTATCGTAGAATCGCTCTCGTCAGCGGCAAGAATACCTTTGCTCTTGACCACAATAGCCTG
>DAOUKI010000153.1:0-13314 GCA_034421495.1 Dehalococcoidia bacterium | reverse complement strand
CTGGCCAGCACCCACTCCGCAGATGCCCTGGAGGGCGCGCAAGCGTTCCTGGAAAAGAGGCAGCGCAGGGTAGGCGGCGGCATTCGGTCATAGGCCAATCTAACAATTCTAAGGGGGGAAAAATAATGGTTATAGCAAGAGCGTTGGAAGTGGGTTACGACGTTTTCTCTGAAATAGCGGGGGAGCCCGTGCATGGAGCCGCCCGGTCAAAGGTGCTCTACGAAGGAGAAGAGACCGTACTGGAGAAGATAACGTTCGAGAACGGATCGTTCTCGTCGGCTCACCAGCATCCTTACGAGACCATCGGCCACATTCTGAGAGGCAGAGCCGAGGTGACCATCGGCAGCGAGACCTACAGAGTGGGCGTGGGAGATACCTTCCGATGCGCAAAGGGAGAACCGCATCACCTGAGAGCGCTTGAGGAAGTGACGCTGCTGGAGGCGCACGCCAAGGCCTAGTGTAGACCTTGGCTTTTGGGGTCGGGGCTTTCAGGCAGGACTTAATCGAACCTAAAAGCTATTGACACCTACATTGCGCTTGTGCTAGAAAGCATACTTAATTTGGGGTAGCCCATGTGGCGTTGGGGAGTGGCTGTGCTTTACGAATCGCAGAGCGGCGACATGACAATGGCCCTGACGGGTGAGTCTCTAATCACCAGAGGACTCAAGCCGTTCCGTGAGCCAGGCTTCCTCAAAATGGTGGAGATGCTCCGCAATGCGGACGTGACATTCACCAACGCTGAAATGCTGTTCCACGACTTTGAAGGCTCCCCCTGCGAAGAGTCCGGCGGCACCCACATGCGCTGCGACCCCGCTTTTCTGGATGACCTCAAGTGGGCCGGAATCGACATTGCCGCCTGCGCCATGAACCACGCCTACGACTACACGGAGACCGGCGTCCTCGTCAACAAAGCCAACCTGGACGAATACGGTATCGTGAACTCCGGTACTGGCCGCAACATGACATTGGCCCGCGCTCCGGGGTATTTGGACACCCCAAAGGGGCGCGTTGCTCTCATTTCAGCAACGGACCACGTCAACGTCCCCGCGGGCCGCGCCGCCGAAGAACGACCCGAAATCGGCGGGCGCCCCGGCGCCAATATGATCCGCGTACAGCCCATTCACACCGTGGACAGGGAGACTTTCGACCAACTGAGGGCGCTGGATGCCAAGCTGGGATTTGATAGAGATAAGCAGGCAGCGCGATCCGGTAGGTTCCCTATCCACAAGTACCAGGAAAGCGATACCGAGTTCTACTTTGGCTCAGCCGTCGGAGGGGGGCGAAGCTCGCTGCTGTTCCGGGTTGGCGAAGAGATAAGCCGCACCACGGTGATTGACGAAGAGGACTGGGAAGGCAACCTGAAGTGGATCCGGGACGCGAGTCGTATGGCGGACTGGGTAATGTTCAGCTTCCACTGCGGCTTTCGCGGAGAGACCTCCGACGATCCGCCCGACCACCTGATCAAGATGGCTCATGAGGCAATAGACAACGGTGTGGACGTGTTCATTGGCCACGGGCCGCACCGCGACAAGGGCATTGAAATATACAAGGGAAAGCCCATCTTCTACAGCATAGGCGACTTCATCCTGCAGAATGATACGCCGGTCTTCCAGCCGTCGGACGCTTATGCCAGATACGGACTGGGCTGGGAAAACACGCCGTCGGACTTCTACTTCACTCGCAGCCGCAATGAGACGGTGGCGCAGGATATAAACAGGGAGAACTGGCAGAGCGCGGTAGCGGTGGTCAACTGGAAGGGCAAGGAGCTCCAGGATATAGAGCTTCACCCCATTGATCTGGGCATTGGGCTTCCCATGGGACAGAGGGGCAGGCCCGTGCTGGCAGAGGGCGAGGTCATAGACGAGGTGCTGGATAGATACCAGCGCTGTTCCAACCGGTTCAATACCAAGATAGAACGAGAAAACGGAATAGGAATCATCAAAGCTTAGGGACTTCCTAAAATACTTGTTGGGGGTGCACATGAGTTCAAAGATACGATTCAAGAGTTTGGTGGGGCTAGCCTTGGCAGTAGGGCTTCTTTGGAGCCTGGCCTGCAGCGGCGCGGAGGAGGCAACGCCGACTCCAACGGCGACGACCGCCCCGGCGCCACAGGCAACCACCGCGGCTCCGGAGCCGGCGGCAACAAATACGCCCACGCCGGAGCCGGACACGAGTATGGATCCAAAGTACGGTGGAATCATCCAACTGACTGATACCGTGCGAAGCCTGGACATCGGCACCGTTGCCGGCAACCCCGGCGAGTACAACCAGATGCAGGGCTGGATGAGCCAGCTCATTCGCGTCAATCTGAGCGACCGCAAGACGATTGAAGGCGACCTGGCTGAGTCCTGGACGGTGAGCGATGACGGTACCGAGTACACCTTCAAGCTGCGGGACAACCTGATAGACCACTCAGGAAAGCGCTGGACCGCGGACGACGTTGCTTATGCGGTATGGAAGATTATTGCCCGGCCGGTAGACGATCCTCTACGCCGAATCCTCTGCTGGGAGCAGGGCGCCGCCGAGGCTGACCCCAACGGACCGGCAGCGGGAACCGCCGTAGAGATTACGGGTGAGCTGGAGTTCGTGGTAAGAACTCACTCTCCAATTGCCTGGTACCCCGCCTGCATGGCGCAGCACTTCTCGCTGATCGGCCCTGGTGACGGGTATAGGAAGATTGTAGCGGAAGGCGAATTCCGCGAGCTTTCGCCTGAAGACGGCGAACTCATTGGCACAGGCCCGTTCACGGTGAAAGAGTACGACCGCGGCAGTAAGATCGTCTTTGAGCGGTTCGATAACTTCTTCCGAGATGGTCTGCCTTACATCGACGGATTTGAGATCACTCACGTGCCGGAACTGGCGACCAAGATAGCGGCGGTAGCGGCAGGCCGTTCCGAAGGATGGATCTACGGCCCGTGCTGCCAGCCTAACCTGTCGGACATCGCGCCTCTAAAGAGGCAGTACGGCGAAGAGTTTGTGGTTCCTCAATCGTTCGCCTTTGGCACCGCTAGCTACATAGTGAATATGCAGCGACCGCCTTTCGGACCGCAGGACGATCCCACGGCAAGGCAACTCAGGAAAGCCGTGCAGCTTCACATAGACAGGCTTGTTGAAAACGAGCTGATCTACGAAGGGTTGGGATTCCAGATATTCTTCTACTACTGCGGTTTCGACTGGATCCACAGCTGTGATGAGTGGTTGGCGTTCCCCGGCCACGCCGAGGACGAGATGAAGAAGGAGGAGGAGCGGCAGGAAGCCAGAGACATCATGACTTCTCTTGGCTACGGCCCGGACAACATGCTGGAGATCGAACTGCTCACCGCAGAGAGCGGCAGCGGTCGCCGCGGCTCGGAACTGCTGCAGGAAGAACTGAAGGATATGTACATTGAGGCTAAGCTACGTGTACCCCCCGGCGGTGAGTCTGTGTATGACGACCAGTTCGCCGGCAGGTTCGACCTGGTGTACGACGTGTCCGGATATGGCCTGGAAGACCCGGTCATCTTCGACCAGAACAAGTACCTTCCCCTGGAAGACGGTTCCGAGAACTACGGGCGCTGGGTAAACCAGGACTGGATGAGGCTCTACGAGCAGCAGCTAACCGTCAGCGACCAGGCGGAGCGCGGCGCGATCTACCGTGACATGGTAGAAATCCTCTTTGAGGACCTGCCAATCCTGCCGATGAACCGGTTCCGCCCGCCGCATCCGTACATGGCCTACGTACGGAACTGGACCCCGAAGCGGCTGCACGCTTCTTCGGCCAGCTTGGAGCAGGTATGGCTAACTCCTGACGACAGGAAGCCGTGGCCTGAGCAAGCAGCAACCGACATATTTGACACTGGGCTCTACGAGCTCAAGTAGGAGTTGATTCAGTGCAATGATGGCGCCGTCCTGAGGACGGCGCCATCATTGCTTATTATGCATAACCCGCGTCAGGCGGTGCCGAGAGCAATATGCGTACCTATATAATCAAGAGGCTGCTTCTTTTCATCCCAACGATTATCTTCGTTTCAATGGCTTTGTTTGCCATACTGCGCATCCTCCCCGGTGACGTGGCGGCGGTTATTATCCAAGCGGGTGATCCTGAAGTCACCATTACAGAAGAGGAGAGGCTTAGAGTTACCGAACAGCTCGGCCTTGATAAGCCCATTTACGTTCAGTACTTCGATTGGATATGGGGTGTTTTACGTTTCGACATGGGTGATTCTTTCCTACTCAATCGTCCTGTTATTGAATTTGTCAAAAATCAAGTCCCCGTGACTTTGCAGGTAGCGTTCTTCTCGGCGATTTTGGTTTCCATTGTGTCCATACCCATAGGGGTGCTAGCCGCGGTCTATCAAGACAGGTGGCCGGACTATTTTCTACGCGGCTTTGCCATAGTTGGGCTGGCCATGCCAAGCTTCTTCATTGCCCTGCTGACAGTGCTTATCCTTTCCAGATACTTCCACTGGCTGCCGCCATTCGGCTTTGTCCATATGTGGGAGAATCCCTGGGTTTCCTTCCAACAGCTCATCTTCCCTGCCCTGGCTATTGGCTTCCACAGCAGCGGCACGATGATGAGAATGACAAGGGCCCAAATGCTGGAGGTTATGCGCGACGACTATATAAGAACGGCGCGAGCCAAGGGGCTGGCGGAACGGACCGTAATCATCAAGCACGCCTTGAGGAACGCTCTGCTGCCCGTGGTTACTTTGTTCGGTTTTCAGGTAGCGTTTCTGCTGGGCGGCACGGTGGTAATTGAAATCATCTTTGCCATTCCGGGCATGGGGCAGCAGCTCATTGAGGCTACCCTGCTCAGAGACTTCCCCATAGTCCAGACCTACGTCCTGTACATAGCTATCATAGCAATGACCGTTAATCTCTTAGTGGACTTGACCTACGCCTGGCTTGATCCGCGGATTCAGTATTCGTAGGCTCCAGGTCAAGGAGATAAGTTTATGGCGCAGTCCGTAGAAGTTATTGCAGATGTAAGGCCAAGTAGAGGCTTTCTCCAAAGGACAGCTTCAAGGAGTTGGAGCTTTACAAGGCGGAAGCCCTTGGGCGCCGTAGGACTGGTCATTGTATTTCTGTTCGTGGTTGTAGCTCTCACGGCGGATTTCATTGCGCCTTTTCCACCAACAGAGATTCACCGCCGAAACCCGGTTGAAGCGCCTCTGACTGTACACGAGGCTACAGGTAAGACGTTCTGGTTTGGAACGGACCAGCTGGGTCGTGACGTTTTTAGCAGAACACTTGTCGGCTCCAGAGTGTCACTTTACGTTGGCATAGTGACTATGCTTGTGGCGGCCACCGGCGGTCTGATTCTTGGCGTCAGCTCCGCGTACATAGGGGGCAAGTTCGACCTGTTCATCCAGCGCGTAGTTGACGGCATCATTGCCATGCCGACACTGATTCTGGCGCTGGCCCTAGTCGCTGCTCTGGGGCAGTCGATAAACAACGTTATTCTGGCTATTGTCATAGTGCAGATTCCGCGTATAACCCGGGTGATCCGTTCAGCAGCGCTGAGCATCAAGGAGATTCCGTACGTGGAAGCCGCCAGGTCTATCGGAGCAACCGACGTTCGTGTGATGTTGAGACACGTTGCGCCTAACACCATGGCGCCGCTCTTGATAGTGGCATCGTCCGCCATAGGCTCCATTATCATTACGGAGTCTACGCTGAGTTTCCTTGGTTTGGGCGTTGACCCGGAGACCCTTACCTGGGGCGCGCTGGTGAGTGGAGACGCGCGGCAGTACTTTGCGGGAGCGCCCTGGATGTTGCTGGGCCCCGGAATAGCCATCTCGCTGGTGGTCTTCGGCATGAACATGTACGGCGACGCGCTCAGAGACGTTTTGGACCCCAAGCTGCGGGGCCGTTGATTCCGCATCTCAGCGGCTGATTTCAGCAACTGAGAGCGCCTAGATCCAGAGAGCCCGGACAGGCTCTCCCGTTCGGACGGAGTTTGCACCTCTCAAACGCACCAAAGGAGGCTTCTCATGTTGTACGAGGCAGAAAAAGGCGACATCTCAATTCTGGTAGCCGGCGACGCCATGATCACCAAGCGGATGTCACCGTTCAGGGAAGACAGCTTTCTCAAGCTTGTAGAGGTCATCCGCGGCGCTGACCTGAGCGTGGTCAACGCGGAGATGCTGTTCCATAATTTTGAGATGAGCTGGCAGGGTAAAGACAGCATCTCTTACCAGGTATCCGACCCCGCCAACTTGAACGAACTGAAGTGGATGGGGTTCGACGTGGTGACGACGGCCAACAACCACGCCTTCGACTATTCAGAGGCGGGACTGCTGGCAACACTGCGCAACATGAAGGAGCACAACATACCCCAGGCAGGCGGCGGCGTGGACCTGGACCACGCCCGGGCCCCCTACTACATGGACACGGCCCGCGGACGGGTTGCCGTGATGTCGGCGACGACAACGTACTCGGAGCAGTCTCCGGCACGGCAAGGCCGTCACGACTTTCCGGGCAAGCCGGGGATCAACGCCGTGAGGCACAGCGTGACGCATCACATAAAGCAAGAGCACTTCAAGGCGCTGGGCGATTTGAAGGACTTGCTGGGGATATCGCTTAGGGAAGAGGCGTCGCGCAAGTTCCAGCCTCAGGTATCGCATCCGCCCAACAACGATACGGACCTGAGCTTCCTTGGAGGAGCTTTCCACCTGGACGATCGGTATGAGATAACCACGCACATCAACCAGGAAGACATGAGGGGCGTGAGCAACTGGATTCGCGGCGCGGGCAAGCAGGCAGACTGGCTGGTGTACGGAGTCCACTGCCACGAAAGCGGCAACTACGGCGAATATCACGGCGGCCACCGCATATCGCCGGCAACGCACCTCATAGAGTTCGCACACCAGGCCATAGACCAGGGCTGCGACGTTTTCTTTGCACACGGACCCCACATGCTGCGCGGCATAGAGATATACAAAGGCAAGCCCATCTTCTACAGCCTGGGCAACTTCATCTTCCAAAACGAAGCGGTACAGTGGGTACCGGAGCCGGCCTACAGCGGCCAGAGCCTGGACTCGGACGCAACGCCGGGAGACTGGGGCCATGAACGCTCCGGCGGCGGCGTGTACGGCTTTGCATCCGACATAGTGCACTACCGCAGCGCCGTGTGCACGGCCAACTTCTCGGACGGCAAGCTGAGGGAGATACGCATTTACCCCATAGACATGGGCTTCCAAAAGGTCATCGCCCAGCGCGGCCGGCCGGTACTCGCCGAAGGTGAGTCGGCTCAGTGGTCTCTGGAAGTGCTGAAAGAGTCGTCCAAGCCGTTTGGAACAGAGATCAAGATAGACGGCGACATGGGGATAATCAGTCTGTAGTGTTCACCCCCATCTCAATCTTCCCCCATCAAGGGGAAGAGGTTTTGCGAAGAAAACGGAGGCGAGATGATTTACGACGCTGAGCGCGGCGATATATCGATAGCCGTAGCCGGGGACGCGATGATATCGCGGCGTATGCAGGCTTTCAAGGAACCCCAGTTCCTCAAGCTGGTGGATATACTGCGCAAGGCCGACGTGAGCATAGCCAACCTGGAGTTCCTCTTTCACGACTTTGAAAGCTCCTGGCAGTGGACTGGAGGCACGTATACACGGTCGGACCCCAAGAACCTGGAAGAGCTTAAGTGGATGGGGCTGAACGCCGTGCTCACCGCCAACAATCACTCGTTCGATTTTTCCGAGGGTGGTTTCTTCACTACTCTGAAGCACCTAAATGATATGGACCTGGCACACGCCGGCGGCGGCAAGGACATAGACCACGCCAGGGCGCCGGTATACGTGGACTCGGCGCGGGGCCGCGTAGCCGTGATGTCGGCATCGAGCACCTTCACCGACATATCGCGCGCCGGACCCGGCAGGCACGATTTCCCGGGCAAGTCGGGCATCAACGCTCTGCGACACGAGAAGGTCCACTACGTGGAGAGAGACGTGTTCGACGCGTTCCATAAGGCAAACCGTGAGCTTGGTTACGATGATGCGGAGGAGGCAGGGGCCAGGTTCGGGTTTTCAGGACGAGAGGCGCAGGCTGACAAGAGCAGCCAAGTGCAGTTCATGGGCGGCGACTTTCATCTATCGGAGGAGTTCAGGGTCGAAACCTCGGTCAACAGGGAAGACCTGGCCGGCATAGGGAACTGGATCCGCGGCGCAAAGAAGCAAGCGGACTGGGTGGTCTACGGCGCGCACAGCCACGAGAGCGGCAGCACTGGCGAGTATCACGGCGGTTCCCGCGTTTCGCCGCCGGACTTCCTCATCGAGTTCGCTCGCTGGAGCATTGACCAAGGCTGCGACCTATTCGCCGGACACGGGCCTCACTATCTACGCGGCATCGAGATATACAAGGGCAAGCCCATTTTCTACAGCCTGGGCAACTTCATCTTCCAGAACGAGACCGTGGACTGGGTGCCGCATGAGGGATACCGGCGGTTCGGGCTGGATTTTGACCAGACGCCGGGAGACTACTTCGATTCTCGCTCCGACTCCAGTGCCCGCGGCTTCCCATCGGACCCCGTGTTCTGGCAGAGCGTGGTGGGCGTGTGCAACTATGAGAACCGCGAGTTGAAAGAGGTGCTGCTCCACCCTATTGACATGGGCTTTGGCCGG
The DNA here is from genome assembly GCA_034421495.1 of Dehalococcoidia bacterium. GTDB lineage: Bacteria > Chloroflexota > Dehalococcoidia > Lucifugimonadales > QGNO01 > DAOUJH01. The sequence continues at coordinate 4,714 of DAOUKI010000153.1, read as the reverse complement.
CCCATACCCCAGCGGGGCAGGCCGGTGCTTGCGGAGGGAGCGGCGGCCCAGGGAATCCTGGCTTGGTGCCAGGAGGTATCCAAGCCCTTTGGCACTTCCATTGAGATAGAGGGTGACGTGGGGGTTATCCGCCTGTGATTCTACAGTGAGGATTGGCCTTCTCTCAGACACGCACGTACCGGAGGCAGCCAGTGAGCTGCCTGCCCAGCTATACAAGGCCTTTCAAGACGTAGACCTTATTCTCCACGGCGGCGACATGCACGTCATAGACGTGCTGGACTGGCTGGAGCCTCTGGCGCCCGTTCTAGGAGCCAGGGGCAATGGAGACGGTCATCCGCTAAGGCCGCCGTTTCCCAAGAACGATCCACGAGTCAAAGAAGCCCACGTGCTCTCCCTGGGAGGTCTCAAGGTCGGCCTGACCCACGGATTCCCGTTGCCTGAAGAGGCTCCCTGGACCACGCTGGATAGCCTCATGGAGCGCAAGCTGGGAGAGCACGTGGACGTGATAGTGTGCGGCGACACCCACATGCCACTGGTGGAACTGCGTGAAGGGGTGCTGTACGTCAATCCGGGCAGCCCCACCAATCCGGGTCACCTGAGCAGATTGGGGCAAATAGGCTTTCTCACCATAGAAAACGGTAAGGCCCACGCGGAGATAGTGGAACTCTCCACCATTCAGATGTAGGCAGGGGCAGGTTGCCGTTCAAAGCGCTTGCCAGTAACGCCTGCCTTCCAGCCTAGCCAGTCTGCCGATGCTGCGATCAATGGGAAGATGGCCCGCAGCCAGTGTGTACCCCTCCTGTTCCAATCTGTCCAGCACGGCGTGCCGTGTACGCCGCGACGACTCTTTGTCCATGTCCGCCCCCGAGTTCCAATCCGTCTCGGTGACTTGCACCGAACCATGGAATAGGTCGCCAACTACACAGGCTTTCTCTCCCCCTGAGTTGATCAGGACGCTAACGTGGCCGGGCGTGTGACCCGGTGTAGACAGGGTAACAATCTCCGGGGTGACGGCGTGATCGCCGTCTATGAGGTCCATGAGGCCCATCTCATTGAGCGGAGTCACTTTCTGCTGTACGGCAGCGGGTACATCGTCCTTGGTGAAGTGCTCCCAGTCTCCCCTGGGTATGAGATACCTGGCGTTGGGGAACGTGGCTTTGCCGTCCGTAACGTTCCAGCCAATGTGGTCTCCGTGAAGGTGAGTTATGACCACTGAGTCTACATCCTCAGGCGCGACGCCAATCGCTTCCAAGTTAGGGATAAGCTGGCCGTTGCCAAGCCCGGTATCCACAAGCACCGTTTGGCCAGCGGAACGCAGGACCCAGGTGCAGAAGTTGGTGCGGAACTTGCCGTTTTCGTCCAGGTGGTCATTCTTGTACGGCTCCCAAGCCTCCAACGGAATGTCCGGGTAGAACTGGCTAGGCTCAAAAGGCGGAGGCGCCGCATCCAAAACGACGGCAACGCTTACGTTGCCCACGTTGATATTGTCAACCATGTTGCCCCCTCTTTGCTTGGCTTAACCGGTCATACGCCGTCCGTGTTTCCCGGCACCCTGAGCCCGCCGGTGAAGTTGCGCTCCCTCTTCTCGTTGAAGGCGTTGCGCCCTTCCTCCGGGTCGGTGGTGAGCTGCATTACCAGGTGCTGCATCAGGTGCGACATCTGCCAGGCGGCATCGAAGGGGAGGTCTGCGCCGCGAATGAGGAACTCTTTCATCATGCGCACGGCTACGGGCGCCAAGCTGGCGATGCGGGTGGCCAGCTCTTCGGCGCGCTCCAGGAGCTTTTCGTGCGGCACCACTTCGTTGATGAGACGGATGCGCAGCGCCTCTTCAGCGTCGAAAGGCTCGTCCATGAGCAGAATCCTCATCGCGTCCACGTGGCCAATCTGGCGAGGCAGCCTAGCCGCTCCGGGGCCGCTGCCAAGCCAGCCTTGGTTGAGCAGCATGTACTGAAAACGGGCGTTCTCCTTACTGGCGATGCGTATATCCGTGGTGGTGAGCATCATGTAGAAGCCCGCGCCAACGGCCCAGCCGTTTATAGCGCCTATCACGGGTTTCCATATTTGGGGAAAGTGACCGGCGCTCCGCCCGTCCACTCCCGTGGGATATTCGTTTACCGAGCCGTATATGGGCTTGTAGTCGGAGGAGGTGTTCTGGGAATTGGCCCAGAATATGCGCTCAACGAACTCCCGGCGACGCTCATCCTCGGTCTGGCCCGGCCTTGGCGCAAGGTCATGGCCGGCGCAGAAGTGGCGGTCACCCTTGCCGGTGATGACGGCGACCCGTACGTCCTTGTCCTCCCATACCTCCTTCCAGGCGTCTCTGAGCTCTACCATCACCTGGTCGTTGAGGACGTTTGCCTTCTCCGGGTTGTTAAGAGTGACATAGGCTATGCGATTCCGCTTTTCATAGATTATACCTGCCATGGAATTCTCCTCCTGTTTGTTTAGATCACGCTCTGGCGTTTTAGCTGGACAAGCTCTTCTTCACTAAATCCAAGCTCGCCACAATAGATCTCCTTGTTGTGCTGCCCCAAGAGAGGCGTATGACGGCGCAGGCTCCAAGGGCTGCCGGTGAGACGGGAGATCTCCCCCGGCATCTTGATCTTGCCGATGAGGGGGTGTTCCATCTCGGTGAAGAACCCCCGTGCGTTGAGATGCTCTCCTTCCACCAAGTCCTGAGAGGTCTGCACGACGGCGGCTACCCAGCTCTCGGAGGCAGCCTTGTTGAAATATTCGAACTTGCCCCAGTCCTTGAGGATGGAAAGGAGTATCTCGTCCTTGTCCTCCGGTATGCGAGCGGGGAACATGATGGGCGGGAAATCCGGGTCGTCCACGTCGGGGCGGCCCAGCATCTTGACGTAGTCCGAATATGTGCCGCGCTGGATGCCGCGCTGGAAGGTGGCACCAACGTAGCCGTCCTTCACCGGCACTATCCCTTCGAAATGGGCGCCGCCCTTGGGCGAACCGGCATCCACCTTGGGAGCGCGCCGCTCTATGGAGCCGGCAAAGCTGTAGCGGGTAGGCGTGCTGTGGTGATGGGCAGCGACCACATCGCGCAGGGACAGGTCGATGTGCTGTCCTTTACCCAGCCATCCCCTGGTGAACAACGCAGCAGAGGTGGCGTAGGCTGCGGTGATGCCGCCTATGTAGAGGCTCTGAGGATGCCCGTGCTTCAACGGCTCCCTGGCATAGGCGCCGCTGGTGTACATAATACCGCCCATGGCCTCGTAGATGAGGTCATTGCCCGGATAGTCTCTGTAGGGGCCGCTTTGCCCGTACGGAGTGATGGAGGTGAGCACCAGGTTGGGGTTGCACCTTGAAAGCTCATCGTAGCCTAGTCCAAGGCCGTTCAGATAACCCGGGGGATGGCTCTCTATGAGCGCGTCGGCGTTTGCAACCAGGTCTCTGAAAATCCGCCTTCCGTGTGCCGTTTCAATGTTGAGAGTAACGCTTCGTTTGTTGGTGTTCAGGTAGAGGAAGGCAAGGCTCTTCTCAGGATGAGGCTCGTCATGGAAAAAGGGCGGCAGGGTACGCGCCTCGTCTCCCTGCAACGGCTCCAGCTTGATTACGTCCGCTCCGTAGTCGGCGAACAGCTTGGTGGCAAACGGTCCGGCGATGCCGCCGCTCAACTCTATGACGCGGAACCCTTGTAAAGCTGTGCTGGCCATCAAGCTATTCCCAGAATCTGTTTGTAGTCGGTGTCGTAGCCTCTCAGAGAACCGTCCTCCACCTCTCCGTCCAAGTCATGGACCGCACCGGGCTTATCCATAGGCTCCGGCTCTTTGCCCAGAGCGCCGAGCTCATAGAACCGTGCGATCTCCGGTTCATCGCGACCCAAGAGGTCTCCCAGGACGTATTCGTTGTCTCCGCCTAGGTCGGGACCGGGGCGGCGTATGTAGCTGGTGGTGTCCGACATGCGCCAGGGACGCCCCAGGAACATGCGAGTCCCCATACCGGTGTGGGAAGGGAACTCCACTTTCTCAAAGATATCGCTTTCCTTCATCGCGGGGTCGGTCATGACTTCTTTGGGATTGAGCACGGCTCCTGCGGGCACTCCGGCTTCCACCAGTGCGTCCATCAGCTCAATGTGCTCGTAATCTTTGGTCCACTCATTGAGATGGTTGTCCAGCTCATCCTGGTTGTGCCAGCGGGAGAGGACATCCGAGAACTCATCGGCTTCCGCCCAAGAGGGGTTGCCCATGACTTGCTTGAGGGCGTCCCAGTGGGCATCCGTCTCTGCGGAGATGGCTATCCAGTTGTCGTCGCCCTTGCAGCGGTACGCTCCATGGGGCGCTTTGGAGGTGTGGCGATTGCCCATGAGGCGGCCGTTGCGGCCGTTGGCGATGTAGTCCAGTAGAGCATCGCCAACGGTGGACACGCCCATCTGGTACATGGAGTGGTCTATCCACTGGCCTTTGCCCGTGCTGTTTCTGTGGTGAATGGCGGCAAGGATGGAGAACACGGCCATCCATCCGTTGGGCGGGTCGAACCATGCCGAACCGACACGGCGGGGGCCTTCATCCGGGTAACCGGTAAACTGGCTCACTCCGCTGGTCAACTCGAACATCCTGCCAATGCCCTGGTAGTTTCGCCAGGGGCCGGTGTAGCCAAAACCGCTGAACGAGAAGTAGATGAGGTCCGGCTTGATCTTCTTAAGTTCTTCGTATCCCAGGCCCAGGCGCTCCATGGTTCCCGGCCGGTTGTTCTCGGCCAA
>DAOUKI010000152.1:0-9043 GCA_034421495.1 Dehalococcoidia bacterium | reverse complement strand
CAGGAAGCGCCGCCGTCTAGGCTTACCGATGCCCCTCCGTCGCTGCCGCTGATCAAACGCTGGTTGTTGCGGGGGTCAAGCCAGACGTCATGGTGGTCGCCATGCGGCAGGCGCATCTCGAAGAAGTTGCGGCCGCCGTCATTGGACTTCCAGAACTGCACGTCAAGACAGTAGCAGGTGTCAGGGTCCTGGGTGTCGGCAAAGACGTGAGTGTAGTACCAAGGTCGCCTGTACAGCTCCGGCTTGTTCGTCACCATCTGCCAGGTGGCTCCGCCGTCGTCCGAACGGAACAGGCCGCCCCGCGAGTTCTCCACCTCCATCAGGGCCCAGACCCGTTCCGGCCTGGGCGGCGATATGGCCACGCCGATCTTGCCCTTCAGGCCCTGCGGCAAACCGGGGTTTCCGGTTATCTCCACCCAGGTGTCGCCGCCGTCCGTGGACTTGTACAGGCCGCTGTCCGGCCCGCCTGAGGTCATGGTCCAGGGCTGGCGCAGCACCTGGAAGATGGACGCGTAGATGATGCGTGGGTTGCTGGGGTCCATGGACAGGTCTACTGCGCCCGCTTTGTCGCTCTTGAACAGGACGTGTTCCCACGTCTTGCCTCCGTCCTTGGTGCGGTATACGCCGCGTTCCGGGTTGCTGCCCCATTCGTGGCCGATGGCGGCAACGTAGACGATGTCGGGGTTCGTGGGGTGGATGCGGATGCGCGCTATGTGCCGCGATTCGCGTAGCCCCACGTTCTGCCACGTCTTGCCGCCGTCGGTGGTCTTGTACACGCCGTCTCCGTGAGTGGCGTCGGCGCGGAAGACCCCCTCGCCGGTGCCGGCGTAGACCACGTTGGGGTCTGAGTCGGACACGGCGATTGCGCCAACCGCGGCGGTATTGAAAAAGCCGTCCGAGACGTTTTCCCAATACATACCGGCGTCGGTGGTCTTCCAGACGCCGCCGTCCGTGGAGCCGTTGTAGAAGACCAGGGGATTCTGGGAGTCTCCGGCCACGGCCACGGAGCGGCCTCCGCGGAACGGGCCTGCCAGCCGGTACTCAAGGGCGTTAAGGTAGCTTGGATGCACGGTGGAGTTATTATCAGTCACACGTAACCTCCCGAGGTCTGAAAGTGATCGCGGTTGAAAGGGCAGCATGACCTTACAACCAAACCTGCCAAATGAAAAGAGCCTGGGCTATTGCCCAGGCTCTTGGTGGTGCTCTGTCGGGGGTTTACCTGTCGCGCAGCTTGGGGTCCAGCACGTCGCGCAGGGCGTCTCCGAACACGTTAACCGCAAAGACGACTAGCGTTAGGGCAAATCCAGGGAAGATGACAGACCAAGGAGCTTCAAAGTCCCGGTACCAGCTACTCAACATACCACCCCAGGATATGATGGGGAGATACGGCGTTCCAACTCCCAGGAAGCTCAGGGACGCTTCGATGAGGATGGCGCCGCCCATAAGTGAGGGAGCCACAACGATCAGAGAGGGGAGAGTGTTGGGCAGCATATGACGGAGCATGATACGCATATTGGAGGCTCCCATGGAGCGCGTAGATTTCACGCACGGCATTTCCTTGATGCTCAGCGAGACAGAGCGGACCACCCTGGTAACTCTTGGTGTGAATACTATGGCTAGGGCCAGTATGATGTTGGTAAAGGATAAGCCTAAGGCGGCCATCAAAGCCAGCGCTAGCAATAAACTGGGCAACGCAGTCAGCACATCTATTAGTCTTTGAACAATGAGGTCGTATATGCCGCCGAAGTAAGCGCTGCTTACGCCTACAATAGAACCTATGCTGGCCGCCAGTAGCATGGTTGAAAGCCCCACTAAGATAGATGTCCTGGCCCCGAACATAGTTCGACTCAAGATGTCCCGCCCCAGGAAATCCGTGCCGAACCAGAAGTCGGAGCTAGGCGCCATAAAGACTCTCTGCCTGCTTATCTCGAATGGATCGTGGGGCGCCAAAACATTTGCTCCGACGGCAACAACCAAGGTGAGTAGCAGAAGGAGTAGGCCAACGGCGCCAAGAGGTTTGGTGCGAACTAAGCGCATGGGAGAACCGCGCCATCGAGCCGGAGTGCCGGGGGCTACTGGCTCAAGTGTGGATACCAACTCTGTGTTGGATTTCACTAGCAGTCCTTCGTCACGTTCGTATCGTATGTGTGGATCAAGCCAGGCATATATCAGGTCTGCGACCAGGTTGACTGTGAGCAAAAGGAAAGTGATGTACATTAAATACGATGGTACGGCCACCACCTCGCCCATGTAGATAAGCGCCAACAGCCCCCTCCCGACTCCAGCAAGGTTGAAGATATATTCGATCACTACTATGCCTGAGAACAGCACGGCGAACTGCCCCCCGGCGGTTGCAACCACGGGGAGCATGGCGTTGGGTAGGCCATGTTTGATGATGATGTCCTTTTCCGCCATGCCCTCGGCCCTTGCCTTCTGTATGTAGCCCTCTCTAAAGACCGCTAAGAACTGGGTGCGTGTCAACCTCATCAAGAGCCCGCTACAACTGGCGCCAAGGGCAACCGCTGGCAAGATAAGCTGCTGGAAAGACGTGCCTGTGTTTTCCCGAAGGTCAGTCGGCTGCCAGTTGAAAATGATCGCTATGAGCAATCCCACAAAGAAAGTGGGCATAGCAAGGAACAGCATGGACACTCCCCGCATGACGTAGTCCGGCCAGCCGTCTTGCTTCACTGCGGCCAGAATGCCCATGGGAACGGAAAGGATGAGAATCACAGCAAAGCTCAACAGGCTAAGCTGTAGGGACACGGGGAGTTGCTGCTTTAGTTGGTCGAATACGGGCACGAGGCCAGACTGGATCACGTAGGTCTCGCCCAGGTCCCCTCTTGCCATCCCCCATATCCAGTCAACGTATTGTATGGGAAGGGGGCGGTTGAGTCCCCACTCTTCTTCCCATCTCTGGACGTCTTCCTCTGTATACGTCACCTCTCCGCTGAATGACCTGATATGGGCGACAAACAGGTCCCCAGGCAGCACTCTCAGCAGGAAGAAGATAACCAGTGATGCGCCAAGCAGAGTAAGGATGAACAGAGTTACTCTTCTAAGGATGTATTTGCGCATAGCCTTACAACCAAACCTGCCAAATGAAAAGAGCCTGGGTTACTGCCCAGGCTCTTGGTGCTCTGTCTGGGGAGTTTACCTGCCGCGCAGCTTGGGATCCAGCACGTCGCGCAGGGCGTCTCCGAACACGTTAATCCCGAAGACCACGAAGGAGAGTGCAAACCCTGGGAACAGGCCTATCCAGGGAGCGCCCGAGAAGTCAAGGAGTTGCTCCTGGCTGAGCATGGCTCCCCAGGTGATGGTGTTGCCTGCGCCGCTAAGGCCAAGGAAACTCAGAGAAGCTTCAATGATGATTGCGCTGCCCACCAGAGAGGTCGCTACTACAACCAGGGAGGCAAACGTATTGGGAAGTATGTGCCGGAGCATGATCCTGAGGTCAGACCCTCCTATGGCCCTGGAAGCCTCAACGTACGGCATCTCCTTCACACTGAGAGCCACGGAACGAACAATACGGACTATCCTGGGCAGGAACACTATGCTTATGGCCAGGATCACGTTGTTCAGGGAAGAGCCCAGGGCAGCCATGAGCGCCAGCGCAAGCAGCAAGCTGGGAAAGGCGGATAGTGAATCGATCACTCTTTGAACAATGAGGTCGAACTTGCCGCTGTAGAAGGCGCTGGTCACCGCGATGAAGCTCCCCACCACACTGGCGGCTGTCATGGCGATTATTCCCACGTAGATGGAGACCCCGGAGCCGAACATTGTTCGGCTGAGAATGTCTCTGCCCAGCCTGTCGGTCCCGAACCAGTTGTCAATGGACGGAGGTTTCAAGACCCTACTGGTGCTGATATCGTACGGATCATACGGCGCAATGTACGGCGCGGCCACGGCAATAACTGAGGCAAACACTACTATGGCAAGGCCGGTGGTCCCCAACGGCTTGCGGCGCAGGAAAGTAGTGACCGCCCTTATACGGCGCTCCCACGGTGAAATCTCCCGGGTTGGCTGAGCTAGGACGAGTTCATCCCTGGCGTTCATCTAAACTCCTCCGTACGTCCAATGGTTCCCAACATCCCCTCATTCGTATCTGATCCTTGGGTCCAGCCAGGCATAGGTCAGGTCGACTACCAGGTTGATTGCCAGTGACACCAAGGCGAAGTACATGATGTACGCTTGGATGGTGGGCAGGTCGCGCAGGAACAGGGCTTCTATCAGTCCGCGCCCGATTCCGGGAAGGTTGAAGATCAGTTCTATGACAACGGTGCCTGAGAACAGTATGCCGAATTGAAAACCGGCGTAGGTAACCACGGGCAGCAAAGCGTTGCGTACGCCGTGTTTGATGATGACCACCCTTTCCGCCAACCCTTTGGCCCTTGCCGTCCGTATGTAGTCCTCCCTCAGGACCTCCAGAAGCTGGGTGCGAGTGAGGCGCATGAGCAGGCCGCTGCTACTCAATCCTAGGGCCACGGCTGGGGGCACCAGCTGTTGCACGGTCTTGAAGGGAGTTTCCCAAAAATGATCGAAGCCCAAGGGGGGAAGCCAGTCAAACCCTCTGGATAGGGACAACACCACCAACAGGCCAAAGAAGAAGTTGGGTACGGCCAGCGCGAATATGGCGAAGCCGCGCAGGAAGTAGTCGGCCCAGCCGTCCTGCTTCACCGCTGCAATGATCCCAACCGGGATGGCCGAAATCACAATGGTGCCGAACGTTAAGACGCCCAGTTGCAGTGTCACCGGGAACTGCCGCTTCATTTGTTCGAAGATCGGTGTATTTGCCGCAAAGGAAGTGCCCAGATCGCCGCGGATCAAGCCCCACATCCAGTCCAAGTACTGTATGTAGATTGGCCTGTCTAGACCGAGTTCATCGGTCAAGCGGGCAACGTCCTCTTCGGTAAAGATCCCCTCACCGGTCGGCCCGGCCAGTATCGCGACTGCAACGTCGCCGGGAAGCACCCTTAGCAGGATGAAGATGACCAGCGACACCCCGATCAGTGTCGGGATGAACATCAGGAGCCTTCTTAGTATGTACTTGCGCATGATGTCTATTAGGACAGTGCTGGCGCGGCTGCAACAGCACGCGCCAGCACTGTCCTACATTTCAATGAGGCTTAAATGCTCGGCAGCGGTGGATAGGGATTCTCTGCCTCGTCTGCCAGCCACACGTTCTCAAGGGAGTAGTTGGATGCGTGGAACCGCACAGGCGTCCAGCCGCGCCAGTTGCCGCGGTGGCCCTGCAACAGTCCTGGCCTCACCATGCCAATCCAAGCGGCGTCCTGGTTCCAAAGGATGTCGGCCATCTCCCGTAGAAGCGGTGCGCGCTCTGCGGGATCAGTCAGTAGGACCTGCTCCTCTTGGAGCTCTAGCCACCTGGAATTTTCCCAGCCGCCGAAGGTGAAGCCGCCCTTCTCAAAGGCCGGGTGTATGGAGATTGTGAAGGCGTCCGGGTCAACGAAGGATGCGCCTTTGCTCTCCAAGCGCAGATCGAACTCTTTGGCTACGGCCTTTTCACGATTAGCCGGGCCTTCAGTTACGTTATCGTTTACCACGTCTATGTAGATCTTTGAAAGAGCGTTGATTATTAAGTCAGCGCGGCAATTGGTGCCTCGCCCGGTGAGCATGGAAGCTGAGATCCTGTTCGAATCGCTGTAACCCGCCTCTTCCATCAACGCTGTGGCTTTGGCAAGGTCCTCTTCCTTCTTCATGGGGTCGGGGTTCAGACCAATCATGTTGTCGAACCACTCCTCTTGCGTGTAGACCCAATCGATCCCGATGAAGTACGGAGTTGAGAAGAAACCGATGCCGTCGTGGCATAGTGTGTTCATGTCCCCGCGATTCATCACGGTCTGAATCGCCTGCCTTACCTTTCTCGCCGTTGGGTCGTCAAGTGGACCGAAAGGCGCCTTGGTCACGTTCAACTCGAAGCCGCGCCAGCCGGGAGCCGCGACGATTGGGAACGCCGCTTCCTCACCGATAGCGTTCTGCAGATCATGGACTGCTCTCAGGCCAAAGCTTGCTGTGCCGGTGAAGATCTCAGCGGCGTCTATGCGGCCTACCCTGAAGTTGGCAACGCGAGTCGTTCCGTCCGGGATGGCGAACATGTTATAGCCGTCCAGGTACGGTCGACCCTCGCGGAAATAACCATCGTGGCGCTCGGCGCGCCAGACATTCCCCATGTCGCCTTCAACGATCTTGAACGGACCCGTTCCGACCACCTCTCCTTTTGCGAAATCGAAGTCGCGGTATCCGGTCGCGGTGTCTTCATCTATCGCTTTGGCGTAGGTATCCGGCGTAATTGCACCGAATCCGCTGAGGAAGCAGGCGACGAAAGCGCCCTTTGCCACCGGCTGGCGGAGAGTGAGCTCACTTGGCCCTGTTATCTCCGCTCCCGGGTTCTCTACTGCCATCATGTTATCGTCTTCTATGGGGTTGAGGAATTCACGCATGCAGCCCCACCTGCGGGCCACCACCCCGTTCGGTTGTTCTATGAGCCTGTACACGGAGTAGTAAGCATCTTCCACGGTGAAGGGGTTGCCCTCGTGGTCTATAACTCCGTCTCGGATGGTTAGAACCCAGGTCTTGCCACCGTCAGTGATCTCCCACGACTCCGCAAGGTCTCCCTCAATGGTTACGCGGTCTTGAAGGTTCGGTCGAATGAACTGCCCGAATATATTGCCTGTGTTGGCAAGCGTGCCCCATCCGTATCCGGTGCTGCCGTGGAGCTGGTCCCAATAGTTAGCATTGCCCGTTAGGGGCAGGTTGACTACTCCGCCGTACTGGGGCTCCTCACCAGGCGCAGGCACCGGTGTCGGTGTAGCTGCAGGCGCGGGCACGGAAGTCACACCAGGCGCAGGCGTCGGCGTTGGCTCCCCAGGCGCGGGCGGCACTGGTGTCGCCGTCGGCTGCCCAACGTCAAAGGTTGGCATTGCTGGTATTGGGGTTGCCGTCGGTGTAGCCGTTGGGTCGGCCTCTTCAGCCGAGCTACAGGCTAGCAAGGCTAGCAAGGCTATGCCTACGGTCACTCCAAGGAGCCGTTTGGTATATCTACCTAAGCTCATTATGCACCCTCCTAAAACAAATCAATCCGAGCAAGGTGCTTTTTAGGCGTTTTCCACCTTTCTCGGATTGCCTGATACCAATAACACAGTGGTATTGAAGCTGTCAACCCTTTTATTTAGCAATAACAAGATATTGGAAAATTCTATAGCAGGATGCTCTTCCCCCGTCGTGGTGGGGGAAGCCTAACTGTATTCGCTATAGACCCCACCCTAAGCGCGCCAGACGCCCCACTCCGCCTGTCCTCTGGCGTGGTACTATGTGGATTGGTTGGAGGATAGTCCCTCCAGTCACTCTACTAGGAGATAGCGGATGACATTGTGGATGCTGGTACGCCACGGCGAAACCGATTGGAACAGAGAGCACAGAATCCAAGGCCACGCGGACTCTCTGCTCAATGCCACAGGCATTGAGCAGGCGAGATGTTTGGCGTCCAGGCTTGCGGGCACACGGATAGACGCCATCTACACAAGCGACGTGTCACGCACGCGCAAGACCGCTGAGGTCATTGTTGAAGGCCGTGGAATAGATGTGCGGGAGCTCTCCGACCTGCGGGAACGGAACTACGGAAGATGGGAAGGGGTCACACAGGAAGAGTGGCAAGCTACGGACCCCGAAGGTTTCGCTCATTGGAAGAGGTCGCCTGATACCTACACGCCGCCCGGAGGGGAGAGATTGGAGGATGTGCTGGCCAGGGCTTCACGCGCCGTCGAGTACATAGAGGAGCAACACTCCAACGATGACTCGATAGTCGTGGTGGGACATGGCGCCTCACTCCTGGTGCTGGTGGTGCACCTTCTGGATCTACCCCTTTCCTATAGAAACAACTTTACCTTGGGTAATACCAGTCTTTCCGTGCTGGACGTGGGCGAGGAGCACACGGTCATCCATCTGTGGAACGATACCTCTCACACGGATAGGACTTGATAGGCCGTTGCGGGGGAGAGTCGAAATAGGGTAGGGCTGTATTGGAATGTTCATGAAGAGAACCACGGCCATACTGACGGCTTCCATGCTGCTGGGAGCGTTGTCCACGTCGGCTATTTTGGCCTGGTCGCAGCCCGCTGGTGCCGGGTTGGACAGTCCCACCGCAGGGAAGGGGATGACGTCGTCGCTGGCGACGGCAAAAACGGACGGCGGTGGATACACTACGCCTCTGGGGTCTATAGACGAGTGCACTTATGAGCCTGATCTCGGGGCATGGTTCGTTAGCGGTCAAATGCCTGAGAAAATTCAGGTTCAGGAGTACCAGAGCGCTTTCTACAAAGCCCTGCGAGACATGAGGCTTCGCTATGGACTGAACTCCGCGCAGGTGAAAATCGCTGACCTTGAGGTGGCTGAACATAGCGAGACGGGCAGAGAGACCAAGATGACGCTGTGGGCAGACAATGCTACATACGTCTATGACGCCGCCACGGAACGCGTGGTGCCTGTAGAGCCACGGTAGCGCGCGATAGTATACGATATCGACCAGCCAGTATAAGGAGGGGAGTATGCCGGCGAAGGTGTTGATTTCAGTCGATATGGAAGGTGTCAGCGGAGTGGTGCACGCCGACCACACGGGCAGGGATGGCCAGGATTACGATATTGGAAGGCGTTTGATGACCCTGGAGGCCAATGCCGCTATAGAGGGCGCTATTGAGGCAGGGGCGGGCGAGGTGGTGGTAAACGACAGCCACGGCACGCAGCGCAACCTGCTGCCGGAGTTGCTGGACCAGAGGGTGCAGCTAATCACCGGCTCTCCAAAGCCTCAGACCATGATGGCCGGCCTGGACGCCACGTTTGATGCTGCATTGTGCGTGGGATATCACGCCAGGGCGGGCTCCCAGGGGATACTGGACCACACCATTTCGGGTCGAGTGGTGCAGGAGATACTGGTCAACGGTCAGCCGCAAGGGGAGCTTGGCCTCAATGCTGGCATCGCCGCGCATCACGGCGTGCCCATTGTAATGGTGGCGGGCGACACGACCTGCTG
>DAOUKI010000151.1:0-2834 GCA_034421495.1 Dehalococcoidia bacterium | reverse complement strand
GCCGGGCTTCACCACCCTGGTCATTTCCGCTACCGCCAGCGGGATATCCACCACGTTACGCATGCTGAATCCGGAAGTGGCGCAAATGAAGCTATCGTCCTGGAAAGGTAGGGCCAAGGCGTCTCCCTGCGTAAAAAGGGTTTGGCCCGACAGCCGAAGCCGGTTCGCCTTCAAGGCGGCAAGCGCCACCATCTCAGGCACGAAGTCAATTCCTACGGTGTAGCTAACCTCGCTGCGCCTCGACAAGGAGAAAGCGAGATCGCCGGTGCCCGTGGCCACGTCGAGGGCTGTGCCTTCCAGTCCTTCCACGGCCAGGCGGGCGGTAAGCCTGCGCCATCGGTGATGCATTCCTCCAGTCATCACAGTGTTCAGAAGGTCGTATCGCCGTGAAATGCGAGCAAACATGCTGGCCACGTATTGGGCCTTTTCCTTCCCGTGCAGAGTGTGAGGCGATGTCTCTTGAGGCATGGGTTTTAAGGGTGCTCGTGAATCCGCTAAGCCGAAAGTCCGCTCATCCCTCCACCACGGCCAGCGCTTCTATCTCGATGAGGAACTCCGGCCTCACCAGTCCGCTGATGAAGAGCAGGGTGCTCGCCGGAGGTGTGTCACCCCAAAAGCCGGAGCGGGCCTGTCGCATCCCCTCCAGGTCGTCCCGGTTTGTCATGTAGACGCGGATGGACGCTATGTCCTCCTTTGTGCCTCCGGATGCCTTCACCGCCTCTTCTAGGTTGGACAGGGCTTGTTTGGTCTGCGCCTGTATGTCTCCTTCACCGACCACGTTGCCATCCTTGTCTATGGAGAGCTGACCGGCTATGGAGACCAGGTTGCCGGTTTTGGCTACGTGGCTATACCCGGTTGGGGTGTGTATTGCGGCTGGATTGATGAACTGTACGGGCATTATGCCTCCCACTCTGGAATAATGCCTCCACTCTATCAAAGAGGCAGATGATCAGGCCACTGAAAGGCGTGTACCCGTGCTAGCTCGTCTCGCCACATCTCTATGTTGAGGCCGCCCGCTTCGCTCCACCAGCCGTCGCCGGGGCGTCCGCTGTCCTTTCGCACCACCAGGCTGGCTATGTCCGGATAACCGTTGGGCTGGCAGACGCGTGAACAGAGCGGCCCAACTACTCTTCTGTGAATGCTGCGCTGCAGGTGGGGCAGTCCCACCGCTAGGGCAAGCTCGCTATAGGAGATGGTCTTGCCTGCTCTGGCGGTATCCACCAGTACTACCCAGGCGCGTTCCAAGAGGTCTCTGTGGCTGGCTGTTGCTGGAGGAGGCATTTGCAATGGGGACCGAGAATTCGTGCAATGGCGCTTGAATCACTAGCATGTTAGCATACTCACCCTTATAATCTGTGCCGTTTGAAGTGGACGGTTTATTGGGATCATGAGCAATTACGAACTAACGGCAGGCAGCGAGTTGCAGCCGGCAAGCTTAATCCTTGACAGTGCCATGTTGGACGAATACCTCTCCATAGTGGGAGCGGAATCACCCGTATACGGAGAGGGTTACGTGCCAACCACGGCTCTGGCCGCTCTGGGAATCAGGACTATTCTCGCGGGCATGGGACTTCCCGAAGGCGCAGTGCACGTATCGCAGGAGTTGGAATCGCACCGCGCCGCCATGGTGGGGGAGAGTGTGTCCTGCCAGGCCAGGATCGTCCAGTCCAGCCAGAGGGGCAAGGGCGGTCGCTTCATAGTATTGGAGTTCAACATTGTCGGCGATCAATCGTCGCCCGTGCTGGATGGCCGCAGCACGTTGATAGTGTTTGCAAAAGATGAGTAGACCATTGCAAGAGAGCGCTTCACTGCCGGAGCTGGTCAGGTCCGTTACCCAGGACCAAATCAACCGTTACGCCGGGGTTTCGGGCGATTACAACCCGGTGCACTTGGACGCTGAGTTTGCCTCCCATAGCACCTTTGGGCGCATTGTGGTTCACGGAATGCTGGTGCTGGCCTTCATTTCGGAGATGCTGACCAAGGAGTTCGGCAGGGACTGGCTGGACTCAGGGCGTTTGAAGGTTCGTTTCCGGGCGCCGGTCTATCCGGGCGACCAAGTGGTTACTTTTGGTGAGGTGAAGGGTATCACTAACAGCGAGGACGGCAGTAAGGTAAACTGCACCGTTGGATGCCGCAAAGTGGACGGAGAGGACGTCATCACGGGAGAGGCGTCCCTATTAGTAAGGAATCCTTGAAAGGACGGGGAATGTCAGAAGCAGGCAAGTTCAGAGTCGCTATCGATGCCATGGGCGGGGACTTTGCCCCCATGGAACCTGTGGCCGGCGCTGTGCAGGCTGCCGGGGAGTACGGCTATCACGTTTTGCTTGTTGGAGACCAAGACGCCTTGGAAGCCGAGCTGTCTCGCTTGGATGCGGGCGGGTTGGATATCACGGTTGTGCCTTCACAGGGGGCTATAGAAGAGACTGACAACCCGGTACGGGCCATCAGGGAGAAACCCAACGCCTCCATAGTGGCGGCAACCAAGCTGGTCAAGACCGGCGAAGCGCAGGCGGTGGTGTCCATGGGCCCTACCGGAGCTTCCATGGCTTCGGCCACGCTGGTGTTGGGCTTGCTGGAAGGTATAGACCGTCCGGCTATAGGCGGGCCGCTGTTCGGCAAGCTTTCCCAAACGCTGCTCATGGACCTGGGCAGCAACGTGGACTGCCGGCCCATCCAGCTCCTGGGGTTTGGCGCGCTGGGAGTCGCCTTTGCGCGCACCATGCAGGGCGTTCAGACACCAAGAGTCGGTCTTTTGAGCGTGGGCGAGGAGGAGGGAAAGGGGAACCGCCAGACCAAGGAGGCCTATCCCCTGTTCAAGGAGAGCGGCCTCAACT
>DAOUKI010000150.1:0-4224 GCA_034421495.1 Dehalococcoidia bacterium | reverse complement strand
TGCCAATGGCGCGCAGACGCACTCACTGGCAATGCGGTCCCGCTCGGGAACGCTGCGCTGGGTGGACTCCGTCCACGATTTCACCCGCCTGGACAAGATGCAATTCAGGAGTTAAGCATCTGGCGTTAGGGATGCGCCGCGTAGCCTGGTCCAAGGTGGCAGCCTCTAGTTGACGCCGTATTAGGTGCACCACTATCCTTTCAAAGAGAAAGCGTGGCTGGGGAAAGCAAAATGGCAGTAGCAAAAACGTCCTACAGAGAACAAGCGCATATATACTTTAGGCAAGCTCAAGAAGAACTTGAAAAAGGTGACTTGAGGCAAGCATCAGAAAAGGGTTGGGGCGCGGCGTCCCAGATGGTAAAAGCACTGGCGGTGCGTAGAGGGCTGAGACACAACGGGCACGCGCTCTTGGTTTCGGTCGTCTCTAGCCTGAACAATCACAAGCTATATGATGAATTTGGCCTAGCTCAGGCCCTGCATATGAACTTTTATGAAGGCTGGCTCGACCAGACCCTAGTTACACGTTACTTGGAGTCAGTAGGCTCATTTATACGGACGTTAGACGAGACCGAGTTTACTTAACGATTCAGACTTTGCAGTGCTCCTCCCAATCTGAGACGGCGTCCGTCTAAGCTATCTCTTGCAACCAGTCGATAAAGGTCTCTAAAGCCTCATCCCAGACGTCCTGGCGTGTCCTGCCGCTGGACTTTCTGACCGAGAAACCGTGGTCTGCGCCGTCCAGGAGGTGAACACGGGCCCCCTTGATCTTGGAGACGGCTTCTGTAAGCTCATCGGGCGTGGCAAAGGCGTCACGCGTGCCTGAACAGAACAGTACGGGCTGAGATACGGCGGGGAAGTGCTTATCCCTCCATTCGTCTCTTCCCGGCGCGTGCAGGGGATAGGCAAAGAGCGCCAGCGCGCCCAGCGGCGCTCCCTGCGCGGCGACCATGGATGCGATGCGGCCTCCCATGGATCTGCCCCCGGCCACCAGCCTGCCGTCCTTATGGCGGAACGTTTCGATAACGGCTCGCCAGGTTGCTTCTAGGACGGGAGTGCGGTCGGGCGCGCGGCGCTTCTCCTCCATGTAGGGGAACTGGAACCGCGCCGTGGATATACCGCGTTGGGCCAGGCGGGAAGCGGCGTAAACTCCGAACGGGTCGGCGATATTTGATCCTGCCCCCGGCGCGTAGATGAACGTCCAGCCTGTATCGAGGCTCTGAGCCCGGCTAAGGACGGCTGTTACACTCCTACCGTCGGGCAACTGTATGCGGAGAGTCTCCATATTTGCGTTCTTAGGATACTGGCTTAAGCGCCAGAAGCAAGCGACGCATGATCTACTCCAACCCTTCGGACTTGTAGACCTTGGCCCTGTTCGCGTAGCTGATCGCCCTGCTTCTTATCAGCTGTTCATGGCGCTCCTGGATCTCACCCCTTGGCCTGGCAGGCACACCGGTCACAATGGCGCGAGGCTCTATGGTCATACCTTCCAGCACCACCGCCCCGGCGCCGACGATGGAAAGCTCTCCCACTTCTACACCGTCGTTCACCGTAGCGCCGTTGCCCACCAGGCAATTGTCGGCCAGCACACGTCCGTGCCACAACACGTTGTGCCCGATGGTTACACCGCTCCCAATCTTGGAATCGGCGTCGGAGTGCACGGAGCTGTTGTCCTGTATGTTGGTGTTGGCCCCAACGGTTATCTTGCCGTTGTCGGCGCGGATCACAGCGCCCGGCCAGACGCTGGAGTTCTCTCCTATCTCCACGTCGCCGATGACGTAGGCGGCCTCACTGACGAATGCGGTGGGGTGTATCTTGGGCGATTTACCCTGCAAGCTGCGGATCATGGCGTCCTCCTCTGTGGTCTACTCACTGCGTAGATAATATCTGGAAACTTACAGGCGGGCTATTCTCCGGCGATGACGGGGGGCGCCGCAGTTGTTGAACAGGCAGCGGCTCACGGTTACAATGGCAGTGGATGCTCTGCCGCGCCCTTGGCTCGGAATACTTGGGAGAGGACTGCCATGACTCAAATCACCGCCCGTGTACCGGATGAACTGGCTGAAGTGCTGGACGCGGTAGCCGCGCAGTTGAAAAGCAGCCGGGCCGGTGTGATCCGCCAGGCGCTGGAAAGCTACCTCGAAGACTTTGACGACCTCTCCGTAGCGTTGCACAGACTACGTGACCCATCAGACCCCGTCCTGGACTGGGACCAGGTCAAGCGTGAGCTACTCTCTCCAAATTAAGCGCACCGCCGCGAGAGAACTGGCGGCCATACCGCAGACGGTCAGAACTCGCATAGTCAGCTCTATAGATTCTTTACGTGAACAGCCCTTGGCGGGCATCCAGGGGCGGGCTTTGGTATCCGTTCGCCCTGAGCTTGTCGAAGGGCGCATCCCCCGGCGTGGTTCGACAAGCTCACCACGAGCGGATTCCCCTCCGCAAAACGACCCTACAATGCAGGACGCATTTTGTGCCACTGCGTCGCTTGCTCATAGGCGTGAGCGGCGCGGAGCACGGTGGCGTCGCCCAAGGCGGGGCCTATGAACTGCAGGCCCAGGGGCAGCCCTTGCGTGAAGCCGCATTGCACCGATATACCGGGAAGCCCGGCGATGTTGGCCGGTATGGTCATAACGTCGCTGAGATACATTTTCAGCGGGTCCTGGAGCTTCTCCCCGAACTTGAATGCGGCTGTAGGCGAAGTTGGGGTTACCAGGACGTCGTACTTCTGGAAGGCATCCTGAAACTCCTGGGATATGAGGGTGCGCACCTTCAACGCTTTCAGGTAGTAGGCGTCGTAGTAGCCGGAAGAGAGGGAGTAGGCGCCCAGCATGATACGCCTCTTCACCTCCGGCCCGAACCCGTGCTGGCGGGTAGCTTCCAGCTCGTCCCACATGCCGGCTTCATCGTGGTCGGAATAGCCGTATTTCACGCCATCGTATCGCGCCAGGTTCGCGGAGCACTCCGAGGGAGCGATGATGTAGTAAACGGCCAGGGCGTACGGCGTGGAGGGCAGCGATACGTCCCAATCAACCGAGGCTCCCAGCCCTTCCAACACGCCTATTGCCTCGCGAGTCACCGTTTCCACATCAGGGTCCATACCCTGTACAAAGTACTCTCTGGGAACGCCTATCCGCATCCCCGCTATGTCGCCGGTCAGTGCCTGCGTAAAGTCCTGGGGCGGCTGCGGCAGAGAGGTTGAATCCCTGGGATCGTGCCCGGCGATGGCGCTGAGCGCCATGGCGCAGTCGGTGACGTCCTGGGTCATGGGGCCGATCTGGTCCAGGGAAGAGGCGAACGCGACCAGCCCGTACCTGCTGACCAGCCCGTAGGTGGGCTTCATGCCCACTACGCCGCATAGCGCGGCCGGCTGCCGTATGCTGCCGCCGGTGTCGGACCCCAGCGATGCCATGGCCTCTCCGGCGGACACGGAGGCGGCGGGGCCGCCGCTGCTCCCTCCGGGCACTCGCTCCATGTCCCAGGGGTTGTGCGTGTTGAAGAAGGCCGAGTTCTCAGTGGAAGAACCCATGGCGAACTCGTCCATGTTGCCCTTGCCCAGCATTACGGCGCTCTGTCCTTCCAAACGTTCCACGACCGTGGCGCTGTATGGAGGGACGAAGCTTTCAAGCATGCGCGACGAGCAGGTGGTGGTTACTCCCCTGGTGCACATGTTGTCTTTGATCTGGAGGGGTATGCCGGTTAAAGGCAGCGCCTCGCCGCGTGCTATGAGGGCGTCCGCCTGCTGAGCCTGTTTCAGAGCCTGCTCAGGGGTTACCCTCACGTACGCCTTCACCCTGGGTTCCAGCCGCTCGATGCGTTCCAGGTAGGACCGGGCCAGCTCTACCGACGACAGCTCACGTCGGTCGAGCAGGGTGCGTGCTTCGTGTATGGTCAGCTTGTACAGTTCGTCAGTCAACTTGGTTCTCAGATAGTTGAGCCATGCAATACCGGCTCCTACTCCAGCACGGCCTTGACCCGGAAATAGTCCCCTTCACGGCGTGGCGCATTGGACAGTACGTCCTCTTTGTCCAGGGGAGGCTCCGTCTCGTCGTCGCGCATCACGGTGTCCAGCGGCACCGAGTGACTGGTGGGCTCCACCTGGCTGGTGTCCAGCTCTTGCAGCATCTGGAAGTGCTCCAAGATGTCGTCCATCTGCGAGCGGTATAGCTCCACCTCTTGCTCGGTAAGCCGAATCCTTGTCAGCAACGCAACGTGCCGCACTTCATC
>DAOUKI010000149.1:0-15791 GCA_034421495.1 Dehalococcoidia bacterium | reverse complement strand
AACCCTGTGATTTGCCATATCTCTCCTCCTACGCCACCGCCATCTCTCGCAGCCGTGCTACCAGGTATGCCTGGTCCCGGTCTCCCTTCATGGAGTTGCACGCGCCGCACAGCAGTTGCAGGTTCTCCAGGTGGTCCGTGCCGCCCCTGCCCTGGGGCACGACGTGGTTCACGGTGAAGTTGCGGAAGGGGAACATCACCTTGCACCCGCCGCACAGCCCCTCCTGCTGGCCGAAGAGTACGTGCTTGCTCTGGCGGTAGTTCTTGTGGGTGTCTCTGTCGGAGCACCACCGCCCCGCTTGGCGAAAGGTGCGGAAGCCGCGTTTGAGTACCTGCTTGCCGTCCTTGTGGTAGTAGGCCAGCCAGCGCAGTCCCCTGGGCTTGGTGTTGTAGGAGCTATTCCTGTCTTGGGCACTTAGCCTTCACCTGACCTGACACCCTTAAATAATGCCCTAGCCCACTTCTCGGCATCAATCTTCATTTCCTCCCACTGCTCACAGAGGGCTATGGCCTCGTACCTTGATTCAAAAAGCGGCAGATTGTCTGTGTTAGGTTCAGGCCAACCCAAGGCAATCCATCGCATCACGGCAGTATCGGGATTCAGAAACGCCGGCCCATACCAGACTCTATACTCTTCTCCAGAGCCACCAACCCCCACCACAGCCACTTCTGCTATTCCTGGTTGAGGTTCCACTTCTTCCCACTCAATAGCCATTTCTCCCTCCTTTTATGGACTATCCTTCCTCGAGCTTGACGCCGATGGCCTCATAGGCCGATGCCACCAGTTCATCGGGGACATACTTGTCTATCCATGCCATCGCCTGTTCTCTGGTCAACAGGTCCAGGCCACGGTAGAGGTCGGTGAGGAATGGTTGACCGTGGGGGCTGACATAGAGGACGACGTCGCGCTCCTCTAAGATGCTCAGGGCGTAGATTTCCGTTGCCGTCTCCGTGTCGTATACCTTGCCACGTATGGTCTCTTTCATTTCAGAACATCTATCCGAGCAGTTATAGGCTTGGGTCAGTGTTCAGAGTGCTTTCACAATTGAGTCCACTATTGTAGGAAGTTGGAACGCGCCAACAATAGAGGACGCCATAACCGACAACCATCGTAGGGCGGTTCGTTGAAGGGCTACTTTCAGGTCTAGTTGGTCTATGCCTCCATTCGGTACAAATAATCCTACAACAAAAGTTCCCGCGATCACGCAGATGACGGCCACGATAAGCGCTTGTATCACGCTACGGCCATCTCTCGCAGCCGAGCTACCAGATATGCCTGGTCCCGGTCTCCCTTCATGGAGTTGCAGGCCCCACACAGTAGTTGCAGGTTATCCAGGTGGGTCCGTGCCGCCCCTGATATCGGCCGGCGATGTGGCCCGGGTGAGGGCCTCGGAGCGCCAGCGTTCCGCCTGGCGGGATGTGCGGAAGCTCCGCTTGAGGACCTGCTTGCCGTCCCGGTGGTAGTAGGCCAGCTAGCACTGTCCCCTGGTCTTGGTGTTGTAGGAGCGGATTCCTGTCTTGGGCATTAGGAACCCATATCGTGAAAAGTCATTTCAATGGCGAGGGACATTGGAAAGGCCACCTCTTCCCCGTTTGCATCTCTGACTACCATTCTAGTAGTCGTTCTCCCCGCATGTGTGGCCGTTTTCTTTTTCTTGAGCAAATATCGGTAACCGATAGAGACAGTGAGACCATCCGAGTCGGCCCACTCTCTGATAACACGCCTACGGACTTGCAACTGTTGCTCCTTTCACTCTATGGCCATCCTTTCAGAACATATATCCGAGTAGTTATGGGCTTGGGTTACGCCCTGAAGATGATAGAGATGGTGATACTCACAATACCTATCAGGGTCGACGCAACGGCCACGACAAGCGGAAACCACTGTTTTTTCATCCAATATAAATATCGATGTTCTAACTCGTAAAGTCGGTCCCAACCTTTGGCTGTTAATGCACGACAGCGTAGTCCGTTCATTTCTGTGTATGCATTTAGGAATCCATCTTTTTCAAGACCACCTAACATGGCAGCCACTTGCCCCCGTGTCCTGTCGTCATCTTTCCAATATTCCGCCATTAGTTGCACATACGCTACTGAAACGTCGTAAACTTGGCCATAATCGGCTACGGTTCTAAGTATATGCTTTTCCATTTCTCTTCTCGAACTAGGGTCAAGCCTATGATTTGCCATGCCCATTCCTACGCTACGGCCGTTTCTTTTAGCCGTGCTCCCAGGTATGCCTGGTCCCGGTCTCCCTTCATCGAGTTGCAGGCGCCGCACAGCAGTTGCAGGTTCTCCAGGTGGTCCGTGCCGCCCCTGCTCTGGGGCACGATGTGGTCTACGGTGAAGTTGCGGAAGGGGAACATCACCTTGCAGCCGCCGCATAGACCCTCTTGCCGACCGAAGAGGACGTGCTTGCTCTGGCGGTAGTTCTTGGGGGTGTCTATGTCGGTGCGCCTGGGAACGTCGGTGCGGGACGTGACATAGCGGTTGTGAAAGAGGCTGCCCATGGTCTGCTGTAGGCGCATGTTGACAAACTCGACGGCCTTCTCGGAAATGTCTATACCCACCCACTGGCGGTTGAGGGTGTCGGCTGCTACACATGCCGTAGCGCAGCCACAGAAGGGGTCTAGCACCATGTCTCCCTCGTTGGAGGATGCCCTGATTATGCGCTCCAGGAGTTCTAATGGCTTTTGGGTAGGGAAGCCAATCAGTTCGGTTGGTGGTGGCGATGGAATGTCTGTCCAGACGTTTCCTACCTTGACACCAACGCTTGGGTTGTAGAATCGTCGCCGCTCCAATGTACCGTTGGGCCTGATTACCACACCGCCATCTTGGTACTCTTGCTTTAGCCGTTCCTTACTGACACGCCAACCTGATGGGTTCGGATTGCGGAATCCTCGCCACTCATAGCAAAGGTTTGGGCGGTCTCCCATGTTCACTCCTCTGAAGTGGGCTATGGTCGTATAGCGGCGCCCTTTGTCATCCACTTTGGGGAAGCGCTGCATCATCTCATCGTCTGTAATCAAACGGAATGGACGAACCTTAGCAGAATCAGTCTTTGATGCGAACAGGAGCGAGCCGTGATGAGCACCCCATGACTTCGGCGAGTGCTGGCTGCCCTTTAAGCGGCCATCATAGCGCAACCATATCACCTCATTCCTGAAGTTCCCCCTGTCCATACACAGCATCCATGAGCAGCTTGAGGTAGTGGCTGGCCGTCGGGTCACAATGTAGATAGATACTCCCCGTATCCTTCAGCACACGCCGCATCTCCAGCAGCCTCACAGCCATCATCGTAAGGTAGCTCTGCATCCCCTTCCCGTGGGTCAGCTTCGCCGTGTGCAGCAGGTTCGCTACCGCCGGCTGCTCGTCCGCTATCAGGCCCATCCACGCCACGTCCAGGTCCGACAGCGTCCAGGTGTCCTTGAAGGCAGCGCCGGCCGCCTTGCTCCCGATGGGCGCGGCGTAGTTCTGGTTGGAGTTGAAGGGCGGGTCCAGGTAGATGAGGTCAACGCACTCCGAGTTCATCCCCCGGAGTATGTCCAGGTTATCCCCCGTCCAGATGGTCTTGTCGGCGAAGTTGGGTGCGGGCATCAGCGCCTCAACGCCCCTTCCCGAAACAGGCAACCCCTACACCATACACAAGAATACCCACTGCGATAATCCATAGCATCGTCCAGAAATCTGGCATGCCCTACCTCCCACTTAGCTCTCAGTCCAGGCGAACTCGTCTTCGGGTTGCTTCCAGAACCAGAGCGCCCACACGCTTATCGCTATCAGGGCCAGGCCGCAGATGAAGGTGAGCACCAGCCCTGCTCCAACTGAAACCCCTTCCGTTCCGCCAACTTCGGCCAGGTCTATTATCCCGACCAGTGCTACGATGGCCCCCATGACAATGACGACACCCCATCCGAACCTGCGTCTCACCATTGCCAGGGCCGCTCCGCCCATGGCAAAGATGCCCATAATCAGGGTGATAATCCCGTCTCCCGATGTGCCGGCCTCGCTTATGGACACGGGACCCAGGCTGGCCGATGCCCAGGGCAGGAAGGCGAAGATGACGGTTAGCAGTCCGACAATCACGGCTGCTATGTTGGGGTACTTCGATTTATCCATAGAAAACGCTACCTCCTATTTCGCAACTGGCACCCCGTTCCTCATGGTGCAATTCTCAAGCCACCAGAAACCCTCGGAGTCGGAGATCTCCCGGTCCGTGTAATACAAGTCCTTGCACTTCTTGTCGTTGTCCCCACCGCACCCGATGAAGACGGCGGCAAGGGCAACCAGTCCTCCAATCACGAGCAGCCTAATCATGCTTCAACCTCCTTTGTTAAACGTGCGGCTAACGGACTTCCCAACAGCCGAATATGACTCCCACAAACCCGATGAGACGCGCCTCTTCATTAAGTAATATAGGCGATATCAGGTGAATCGTCAGTAAATTATTGGTGACAATCTTAGTGAAATTTTGGGTTAAAATCCTTTTATGAAGGCTAGATAACATGGTATACTAACCGCAAAATCACATCACGAGCGGGGTGCGGCATTGAACCGGGCGGCAAAACTGGAAGCGGAACCCGAGTGCCAAGTACGAAGAGACCGACTCTCCCGCATGAGCGAGGCCAGCCTGCATACCAACTAGAGCCTGGACTTCGACAAGGTGTTGCAGGAGGTGGTGGACGGTGCAATTGCCCTGACCGGGTCCCGCTACGGGGTGACCATCATCTTCGACGGCTCGAGCAGGCCACCGGACTTCGACATCTGCGAAATTACGGACGAAGAACGACGAAGGCTGAAGAACTTCATGCCCGGCGGCCTGCTGGTCTACCAGTTTCTCAGTGCGCTTGAGGAACCGTTGCGGGTCAGCGACTCCCAAGGGCACTTGTCGTCGCTGGGCCTTCTCGGTCTCACCTCATACCGGCCAGTTCTTGCCTGCTGGTCCACCAGACTTGATAATAATCAAGAGCCTTCGTGCTTCGGTTCGAACTGGCGGCGTAACGACACGAGCGCTATCGTCATAGTCGGGTAAGGAGGAGAATCATGCCACGACCACATTGGAGGGGACCGCGCCCCTTCTATGTTGCTCTCCTATGGGTAGCCATGATGATGCTCGCTGCTGTTGCCATAGCCTGTGAGGGAGAGGAATCGACACCTACCTCAGCTCCTACCCAGACTCCCACGGCGCCGCCGTTAACTACCCCGACACCCACGGCTTCCCCCACCCCGGCTCCTACCGTCACGTCCTCCCCCACGCCTGATTCCACCGTTTCAACGGAGGTTGAGTTCTGGGATCTGGACATGTCATCCACAGGCCAGGACCTGGTTGCCCTTCTGACCGACGAAGAGGTCTCCTGCCTACGCAACGAACTCGGCGCCAGCTACCAAACCATGTTGGAGGCTCCACTGGTCGGAGAAGCGGGTGAACTGCTAGAGGGCGGCGGCATCGGTCCTTCCCCGCAGGTCCCATGCCTCACACTAGGGCACCAGACATCTGCGAGTATCTCAATGATCTCGATTGCCACTGGCGGCTTCAGTGCAGGGACGCGGGACTGCATATTACAGCTGCTCAGCGACGACCCGGCCATCATGGAGGCTATAGGACAGGGAGACGCCTTCACCAACGGCCTGGGCCCAGCGATGCTCGAGTTCATAGCATGTCTGACGCCGGAGGAGGCCGCCGCCCTGACGCCTCCCGGCGAAGGTCCCGGGCCCAATCCGAACGACATCGCGTGCCTGATACAGGAGCTTGAAGACATTTCGTCGGGTGAACGCATCATCGCCGTCTTGTCGGGGGCCGACACCTCCGAAGAGGGCCTGACCATGGAGGAAAGCGCTGCGCTCGGTCAGGCTGTGGAGGCCTGCGGCATCCAAACCGATTTTGACTTCCCGAGTCCGTAATCGGCAACCGGGACAACCACTGTGGAACTCCAGCAGTGCGCAGACTGAAATACCGACGCATTCCTCTGCGATGTCCCACCGTGACTCTGTCGTTACCCTCTATTTATGGCCATCCCCGAACAACAGTCACTGGACCGCCTCCCTGGATGCGGTTCATCGACTTGGCGCAGCGGGCTGACATCCTGGGAGAGCCCTACGCTACGGTTCACGGCGCCCTGACCGGCCTGCTTACCGACGGCATCTCCGGGAGGGTCAGCCATGGCACGGACGAGGAGTTGCAGAAGACGCTGTTCTCTTGGGCGGAGCTTATGGCCGAGCCGGTCAAGCCGAAGTGCCGCAAGGCCTATGCCCCGTCCCTGTCCCTCTTCGAGTGGGCGGTGGAACGGGAGCGCGAGGCCGAGCCAGTCGGCGCGGGACACTAGGCCATGACGCAAAAGGGGAGGGCATCGCTCCATCGGCGATGCCCTCCCTGACTGCCCATGTATGCGGCCCTCCTTTTGCGTCTTCGGTGGAGCCGCTGCATCACCTGACGATGTACTCGTCCTGTCTTGGGTTTCAATGGGTCCATGCCTTTATCTGGACCGTGCTGGGGACCAACTGACCTGGGCCCACTACGGCAGCTAGTAGACATCTGGGCTATATTGGCGTCTCCATTGACAGCCCATATACGCCGCCTCTTTTGTTGCCCGAAGAACTGAACTCCGGTCTTAGAGATTCCGAATGGCTGGAAATTGACAGTGGAAGCCCACAAATCTATACTTTCATTGTAATCTGTAGGTTTTCTTTGTAAGGAGTTATCGGACATGGCGTCTGAAGAAGGTTGGGTCGATATCGCTGACGTGGCTGCCCACCTGAGCGTAGGCAAAGACTCCATCTACCGTTGGGTTGACTCGAAGGACTTCCCAGCACACAGGGTGGGAAGGCTTCTTCGCTTTCGGCTTTCGGAGGTAGACGAATGGGTGAAGGCAGGAGGTGGCAATATGCCCAAGACTCATCAGGGGCGTAGGACAACGCTGGCCCAAAGTCCGAATAACGAGTAGAGCATTTATGCCACGTATCTTCGACAACCTAGCGCCTGATTCCAGTCTCCTGACCGCGTTGCAAGAGACTCTGAAGCTCTCTTCCCGAGCAGACTTCTGCGTCGGCTACTTCAACCTACGCGGTTGGGGCGGACTCGTGCCGCATGTGGACGACTGGAGCGATGGTGACGGACCGTGCCGCGTACTCATCGGGATGCAGAGACTTCCTCACGACGACCTCCGGGATGCGCTGAGTCTCATCAATGGGCCTTCCAGTATCGATAACCAGACGGCGCATCGCCTGAGAGTCCAGTTGGCCGAACAGCTTCGTCAGCAGCTCACCATCGGCGCTCCTACCAATGCCGACGAGAGGACCTTGCGGCGACTGGCCGAACAGCTTCGTGCCAAGAAGGTCATCGTCAAGCTCTTTCTGCGTCACCCACTGCACGCAAAGCTCTACCTTCTGTTTCGCGACGATCCCATCAACCCCATTGTGGGCTACCTGGGAAGCAGCAACCTGACCTTCGCGGGTCTGTCGGCACAGGGCGAGTTGAACGTGGATGTGCTCGACCAGGACGCCACGGTGAAACTCAAGCAGTGGTTCGAGGACAGGTGGAACGACCGATACTGCGTGGACATCACGGAGGAACTGCTCCAGATCATTGAAGAGAGTTGGGCGCGGGAGGCATTGATACCTCCCCACCACGTCTACCTGAAGATGGCCTACCACCTCTCCCACGAAGCTCGCGCCGGCCTCGCCGAGTTCAGGATTCCCAAGGTGTTCGGTGACCGGCTGTTCGACTTCCAGGCCGCGGCGGTCAAGATAGCAGCCCATCACCTTAACAAGCGCAACGGCGTGCTTATCGGGGACGTAGTGGGACTCGGCAAGACGCTCATGGCCACTGCCGTCGCTCGCATCTTCGAGGACGACTACGGGCTGGAGACGTTGATCATCTGCCCAAAGAACCTCGTCCCGATGTGGGAAGACTATGTGTACCAGTACCAACTGCGGGCCAGGGTGCTGTCCCTGAGCAGGGTTATCGGCGAGTTGCCCACCCTGCGCCGCTACCGGCTTGTCGTCATCGACGAAAGTCACAACCTTCGCAACCGCGAGGGCAAGCGATATCGGGCCATCCAGGAGTACGTCCGCGAGAATGAGAGCAAGTGCATCCTCCTATCGGCCACGCCCTACAACAAGACGTATCTGGATCTGTCCAGCCAGCTTCGCATCTTCGTAGAGGAATCCCAGGATCTGGGCATCCGCCCTGAACGGTACATCAGCGCGATTGGCGGCCATGTCGAGTTCTCCAGCCGCCACCAGGCCTCGCCACGGACGCTGCCTGCCTTTGACTTCAGCGAACAGGCCGACGACTGGCGCGATCTGATGCGACTCTACCTCGTGCGCCGTACCCGCAGCTTCATCCAGGACAACTACGCCGATACCGACCAGGAGACCGGGCGGAAGTTCCTCACCTACGAGGACGGTACCCGCTCCTTCTTTCCTACCCGCGTGCCAAAGACGGTCAAGTTCGCCATCGACGACTCCAACCCCAACGACCAGTACGCCAAGCTATACTCACCGAAGGTGGTCGACATAGTGAAGGACCTCCACCTGCCCAGGTACGGCCTCGGCAACTACGTGCTGGATAACCCAGGGACGCCTCCCACTACAGGGGAGCAGCGACAGATCGACGACCTGTCCCGGGCTGGCAAGGCGCTCATCGGTTTCTGCCGTACCAATCTGTTCAAGCGCCTGGAGAGCAGCGGTGCGGCCTTCCTCCAATCTGTTGAACGCCACATTCTTCGCAACTACGTCTTCCTCCATGCCATCAGGAACGGTCTATCGCTGCCTATTGGCACGCAGGACGCCGAGATGCTGGACTCACGATTCACAGACGAAGACGCGGACCAAGCAAAGGGAGCCCTCTTCGACCCTGATGACGATGATCAAGAGGAAGCAGTAGAGAAGACCGGCGGCACTCGGACTGCCTCCGACTTTGAGGTACGGGCAGCCCAGATCTATGGCGAGTACAAGGGCCGCTACAATCGCCGCTTCAAGTGGCTCCGGGCTGACCTATTCAAGAATTCCCTTGAGAGCGAGCTTCAGTCGGACTCCAACGCCCTCGTGGACATACTTCAAGCCTACGGGGACTGGGACCCCGCCAAAGACGCCAAGCTCGACGCGCTTAACTCACTGCTGACGGAGGCCTTCCCAGATCAGAAAGTGCTGGTGTTCTCTCAGTTCGCCGACACGGTTGACTACCTGGAAGCGCAGCTCAAGAAGAGAGGGGTTGTGGACATGGCAGGAGTTACCGGCAGCTCCGCCGACCCCACGGATTCGGCATGGCGCTTTAGCCCGGACAGCAACCAGCGGCCGGGCCAGGGCAAACCGGAGCGGGAGCTTCGCGTCCTGGTTGCCACCGACGTGCTGAGCGAGGGCCAGAACCTCCAGGACTCCCACGTCGTCGTGAACTACGACCTGCCCTGGGCCATCATCCGACTCATCCAGCGTGCGGGTCGCGTCGACCGCATAGGGCAGAAGGCGGAGGAGATACTCTGTCACTCCTTCCTACCGGCCGAGGGCGTTGAGCGCATCATTGACCTGCGCGGACGGGTCCGGGAGCGGCTCAGGGAGAACGCCGAAGTGGTCGGCGCTGACGAGGCGTTCTTCGAGGACGAAGACGACGATCAAGCCATCCTCAACCTGTACCACGAGCGGGCTGGCATCCTGGACGGGGACCCTGAGGGCGACGTGGACCTGGCGTCCCATGCCTACCAGATATGGAAGAACGCCATCGGCTCGGACCCGCGATTGGAGAAGGCCGTGGCCGACTTGCCGGACGTCGTCTTCTCCTCGCGAGAGCACACGCCTATCGCCCAACGGCCAGAGGGTGTCCTCGTGTTCATGCGTACCGCCGATGGCAACGACGCCTTAGCCTACGTGGACCGCGAGGGGCAAAGCATCACCGAGTCGCAGCTTGAAATCCTCTCCGCCGCCGAGTGCAGGCCCGACACCCCGGCGCAGCCTCATCACGAGAGCCACCACGAGCTTGTTGCCGAGGGGGTCAGGCACGTCGTTAGGGAGGAGAAGCGAGTCGGCGGCCAGTTGGGAAGGCCCTCCGGTGCCCGCTTCCGCACCTACACCCGCCTCAAGGCCTACACCGACACCATTAAGGGCCAGCTGTTCGACGTAGATGGGCTGCACAAGGCTATAGACGACATCTACCGCTACCCTCTGCGCCCGTCGGCGGTGGATACCCTGAACCGGCAACTCCGCAGCGGCGTCTCGGACGACCAGTTGTCCGAGATCGTCATGTCACTGCGTGAAGAGGACAGACTCTGCCTGACCGGGGACGCCGCTGCCGAAGCCCAGGAACCGCAGATCATCTGCTCCTTGGGATTGTTCAATACGGAGGGTGACTCCTGATGGCTGTCTCCATTGAAGAGCTACGGCCCCATCTACAGGCTTTCGACTTTCGGCGCCTCTTCGTGGAGGGCCTGGGTTGGGACCACTACGTCACGGAGCCGTTCATCGTCCGAGTCAACGAGCGGGACTACACGCTCAACCCCATAGCGGAGAAGGCGGGATTCGCCGTTTACGAGTGCGATTCCAGCTTCGACAACAACGTCCCCCAGTATCCAGTCCGGCGCAAGATTGAGAGCGAGGTCGCCAAGCGCACCTTCGAGCACCTCATCATCTTCACCGACCCAGGCCGCAAGGCTCAGGTCTGGCAGTGGGTCAGGCGAGAGACCGGCAAGCCGGCTGCCTGCCGTGAGTACCCTGTCACTACCGGTGCAAGCGGAGATCATCTGCTCCAACGCATTCAGCCACTATTCGTCTCTCTGGATGAAGAGCCGTCGCTGAATATCGCCCTTGTCGCATCCCGGGTCCGGGCGGCGTTGGACGTAGAGAAGGTCACCAAGCGCTTCTACGATCGCTTCAAGGAGGAGCTGGGGGCCTTCGGGAAGTTCATCGAGGGTATCACGGCCCAAGGCGATCGCGACTGGTACGCCTCCCTCATGCTCAACCGCATGATGTTCGTCTACTTCGTCCAGAAGCAGGGTTTCCTGGACGGAGACCTTGACTATCTGCGCAACCGCCTGAAGATGGTGCAGGAGCAGAGCGGCAGCGGACGCTTCCAGCAATTCTACCGACTCTTCCTTCTGCGATTGTTCCACGAGGGCCTCGGCCAGCCCGAAGCTCAGCGCGCGCCGGAACTGGCCGCGCTCCTTGGGAGAGTCCCTTTTCTCAACGGCGGCCTCTTTGACGTACATGACCTGGAGAGGGACAACCCCGATATATCCATTCCCGACGCCGCCTTCGAGCGGGTCTTCGACTTCTTCGACGGATACCGCTGGCACCTGGACGAGCGGCCCTACCGGGAGGACAACGAGATCAACCCAGACGTGCTGGGCTACATCTTTGAGAAGTACGTCAACCAGAAGCAGATGGGGGCCTACTACACCAAGGAGGACATCACCGGCTACATCTCCCGTAACACCGTCATCCCCTTCCTGTTCAACGCCGCCAGGAAGGAGTGCCCAATTGCTTTCGAGCCAGACGGCGGGGTGTGGCGATTGTTGCGCGATGACCCGGACCGATACATCTACCCAGCCGTCGGCCACGGCATCGTATGGAACTCCCGGCAGCCGGAAGACCCACAACGCCTTGAAGCGCGCTTCGACCTGCCAGAGGACATCGCCGCCGGTATCGACGACGTGTCCAAACGCGGCAGCTGGAACGCCTCTGCGCCGGAGGACTACGCTCTGCCAACCGAGACCTGGCGGGAGGTCGTCGCCCGCCGTCAGCGATACGAAGGCGTCAAGGCCAAGCTCGCCTCCGGTGAGGTGCAGGAGATCAACGACCTCATCACGCTGAATCTCGACGTCGAGAAGTTCGCCAGGGATGTCGTCGCCCAGAGTGAGGGTCCGGAGTTGCTGCGCGCCTTTTGGCACGCCCTCTACGGCAACCGCGAACGTAGCGACACCGGAATCTCCGTCCTGGATCCAACCTGTGGGTCCGGTGCTTTCCTCTTCGCCGCCCTCAACGTCCTGGAACCCCTCTACACCGCCTGTCTGGAGGGGATGCGAGGTTTCTTGGACGATGCCGAAAGATCTGAGCGCAAGCGCAGCCCGGAGCACCTGGGGGACTTTCGTCGAATCCTGGAGCAGGTGGAAAAACACCCTAGCGAGCGCTACTTCATCCTCAAGTCCATCGTCCTCAACAATCTCTACGGCGTGGACATTGAGGAAGCAGCCGTCGAAATCTGCAAACTGCGCCTATTCCTCAAGTTGGTTGCCCAGTTGGAGTCCTACGACCAGATTGAGCCGTTACCGGACATTGACTTCAACATCCGCACTGGCAACACCCTAGTGGGCTTCACATCACTGGAAGCCGTACGGCAGGCTATGACCGTCATGCCTAACGGCCAACATCGGCAGGTGTTCCCAGAGGACCAGGAGGCCCTCGACCGGATCAATGAGGAGGCGGAGATTGCCAGTTCAGCTTTCAATCAGTTCCGCTGGCAACAGACGATGCTCGGTGGAGAGGTAACCTCCAAGGACAAGCAAGCCCTCCGTGAACGCCTCCGCAGCCTCGACGACGAGCTGGATCTCCACCTGGCCCGAGAGTATGGAGTCGACCCTAGCAAGCCCGCAGCCTACAACGCTTGGCGCGCCAGCCATCAGCCCTTCCACTGGTTCGTCGAGTTCTACGGGATCATGGACAAGGGCGGATTTGACGTAGTGATTGGTAACCCGCCGTACGTTGAGTACAGCAAGGTGAAGGGTGTGTATTCGGTACGCGGCATGGTGACCGAAGAGTGCGGCAACTTATACGCAATGATGATGGAGCGGTCACTGACGATCCTAAGCGATGGCCGATTCGGCATGATAGTCCCAGTGTCTGGCGCATGCACGGATGGGTTCGCCCCACTCAGAAGCTCCCTCGCGGGTGCTGGCGATATGGTTGTAAGTCACTTCAATGATAGACCTAGCAGACTGTTTGACGGGATTGAGCACTGTCGACTTTCCATTTATCTCCTGAATGTCGGTTCCAGTGCACGTAGGGTGTTCTCAACTGCCTACAATAAGTGGCAAGCCATCGAAAGAGACATCCTGTTTCAAAGACTGACTTTCATGGAGACCACTGGAACCAGTTCCAATGGTCTTTTGCCAAAGTATGGGCATCCTCTCGAGATGTCGATTCTCCGGAAGTTCCATCGCAAACCATCGACGCTCACAGCATCTGTAAGAAGGTCCGGGCAAGAAACAATCTTCTATACGAGGAAGTTGAGCAGCTTCGTGCAGATTCTTGACTTCGTTCCAGTAATCTATGACGCGGCTGGCAAGTTGAGGAAGCCCTCTGAACTCAAGGAAATCAAATTTGCCAATCAGGTAGACAAAGGTGCTGTGCTAGCTTTCCTTAACTCGACTCTATTCTATTGGCTGGTCACACTGTTCTCGGATTGCAGAAATCTGAACAAGCGTGAGATCGAGATGACGCGGTTGAATCTTGATGACAAGGATAGGATTCGACGAATGGCAGGCATCGCCGAAGAACTCATGGATGACATACAAACCCACTCAGAGATGTCAACGATCAACTATCGTAGTAAGGGAAGCCTGACAATTCAGTCTACTTACCCACGGTTGAGCAAGGCGATAATCGACGAAATCGACCTCGTGCTTGGCGAGCACTACGGCTTCACGGACGAGGAACTGGACTTCATAATAAACTATGACATCAAGTACCGCATGGGTCGGGAGGGGTAGAGCAGACGGATCATGACCATGCAAGAGCCACCCTTCAATAGCGAGATGCTAGAGGCTCTCCTGAACATGGATGAGGGGCCTACACTGGACTTCAAGAGAGAACAGTATCCCTTCGAGAATGAGACCGTCCAGGTGAAGGGCGAACTCTTGAAGGACATCCTTGCCATGGTCAACACACACCGTTACCGGACCGCGTACATTCTGGTTGGCGTGGAAGAAGACAGAGGTGGCAGGAGCGTAGTGGTAGGGGTTGACCAGCACTGGGAGGACGCCTCATTGCACCAGTTTGTGAATAACAAGACAAACCGGCCCGCAGCCTTCTCCTATTTCCCCTTTAGCTCAGATGGAAAAAGAATAGGAGTTTTCAGTATTCCGATTCAACGGAGACCAGTGTACTTGCTGGCTGATTTTGGAAAACTGACTCGCAATACAGTCTACGTCAGAGACGGAAGTTCTACGAGAGGGGCTACACCTGACGAAATCGCCGACATGGGCCGTACCAACCTACCAAGGCTTGTTGAATGGTCAATTGCCCGTCTCCTGGTTCTGGCGAGAAATGCGATTGTGTCTACTGCCGAGCAGGGGCAGGGGCGTCCGGGGCGCTACAGTATGAGCTATGATAAGGCCCGTGAATGGGTGCTCAAGATTGTAGACGAAAGAATCATAGAGTTTACTGACGCCTACTCGGCAGGAATGGACTCGTACAGGTCACTGCATTGGGTGTTTGAAGGGTTCGAGAAGTTGGCTAGTTACTGTACTCAGACAATCAGGACCATCGGGCCTGCCCTTATTGATTCGGGCGCATTGATGCGAGCGATAGTTGAAATAGAAGACTGCATTAACCTTGAAAAGAGAGTCTGGGATGAGTTCCGCATTAGGATGGACGGGACAGGTAGCCCACTCCCTGTTGAAGCCAATTTCAATCTACTTTCAGTTGCGGCTCGAACGGTTCGCTTCATTGATGTGTTGGAAGACGAAGAACAATATGGAAACTTGGATCATTGTGCCCTCAACTCATACAGACAACCGATTTTCTTGCGCTCTAACAAATGGGGAGAGTGGCGGCGATAATTACTTCGGTGACCGACTAGGCTTCATAATAGACTACAACATCAAGTACCGCATGGGGACGTGAGGAGTAGATAGAGGAGGTCTATCTATGCAGTGGTCAGAAGTCTTGCCGATATTGGCTTTAATCGCAGCGATGTCTATATCTTTGGGGTTGCTGCTGTGGAAACGCCCGGACAAGGTCGCAACGATAAGAATTAATTTGCTCTGGGTATCAACCCTAGTGGCAATCTTGACTTTAACATTTGGAGCCCAACTCATCGGATTGCTAAAGGAGCGTACGGACGGTGCCGGTACCAACACGCTTGAAATAGTCCTAAGCTCCCTGGTGGGAGTTGGTATAGGCGGGCTTATAGCCATCGCCGGTCAACTCGTCCAGGATTCGGGACAAGATTCCAAGGGAAACAGGTCCTCAAGCTCAGACCAGGAAGACGCGTAAGATTGAAAGATGATAAGGAAGCAATGAAGGCACGTATTGTAGGAAGGAGTTGAAACAATGCAGAAGGCATTGCACATACGGACGAAGGTGCTGCCCGGAGGCAGGGTGGAGGTTGCCAGCCCGGAGCTCGAGGCGGGGCAGACAGTGGACGTGGTGGTGACGCCCTCCTCGTCTGCCGAACGGCGGTCCGTAGTCGACATCCTGGCCGAGGCGCCGGGGCATCGCCTTTTCAAGACTGGGAAGGAAGTCGACGACTACATCAAGGAAGAGAGAGCATCGTGGGACCGCTGACCCTACCCCTGAATGGTCCTGTCTACCTCGACGCCAATGGCTTTATCTACAGCGTGGAGCTCGTCGAACCGTACCGCACATTGCTTGAACCCATGTGGCAGCAGGCACGGGCCGGTGAGTTTGATGTTGCGAGCAGCGACATCACGGTATTGGAAACCCTCGTCAAGCCGCTGAGGGAGGGCGACGGGGTTGTCGAGATGCTGCTCCGGTCGATGTTCGATGCGCAGGAGGTTAGTCTAGTCCCAGCCACGCGCGAACTGTGGGAGGACGCCGCACGCATCCGCGCCGATACGGGGTTGA
>DAOUKI010000148.1:0-8335 GCA_034421495.1 Dehalococcoidia bacterium | reverse complement strand
AGCCGATCGCTACCATAGACATGAATCAATAGAATGTGTTACCTATGTCTCCGAACAACTGTTACCCATCTCTCCGGTCTGTACAACGGGGGAAGATTGATATGGGGGTGAAGGGAGCCAGGGTTACGCGAGGGCTGCCCCTGCGTGCCGTTAGGCTACACCCTATCCGCCGCCAGCACGCCGTTCATTACGGCGCCTACCTCTTCCACCGTGGCGGCAATGGTGGCGCCCGCATCGGAGAGGGCGTGTATCTTGTCGGACGCGGTGGCCGCACTGCCCGTGATGATGGCGCCGGCGTGGCCCATCCGCTTGCCCGTCGGCGCGGAGCGGCCCGCCACAAGGGCAACCAGCGGCTTGGTGAATCCGCCCTTCTTGATGAACTCCGCCGCTTCCTGCTCGCGGTTGCCGCCAATCTCTCCGATCAGTACCACGGCTTCCGTTTCCGGGTCTTCCTGGAACATGGCCAGCACGTCTACGAAGCTGGTCCCCACCAGGGGGTCGCCGCCAATGCCTACGCAAGTAGACTGGCCGATACCCGCCTGGGTCAATGCGTTGACCGCTTCGTAGGTGAGCGTTCCGCTGCGGGAGACCACGCCCACGTTGCCAGGCATGTGTATCTCAGAGGGCATGATGCCCACGCGGCAACTGTGGCCGGGAGAGATGACGCCCGGGCAGTTGGGGCCAATGATTCGCATGCTGGATTCCGGCAGGGAGCGCAGTACGTTCACCATGTCCAGGGCTGGCACACCCTCCGTGATGCAGATGGCCAGGGATATGCCCGCGTCGGCGGCCTCCAATATGGCGTCGGCTGCGCCGGGAGCGGGCACGAAGATTATCGAGGTATCGGCGTCGGTCTGTTTCACCGCCGTCTCCACCGCATCGAAGACGGGCACCGTCTCCTGGAACTTCTGGCCGCCCCTGCCCGGAGTCACTCCGGCCACAATGTTGGTGCCGTACTCCAGCATCTGCACGGAGTGGAAGGTACCCTGCTTGCCGGTGATGCCCTGCACCAATATACGAGATGTCTTATCTACCAGGATGCTCATGCCGAGCGCATCTCCCTCAGGATTTTCGTCGCCTCCGCAAGGCTGTCCACAAAGTGGGTGTTGAGCCCCGATTCTTGGAGAATGCGAGTGCCTTCGTCTTTGTTGGTGCCCAGGAAGCGAACCACTATGGGCAACTCTCTA
This sequence comes from Dehalococcoidia bacterium, assembly GCA_034421495.1. GTDB lineage: Bacteria > Chloroflexota > Dehalococcoidia > Lucifugimonadales > QGNO01 > DAOUJH01. The sequence goes on along the minus strand of DAOUKI010000148.1, from coordinate 7,148 downwards.
CGGCCCTCCGGCACGGCTCGGACAATGCCTTCCGCAATGTCGTCGCAACGTGCAATGCCGCCAAAGACGTTTACCAGTACGCTCGTCACCTGCCGGTCGGCCAGAATGATGCCCATGGCCTCAGCCACGCGGATGGGCTCTGCGCCGCCGCCCACGTCCAGGAAGTTCGCTGGCTCACATCCGCCCTCTTTGATGGTATCCATGCTGGCCATGGCCAGCCCGGCGCCGTTCACAAGGCAGCCGACCTCTCCGTTCAGCTTGACGTAAGCTATGCCAGCCTGCCCCGCCTTGGCCTCCAGCCTCTCTTCCTGGCTCCAGTCGCGCAGGCCGGGCATCCCCGACTGGCGGAAAGCGGCGTCATCGTCCAATGTCATCTTAGCGTCCATGACAACTACCTGGCCGCTCTTGGTTATCGCCATAGGGTTGATCTCCGCCAGTGAACAATCCCTCGCTATGAAAGCGCGGTACAAGCGAATCATCTGGTCAGCTATGGTGTTCGCCAGGGCGGAAGGCAGCCCCATTCCCGCCGCAAGACGACGCCCCTGGTAGGCTCGCAAGCCTACCGTCGGCTCCACCACTTCTCGGAGGATGAGATCCGGGTGATCGCGGGCTATCTCCTCTATCTCCATGCCTCCGGCGCTGCTGGCGATGACCACGGGCGCACGAGCAGTAGCGTCTATGACTATCCCAACGTACAGCTCCTGCTCAATTTCTAGCGCCTCTTCCACCATGACCATGCTTACCGGAGCACCGGCACGTCCTGTTTGAGGCGTTACCAGCCGGGTCCCCAGAATGGCAGCGGCGGCGTCCTCCGCCTCTTCCGCGGTCTTGACCGGTTTGATGCCGCCTCCCTTTCCGCGGCCGCCGGCATGCACCTGGGCCTTTATCACGGCGGGACTGCCCAGGTGGCGCATTACATCGCGTGCTTCCTGGGGTGTGGTGGCAACGCCGCTGCGCGGCACATTCATGCCGTAACCTGAGAGAATCGACTTGGCTTGGTATTCGTGCAGCTTCATATACGCTCTGGCGGAGGAGATGTCCTCCATACTGCAACATTAGTAGCTATGGCTACACAGAGCGAATTGTAGCAGACAAGTGGATATGGAACAATTAAGCCCGTTACATAGAGGGAAGTGCAGAATAGACGTGCTTTTCGTGCCTACGCCGTGCCTACGGGTTTTTGCAAAGCGGGATCCAGGCTAGGAAGCCGCATAAAAGGCGATGGGTCTCGGCCGGTCATTCCATATCTGCACTTCATCCCGTTCCATCTCTGGATTTGCCAGTGCCACTCTTCTGACCCTCGCGATCTTTTCGGCCTTGCTACACCCTATGCACGTATAGCTGTCCCATCGGGTTCCAAGGCAGTAGTTCCGAATGGCAAAGAACTCGTTGGTATCTACGGTCAGTGCCATTGGGTAGAGATCGGGCACATACTTCCTCTTCGATACTCTACAGACGGTGTCCATGAACTCTACCCCCGCCGACTCTTCCAGGGCGAGGATATCCTGGAAGGTCTGGGGCCCCGCTCTCCTGAACTGGTCGACAGCCTCAGCCGCTTTTGCCAATTCCGCAGTGGCAGTGGCATCTGGCGTAGCGGTAGGCGTGGGCTGTGCTGGCGCTCTGCATGAGGCAAGCACTAGAATCAGAATGAAGAAGACCGCGTAACGCATTTCTCACGTCCCGGTCAGCTTTAGGAATGCCACACCGGCGCTGACTACCGCGACCATCACCCCGTACATCCTGACTCCCAGGGATTGAGGACGGCTTTGGATGCCAAGTGCGGTAGAGTCGCCTCTATTCTGGCAAGTCGTTCCTCTATCGCGACTGTAGCTATAACCACCCCCCTATCTCGATATCCGCAACATCAATTTGTCGCCCGATTGCCAGGGCTGCTCCTTCTGCTCCCACTTTAGCAGATGGTTGGCGGCGTTTGCCTGAGAGACCGTGAGTACATACATAGGAATTGCCCGGTGGCTAGCTACTTCCGCACCCCACGCACTTTGGACTGTTCGGTCTCATTTGCAGGAAGTCATATTTGCATCTGGCGTATTGTGACCTAGCAACAGGTGGCGTACTATGCAGCCCCCCACTAACGAGGCAGACAATACAGAGGAAAGACCGATGACCGCGAGAAACCCTTCCGCGGAAAACAGGAACGGGAACAGGAATCGCGACCATGCCGGAGAACCCATCGCCATTGTGGGTATGGCTCGACCTATCCCTTCCAGCGTAGACGGCACTGGTTTTAGTCTCCAAGGCGCCCCCTGGAAGATCAAACCTAGATCACAATCAGGGGAATCCGCATCTCGGTGGGGGTCAGGCCCGAATGATGAGCAGCGTCCGGAATTGTGGAGCCTCCCCGCCCGACGCCAAGGTAGTCGAATCGAATGATGTCGGCTCCCAGGGAGATCGCGACAAGGTCTCCAATACGCTGGCCGGTCTGGGACGACGGCGTGCCCGGTCCGAAAAGCCCCAGTTCCAGGGCCTCGTCCCTGGACAGGAGAACGAACCGTCCCTCAAACTGGCGAGAGAACTCGGCGCGGAAGCGTGCCTCCTGACCCTTGCCAACAGAGAAGTAAACGACACGCATGTCGCCTGACGGCTCCCTGGAGAGGCACGACGCGAGGGCGTCTCTGGGCTCAATCCAGTGCATCTGCGACTCGTGGGTGTCCAGCAGTCCATGGTCTGCGGTGACCACGACCCTGGCCCCAGCAGGCATAGTCTCAGATAGCCTGCGCAGCTCGTCATCCAGTCGTCTCACGGCAGCAACCGTCTGTGGATGCCGCGTTCCGAGTTCGTGACATGCGGCATCAATCATCGGCCAGTACAGGTACGTGAAGGTGGGCTCCTCAGCCTCGGTCACCCTCCTTATTACCTCATCCACAGCACGTTCCAGGCCCCTGTAACCCTGAACGGGCGTGCCGTCCCCCAAATAGTTAGAGTAAACGCTGCCGGCGAGCTGTTCCGGGACCAGGCTTAGGGGTCTGCTCCGCATCCCCGAAATCGCAGAGCGTACCGGAAAGGCCTGCGTCGGGGTCACGTCCAGTCCGGTTAGGCTCACTTCGTCGGAACGGCGCACGAAGGGCAGTATCGTCGTGACGGCGTCGACCTCCGGCAAGTATAGAAACCAGCCGAGAATCGTGTGCTTAATCGGCCACTCCCCGGTGGCCAGAGAGGTGAGAGCCGCGGCGGTCGTCGAGGGGAAGACGGTCTGCAGCTCGGTTGCCAGGTGATGCGGCGCAAAGGAGTCGCTGTCCATCGCCTCCAAGAGATTCATCCCAAAGCCGTCCGCCAAGACCAGAACGAGGTGCTGAGACGGCCCGATGAGGCTGGCAAGACAGCGAGACCCAGCCGTCATCGTCACATCCTCCGAACCGGCCAGCGAGGCCGCAGCCCTGGCAAGGTCGACGAGGTTGAGCGCGTCGGCAGACGGGCGCATCAGGTCGCCGTCCTCGAAAGCGGCCTGAAGCCTATGGCCGTCGCTCCATTCAGCCATCTGTAGTGCGTACCAGCTCCTGCAACCGGGTCTCCGGCCTGGCTCCCATGTGGCTGATGATCTCGGCGGCGGCTATGGCCCCTATGCGGCCGCAGGCGGGCAGGTCGTAGCCGTGGGTCACGCCGTAGAGGAAACCGGCGGCGTACAGGTCGCCTGCCCCGGTGGCGTCCACAACCCGCTCCACCGGCACTATGTCGATGTTGTGGGTCTCCTCGCCCGTGACTATTATCGACCCCTTTTCGCTGCGGGTTACGGCGGCCAGAGGGCAATCGCGCCGTATCCTCCCCACGGCCTCTTGGATGTTCGACGCTTGGTACAGGGAGATTAGCTCCTCCTCGTTGGCAAACAGAATGTCCACGTGCTCCAGTATCAACTCCCGGAACGACTCGCGGTGCCGGTCGACGCAGAAGGGGTCGGAGAGAGTCAGGGCCACTCGCCGCCCGGCGTCGTGGGCCAGGCGCGCCGCCAGCGCCATTGCCTCCATAGCCTCGGGAGCGTCCCACAGGTAGCCCTCCAGGTAGGTGATGGAGTGGCTGCGAATGGTGTCGGCGTCAATGTCATCAGGCCCCAGCTCCGTGCATGCCCCCAGGTAGGTCGCCATGGAGCGCTGGCCGTCAGGCGTGACGACTATCAGACAGCGAGCCGTTGGCGAAGATGAGACGGCCGGCGAGCTGCAAAGGTCGATGCCCAGGGAAGCCAGGTCGCGGCTAAAGATGTTGCCAAGCTCGTCGTCGCGCACCTTGCCGATGTAGGAGCCTGTGCCACCCAGGGAGGCCAAGCCGGCCATGGTGTTGCCCACGGAGCCGCCTGATATCGCCACGGTGGACTCCATAGCATCGTATATGGACGCGCCCTGGTCTGCGTCCACCAGTACCATAGCGCCCTTTATCATGTTGTGGATTGCCAGGAACTCCTCGTCGGCGTGGGCCAGTATGTCCACCATCGCATTGCCAATACCGACTACGTCCTTGAGGCTGCTATCTTCTCTGTTTATAATCTCTCTCCTTGCTGGGCCAACCCCACCAATGTATACGGTAGACAGAACCGTCTTCGAATTGTGGCTGGAGATTTCTAAGACTACCTGCAGGCGCAGGTGCCCGTTGCCTAACGGGCAGCGCCCACCGTCTGCAACGCCCAACGCCAGTGGCTGGATATGGACAGTTGGTTGTGGTGGAAACCCTGGACCAACCCCTCTTCGTCAATGACGTAGGTCACCCGCAAGTTTCCCACACCGGTATCACGCCTGACGTCGAAAAGGCCACCCACACGGCTATCAGAATCACTGGCCAAGGGCAGGTCAATCCTGAAGTACCTGAAGTACTTGGCCAGACGCCTTAGCCTCCTCTCCTTATCAGTGCTGATGCCGACCACAACGGTGTTATGATCCGCCATCTTCCCCTGGGATTTTCCAAATCCCCAGTTCTCGGACATTCAACCAGGGGTGAAGGCCCGCGGGAAGAAAAAGAGGACAACCTTGGAGCCCCGGAGGTCGGAAAGGATGAACTCCTCGCCGGAGACCAGGGTGATGGTGAAGTCTGGCGCTGCGCTTCCTGTCTCTAACATGAGTCCAAAACCAAGAAGTGGGGCATTTCTGCCCACACAGGATTACCGGTGGCCGCTCAGTAGACGATCAGGGGTTCGCGGTCAATCAAGCGAATCCGGCGCCGCCTCAGTGGGTTGAGCAATCGATTCCCGGACCACAGTGAACTATAGCACGAACCCATTCCAATCCGCTACCGGGATGCGAAGGAACCCCGCCTGGCGCAGCCATCCCGGAGTTCTGCCATGTCGTAAAGCAGTCTTCCCCTCCATGGAATGAGTCCGCAAGCAATATTATGTGGAACACTACGGACGCCACGGTACAACCGTACATGGCGGAGGGAGTGGGATTCGAACCCACGAAACCCTTTCGAGTTTACCTGTTTTCAAGACAGGCGCCTTAAACCGCTCGGCCATCCCTCCAAACGTTGATTCCGCAATCCTCCGACCACTCGCTAGCGACCCTCCCGCGGATATATACAGTCGACACCCATGTAGGGGCGCAGGACCTCCGGCACCACCACCGACCCGTCCGGCTGCTGGTACGTCTCCAGTATGGAGATCATCACCCTAGGTATGGCCAGCCCGGAGGCGTTGAGCGTGTGCACAAGCTCAGGGCGGCCTCCCGCCTGGCGACGGAACCTGATGTTGGAACGGCGAGCCTGGAAGTCCGTGCAGGTTGAGCAAGAGCTGACCTCCAGCCATTCCCCGGAACCGGGCGCCCACGCTTCCAGGTCGTACGTCTTGGCCGATTGAAACCCAAGGTCTCCGGTGCAGAGTTGGACGACGCGGTAGTGCAGGCCAAGGCGTTGCAGCAGCTCTTCGGCGTCCGCCATCAACCTCTCCAACGCTTCCGCCGATTTCTCCGGCTCAACCACCGCGTACAGCTCCACTTTGTCGAACTGGTGGACCCGTTTGATACCCCTGGTGTCGCGACCTGCAGCCGCCTTTTCACGGCGAAAGCAGGGTGTATAGGCCGCGTACCAGAGCGGCACGGAGCCCGGCTCCAGGATTTCGTCGCGATGCAAGCCTGTCAGGGGCACCTCCGCGGACGGCACCAGCCAGAGGTCCTCTTCCGCGTCCCGGTACAGGTTCTCCTGGAACTTGGGCAGGTTGCCGCTGCCTCTCATTACGTCTTCCCGCACCAGGGCCGGGGGGTATATCTCCGTGTAGCCGTTCTCTCCGGTATGTATATCGAGCATCCAGGTAATCAGAGCGCGCTGCAGCCTGGCCCCCATGCCCTGAAGCAAATAGAACCGCGAACCCGACAGCTTGACGCCGCGCTGGAAGTCTATGATCCCCAGGTCTTCGTTGAGGTCCCAGTGCGCCTTGGGCTCGAAGTCGAACTCTTCCGGCTCTCCCCAGTGGCGCACCACCTTGTTCGCCGATTCGTCCGGCCCTAGTGGAACGTCTTCAAGCGGTATGTTCGGCAGCTCCAGAAGAAGCGAGGTCAGCTCCTCCTCCACCGCCCGTAGCTGCTCCTCCAGCGACTTGACGTTGCTGCCAACCCGGCGCATCTCCTCCAGCAGTTCCGGCGGTCGGTCGCCGCTGCGCCCAAGCTCCTGGCTGACCCGGTTGCGATGCGCCCTAAGCTCATCCCGTTCGCGAATCTTGCTGCGGCGCTCCGCATCCAGCTCCAGGATGCGTTCCAGCTCGGAGTCGTCGCCCCTTTTGCCCAGAGCTTGCCGAGCCGCGTCCGGGTCACGACGGATCATGTCCAGGTCAAGCATCTCTGCCCTCTTCCCTGGCGGCTCTCCGTATGGCGGCCAGCCCCAGCACTCGTACGTCTTCCGGGGCTGTTTCCGGAGCAGAGCCGTTTCCCATGCTCAGAGCCGTGTTGCTCCGCAGCTCTTGCTCTGAAACCCAGCGCCATCCCTCGCTCAAGGAAGCGTCGGACGCCGCCTTGTCCGGCCTGGTGAAGTAGATAAGGTCGATGTGCTGGTGCGCCGACTCTTCTGGTGTGGCCGGAATGTCCTCCACCATGATGGTTACCGGTGCCGGAAGCTGTTCGGGCTCCTCGTATGGAAAAGAGTCCGAAGAAGGAAGCACCTCTATGGCAAGCCCCGTCTCCTCTTCCGCTTCACGGCACAGCGCTTGAACGGGGTCCTCGTCA
>DAOUKI010000147.1:0-3175 GCA_034421495.1 Dehalococcoidia bacterium | reverse complement strand
GGAAGAAGCACCTCCAAGCACTGCTCTACTCCCTTGGTGCTGCCCGGCAAATTGATTATCAAGGTATTGCCCCTGGCTCCGACCACGGCGCGGCTCAGCATGGCCATGGGAGTGTGCTTCAGCGTCTGCATCCTCATCGCCTCGGCCATACCGGGCGCCTGCTGGTCTATGACGGCAAGCGTGGCCTCCGGCGTGACGTCCCGCGATGTCAGCCCGGTGCCCCCGGTGGTGACAATGAGGTCCAAGCCATCCTCATCCGACCAGCGCCGCAGCCGGTCCTCGATGAGTGCCTGTTCGTCGGGCACTACTTCGTAGCGGCGGAGCTGGAAACCGTGCGCCGAGAGTATCTTCTCAATAAGGCGGCCGCTGGAATCGTCGCGTTTTCCTTGTGATCCCAGATCGCTTGCGGTGAGAACGCCCAGATTAGGCATAGCACAGTCATGGTATCACATAGCCAAATGGCTAAATCCCACTATGAGAACAGATGTTTTATATTGCGTACCTTTACCCAAACTTTCTTAGGAATTATTACCAATTTCCTAATGTAGGGCTTGACAATCTTCTGTCATAATGGTAAAAATCAGCGGAATCAGTAATTTTCAGATTATTGAAGATCGGCGGCGCTAGACCTCTATTTTGTAGGGTTCTCATCTTATATATGGTTCAAGTCGCATATCATAGACCTGCTCTAGTGGAAGAAGTCTTGGGCCTCCTGGATGTAAAGCCGGGAGACCGGTGCCTGGACTCGACGATCGGTGACGGCGGTCACGCCGAGGCGATTCTGAAAGCCACTGCTCCTGACGGAAAGCTGCTGGGCATCGACACCGACCCGAAATCGCTGCAAAGAGCCGGGGAAAGGCTGCGCCCATACTCCGAACGCGTCATCCTACGCAACGATAACTTCGCCAACTTGGAAACCGTGGCCGAAGACAGCGGATTCACCCCGGTGATGGCGGTGCTGATGGACCTGGGTCTTGCTTCCTGGCACTACGAATCCGGCGGGCGCGGCTTTAGCTTCATGGAAAACGCTCCCCTGGACATGCGTCTCAACCCTGATCAACCCATATCGGCATCGGACATAGTCAACACCTACTCGGAAATCGAGCTGACCGATCTCATATCAACCTACGGCGAGGAACCCAGGGCGCGGCGCATTGCACGGGCCATAGTGAGCAACCGTCCCATCCGGCTTGCCTCGGACCTGGCAAGTGCCGTGGAGAAAGCAGCGCCTCGGCGGGGACGGCGCATTCATCCGGCCACGCGCACCTTCCAAGCAATCAGAATAGTAGTGAACAGAGAGTTGGAAAATCTGGAATCAGCGCTGGGACAAGCGGTAGGGATTCTAGCCAAGGGCGGCCGGTTGGCCGTCATAGCCTACCACTCCCTGGAGGACCGCGTGGTTAAGTCCTTCATGCGCCGGGAGTCCCGCGACTGCATCTGCCCGACGGAGCGATTGGAGTGCGCTTGCGGCCACGTGGCCTCTATACGGATGCTCAGCAGGAAAGTGCTCAAACCCTCCAGGGAAGAGGTCTTGGAAAACCCCAGGATAAGGAGCGCCCGACTCAGGGCCTGTATGGCTATAGGAGCGGCAACTGAACACTAGCTGGTTGAGGGAGGCCGTCGAAATTCGGCGCCTTCCACGTACTGGATAACTTCTCAAAATCGTGTGAGGCCAATCCCTTATAAAACATAATACAACCGGTCAAACCCTCGTCACGACAACCACCTCCCTCAACCGGGGTAAGTTGACGGAGGGGACACATTAACGGCCCAGGAGGGCTAAGAAAGAAATGAATAGCGGCAACCTATATATGGCAATAGATGTGGGGACTACAAAAGTCTGCACACTCATCGCCCAGGTCTCACCTGATGGTGAGCTTGAAGTAGTAGGTACCGGCGTGGAGCCATCGCGGGGCATGCGCAAAGGTCTGGTGGTGGACATAGAGGAGATGAAAGCAGCGGTTAAAGACTCAGTGGAAAAGGCTTCATCCGGTCTGGAAAGAGACATTCCCGGCGCCTGCATAGGGGTCACCGGCGCGCACATCTTCAGCGTCCACACCAGCGCCAAGCTTAACAACCTGAACGGGGACCCCTCAAAGACCATCACCCGGTCAGAGATGGACCTGGTAGTGAAGCAGTCCCATCCCACGGTGGCCTCCGGACAGGAGCTGCTCCACGTGATTCCCCAGAACTACACGGTGGACAACGTGGATGGGGTGAGGAACCCGGTGGGCCTCAAAGGACACCAGCTTAAAGTAGAGTCGCACGCAGTAGTTGGCGAGGCCACCTCTTTGGAGAACGTGGTGTGCGCGGTGGAGGGCGCTGGACTCCAAGTCAACAGCATGGTGCTTGAACCGCTGGCCAGCGCGGAGGCCGTGCTCAGCGCCGAAGAGCAAGAGACTGGCGTTGTCCTCGTCGACATAGGCGGCGGCACGAGCGACATGGCCATATTCATGGGCGGAGTCATGGCGCAGACGGCGGTAATCCCCGTGGGCGGATTCCAGTTCACTAATGACCTTGTCATGTCTCTAGGGATCCCTTACCAGGAAGCAGAGAAGGCAAAGTTAGCGCACGGTCACGCAATACCGGACATGGTAGACCCCGAGGAATCGGTAGAAGTAAAAGGGTACGACGGCGAGTGTCTGCACCATGTGCGCGCCAGGGACCTCAGCCGCACCCTAAACGACCGTACCGATGAGCTCCTGCGCCTTATCCTTATAAAGCTGAGGGAAAGCGGTCTCAGGGTAATCCCTCCGGCCGGAATCGTGTTCACAGGCGGGGGTGCCAACATTCCAGGGCTGCAAGAGATGGCTAAGGACATGATGCCCGGGCCGGTGAGAATAGCGCATCCTAAAGACATTCTAGGGCTACCGGATACTTTGAAGAGCCCAACATACTCAACAAGCATTGGCATCCTATTGTGGGGAATCCATCACCCTACAGAACAATTGGCGTATAGAAGGACTAACGGAAACGGTAGCTCTGGCAAGGGGCGGCGCTGGCTGCACTGGCTAGCCCGGTTCATAGGCGCCGGCAGGAACTAAATCTTAGGAGTGAGCAATGACTTCAAACTACAATCCTGACAAAATCGGTCAAGCAATTGTAAAGGTTATCGGCGTAGGTGGAGGCGGGTGCAACGCAGTGACGCGAATGTATCATGAGCGCATCATCGGCG
>DAOUKI010000146.1:0-7592 GCA_034421495.1 Dehalococcoidia bacterium | reverse complement strand
TCATTCTCCGGTGCCGTTGGTGGCAACGCGCCCGGTCCAACCCAATGCCGCGCCGTCTGGATGGAGTCCGCCTACCGCTCCGCTATGGGCTGACCAAGATTCGTTCAAGACGTGGCCGGTTCCTGCCGCAAGCCAGGATTCCGACCTGACGGACGGCAGCGCGATGGATGCCGGGCACGCGTCCCAGCTTACGACAGGGGAAACGCTTCCCGCGCTTCGCGTGCTTGGCCAGGCAGGGCAGACCTATGTAATCGCGGAAGGGCCGCAGGGAGTCTACCTCATCGACCAGCACGCAGCGCACGAACGGGTGAACTTTGAAAAAGTTCTTCGCCAGGTTGAGGAGAAGAGCCCTGAGATCCAGGGCCTGCTGGAACCGCTGGCGGTGGAGCTGCTTCCCGAACAGGTGCAAACGCTGGAAGAGTGGAAGGACATCCTCCATGATTTCGGCTTCCTTGGCGAGTCATTCGGAGAGAGGGCGTATTTGATCAGAGGCGTGCCCGCCGGAATAAGAAACGCCAGCCCTGACCAGCTGCTGGGAGAGGTATTGGAGACCTTGCAGCAGGCCCAAGAACCGTCGCAGGCCCTTGAATCCATGGCAGCCTCCATAGCCTGCCACAGCTCGGTGAGGGCAGGGGATACGCTGACGCACGATGAGATGGCCGCTCTAATAAGGCAGCTGGAAGCGACCCGTTCGCCGCACACGTGCCCTCACGGTCGTCCCACTATGTTGCACCTGAGCGCGAGCAACCTGGAACGCGAGTTTGGCCGTAGATAGTCACACTCTGGCGCCCAAGCTGCCGGTTTTTTTCAAGTACCCTGGAGTTTCCCTGGAAGCCTAAAACGTTGCAGTCAACCAGCCATGGATTGAACTTACGCTCAGCATTCAAGCCTATTATCTAGTTGACAGGTGTTTATATATACTTTAGAGTGCGTCGGAGGCCAAAAGTTGAGAAATAGGTCTACTATTGCTACAATAAGGAGCTTTTATGAGACGCACACTGGGAAAAAGATTGTTTTCAATGCTGCCCGCGGCCCTGCTAGCCGCGCTTGTCATTGGCTGTAGTTCGGGAGATTCGCCTTCAGGCGCAACGCCCAGGGCTACCTCCACACCCACACCCACACCCACGTCTACACCTACACCTGAACCACCGGTCGTTGAAGAGCCGGTTACGCTTACCGTCTATTCCGGTCGCAGCGAGGAACTGGTCGGACCGATCTTAGAGCAGTTCAGCGAGCTTACCGGAGTCAACGTAGAAGTGCGCTGGGGCGGCACCTCCGAGATGGCAGCCGCCATCATGGAAGAGGGAAACAACACCAGGGCGGACGTTTTCTATGCCCAGGATCCCGGCGCATTGGGGGCGCTTAGAGACAGTTTCGTGGAACTGCCTGCTGAAATCCTGGACCAGGCCCAGCCCCGGTTCCGCGCCGACGACGGCAAGTGGGTTGGCATATCGGGACGGGCCAGGGTGATGGTGTACAGCACTGAACGCGTGACCGAGGATGAGCTGCCCGATAGTGTGTGGGATCTAACGGATCCAAAATGGCGTGGACGCATCGGCTGGGCGCCCACCAACGGCTCTTTCCAGGTGATGGTGACAGGGATGCGCCAGCTATGGGGAGAGGAACGGACCAAGGAGTGGCTGGAGGGTATACAGGCCAACCAGGTTACGGTGTACCCCAAGAATACGCCCCAGGTAGCGGCGGTGGGCGCGGGAGAGATAGACGTGGGCCTGGTGAACCATTACTACTTGTTCCGATTCCTAGCCGAAGAGGGTGAAAGCTTTCCGGCGCGCAACTACCATCCCAAAGCGGGAGACCCCGGCGCCCTCATTATGGTGTCCGGCATAGGAGTGCTTGAGCAATCTGAAGAGAAGGAGACGGCCCTCAAGCTTGTGGAGTTTCTGCTCTCCCAGGTGGGACAGCAATACTTCACGTCGCAGACCTTTGAGTATCCGGTTATAGAGGGGGTGAGAACGCAGCGTGTGCTCACTCCCATTTCGGAAATAGAAGCGCCCGATGTACAACTGCAAGACCTCTCCGATTTGGACGGCACTTTGAGGCTGCTGCAAGAAGCGGGAGTCCTGTAACCAGGGGAATAGATGGACGCCACCCACGGCGAGCGGTTCAATTTTGCGCATGGAATAACGGCTGGAGGCGTGTCAAGGCCGCCTCCAGCCGTATTGATTCCGGCTTTGCTGGTGGCAGCCGTCATGCTCTTGCCGCTCGTCTACTTGCTCATTCGCACGGCGGGCGCCGGCGAAGAGGCAATGGACGCGCTGCTCCGCCCGCGAACGTTGTGGGTATTCCTCAAGACGCTGGGGCTTATATTCGCCGTAACCGTCTCAGCGGCGGCGGTGGCGCTGCCCCTGGCGTGGCTTACCGTGCGCACCGATCTGCCTTTCAAGCGCGCCTGGTCCATATTGACCGTTCTACCTCTGGTCATTCCCAGCTACGTGGGCGCGCTGGCGATAGTTTCTGCTTTGGGTCCGGGCGGCATATTGCAGCAATGGCTTGAAGGGCTGGGAGTAGAGAGGCTGCCCGACATCTACGGGTTTACAGGGGCGGCGTTTGTCCTTACCATTTTCACCTATCCCTATATGCTTTTGATTTTACGCACAGCTTTATGGAGGCTTGACCCCGCCCTGGAAGAAACGTCTAGGAGTCTGGGGTCGGGCAAGTGGGAGACCTTCCTAAGAGTGGTAATGCCGCAGTTGAGACCCGCCTTGGGAGCCGGAGGCCTGCTCGTGGCTTTATATACCCTGAGCGATTTCGGAGCGGTATCGCTGCTGCGGTTTGAATCGCTGACACAGCAGATATACGTGCAGTATCAGGCGTCGTTTTCACGCCACGCCGCAGCTGTGTTTTCGCTGCTGCTTGGCGCAATAAGCATAGGCCTATTGCTAATGGAAGCCAGGTCTCACAGCAAAGCCAAGTACTATAGAAGCAACAGCAGCACGCAGCGACCGCCTTTTACGGTGCCGCTCAACAGATGGAAATGGCCCGCGCTTATCTTCACCGGGGCCATAGTGACGGTGGGTCTGTTGCTGCCGATTGGAGTCCTGGGATACTGGCTGGCGCGAGGCCTAGCCGCCGGAGAACCGCTGCGGCTGGTCTGGAGCGCGGCCTGGAACTCGGCTATGGTATCGGCGCTGGCCGCGGGTGTGGCCACGGCAGCGGCGGTGCCGGTCGCACTGATGGCGGTGCGTTTCCCAGGAAGACTCTCTTTCATCATAGAAAGGGCTTCCTACACGGGGTTCGCTCTGCCCGGTATAGTAGTGGCGTTGGCCCTGGTCTTCTTCGGAGCGGCCTATGCAGGTTTCCTGTACCAGACGCTGGCCATGCTGGTGCTGGCCTACCTGGTACTCTTCCTGCCGCAAGCCACCGGCGCGGTGCGAAGCTCCCTGCTGCAGGTGAGCCCTCGTTTGGAGGAGATGGGCCGAAACCTGGGAAGGACGCCGGTCAGGGTCTGGCTGAGCGTCACCGTGCCCCTTATGAGGCCGGGATTGCTGGCGGGAGCCGCCCTTGTGTTCCTGACCGTAATGAAAGAGCTTCCGGCCACACTACTGCTCAGCCCCATAGGGTTCGATACACTGGCAACCAAGATATGGAGCGCCAGCTCCGAGGGCTTCTTTGCCCGGGCCGCTGCTCCGTCGCTGCTGCTGGTGCTGGTAGCGTCGTTTTCATTGTTGCTATTGTTGCGCCAAGAAGAGGTGAACTCTTGAGACCGCCTGCCATACGGTGCTTCGGTCTTTCCAAGCAGTTCGGCAATGTGTGCGCCGTGGAGCAGGTGGACTTTGCCGTCGACAACGGGGAGAAGATGGTGCTCATCGGCCCCAGTGGTTGTGGCAAGACCACGCTGCTCAGGCTCATCGCCGGGTTTGAGATGCCTACCGCGGGAACGCTGGCGGTGGGAGGAGACCTTGTGGCGGGACCGGAGCAAGCCCTGCCGCCGGAGAAACGACGCGTTGGCATGGTGTTCCAGGACTACGCTTTGTTCCCCCACATGGACGTTTGGCACAACGTAGCCTACGGAGTCCGCGATAAGTCGATGCGCGAAAGTAGGGTAGGAGAGGTGTTGGAGCTCGTCGGCCTCTCCGGCATGCAAAGACGCCTGCCGCACGAGCTTTCCGGTGGAGAGCAGCAGCGCGTGGCCCTGGCAAGGGCGCTGGCGCCCGGCCCCGCAGTGGTCCTGCTAGACGAACCGTTTTCCAACCTGGACGCCGGCCTCAGAGCCAGGGTACGGGCCGAGGTGCGACAAATACTGAGCGATGCCGGGACATCGGCTATATTCGTAACCCACGACCAGGAAGAGGCGCTGTTCTTTGGCGATAGGATAGCGGTGATGCACTGGGGACGCATTGAGCAGGTGGATACTCCGGAGAGGATCTTCCATCAACCGATCTCGCCGTTCGTGGCCAGGTTCATGGGGATAGCCGACTTCCTCCCCGCTAAGGTGCAGGGAGACGTGCTGCTAACCGAGCTGGGCATGATCCCAAGACCGTTGGAGGCCAAGGACGGCGCTAAAGTAGAGGTGATGGTTCGCCCCGACGATATATCTATCCGCCCGGAAGAGGCGGGGCAGGGCAGGGTGGTGGAACGGGTCTTCCAGGGAGCGCATAACCTGTACAAGGTAGAGCTGCCTTCCGGGACTACGATTCACAGCCTACGGTTGCACTACCAGAGCTACTCCGAAGGTGAAAGGGTATCGGTACGGATAGACCCGGGACACGATCTCATGTGCGTCGTGAACGGCAAGCTGGTGAACATTCTACCGACAACCCACGGTTGAGCGGGTCACAAAAAATGGGCAGGGTTTGGAAAACCGCTGCCCATCTCCAAATCAGGCGGACGGACGCTTATTTCAAGCGCAGTTTATCGAACCTATTGCCCCAGTAGCGCTTGAGGTCTTGCTTCCTGGGCTCGAATATAGAGCCGGCTCCCGGCAACTCCGTAGCCCTGTCGCCCTTCACCAGTAGACGGCCGGCAGCAAGAGAAGCAGCGGTAGCGGCGGCGGCTCCCAGTAGAGCGCGCTTCAAGAAACTGCGACGTGAAATCGTGGAGGCTGTAGCTTCATTCAATCCCGACATATCATCTCCAGAAACTATCTAAAGCTGACTAAGTCAATTCTTGCATCGTTCTTTCGGAAAAGCAAGCCATCTACACGAGTGTTGACGTTGCTCCTCTCCATCCTATAGTGTGCGGGTGGAACTAGGTCAAAGTCCCACAGGTCGCCAGAAGGGGATCAATGGGCTATCCATGCCCGTGCCCTCTAGAGGCTAACGACCTGGATACGGCGACTTTGACCTAGTAGCCCAATCCTTTGCCTGCTAGGGGGCTTTCATTGAAATCGCCGCGCCTCATTGCAATCCTTCTTGTACTATTCGTGCTGTCTTTTGCCTCTTGTTCCGAAGCAGAGCCTACACCCACGCCTGTCCCTCCCACGGCCACCGGCGTCACTCCTTCGCCCACTGTCCCCAGCGCCCCTGTCGCCCGCTCCGATATTGAGACCACCTTCAGTGAGCCTCTCTCATCCGGCCTGTCCATAGCCGACGTGACGGAGAACGCCCTGCCCAGCGTCGCTCGCATAGTCACGGGGACAGGCTCCGGCACGGGGTTCGTAGTCAACGAAAGCGGGCTGGTTGTCACCAACAAACATGTCGTGGATGGGAGCACGCAGGTCAGCGTCCGTATGGCTGAGGGGAGTGAGTATCAGGGCAGCGTGACAAAGCGGCATCCCACCCTGGACCTTGCCTACGTCAGCATAGAGTCCAGCCGGACGTTCACCCCAATAGCCGTCGGAGACTCTGATGAAGTCCGCGTTGGCGCGGAGGTCATCGTCATAGGGTTTCCACTGAGTTCGGCGCTGGGGTCGGAGCCGACCGTCAGCGTGGGTATCGTATCGGCCAAAAGAGACGACCGCCTACAGACCGACGCATCCTTAAATCCAGGCAACAGCGGAGGGCCGCTGCTGGACATGTTCGGGCAGGTGATCGGCGTGGTGGTCTCGCGCATAGTGGAGGACAATGGTCGCTCCATATCCGGCATTGGATTTGCCATCCCCATCAACGAGGTGAAGGCCGAGCTTGGAGGGCAGGTCTCGCCAGGAGCGGCGCTGCCCACGCCGACGCCCACACCCTTCCCAACCATTGGCCCTCCGCCCGACATAGAGGCTACAATAGCCGCAATAGAGACCATAGACGCTTTCCGGCGTGCCTCTGACCAAGCCACCCGAACCGCCGTAGAGGCCCAGGCAACTGCTGAAGCGTACGCCCAATCCCTGGAGGCCACTCGCGTAGCCGGTATCACGCCAACACCTACTCCAACACCCACGGCCACGCCTACACCTACTCCGACGGCTACGCCTGAGCCTACGGCAACACCGACTCCAATCCCAACGCCTACCTTCACACCAACGCCTCACCCCAGAACCTACTGCGAGGAGTGGGAGGCGCTGGTGCTAGAGTGGATCAAGCAGGGGAACAATTATTCCTCCAGAGGTGCGCCAGACCATCCTCAACTGACCTCTGAACAAGGAGATAGATTCTGCCTTACTTCGTTCCCATTGGGTGTCCTTTATAACCGAGAACTCTTTACTTATCACGGCACTTCGCCCCGTTATGGGACGACGGTTGGGTACGAGGATGATGAGTTGTTGCCTGGCCTTTACGAATACAGACGGGAGGGCGACAACCGGGTAGAGAGTAATAACTGCAGTATCTATTTTAACTACGGCCAAGATAACGAGACTGAGACCCAGATGACATACGGTGAAGAGTTTACTGTCCAGTTCTATACGTATCACGAGAAGGTTATTTTTGACGGGTTCTTTGACTCAGGGCCATACTCCTGCAATGGTGCTCTCTACAGGGTAGGGGACTAGAGGGGCGGTTGTGGGGCTGATCTATGGAATCTGAATAATCAGCAGGAGGAGAGTGTGGTAAATATCCGAAAGGAATTGAAGAAGCTGCAGGCGGAGTGTGAACAACTATGTGAAAAAGAAGGATGGCTAGGGACTGAAACCAACGCTCCGAACTTTCGGCTCATCTACACCAGCGTTGAAGCCTTCGAGCACGGCAACGGATTCGCAATCGTTGGAATTAACCCAGCAGGTAAAAAGATAGATGCCGAACGTGACAATAACCGCAAGACTCCTTTCATCGGGAATGGATACTCTGCCTACTTGGACGACGATTGGGAAGGTGGTAGCGGTCAATCTGACTTTCAACGAGCAGTGCAAGGTATCGCGATGATTTTAACGGGGGCAACTGCATCTAAAGCAATGACGGCAATTTGCAAAGAAGGTAGTACACCGGAGAAGCGCATTGGGGCCGACGCCACGGCCTTCCTAAGACAAACACCATCCTTGAACATCATACCTTTCCGGTCACCCACAGCTAAGCACCTACCACTTGACAGAGCGGTGAACAGGTCGGTTGGGAGTTGCTCTGCTTGGCTAAACCCAAACTACGCTACATAATAACTCTCGCGAATACAATTAAAGACTACCCGTGGAAAACGATCCTTGATAAGAGTGAGCAACCACTAAAAGCTGAATACGAAAAGTTGATTAGCCCGAAGAAGCCCTATCGCGG
>DAOUKI010000145.1:0-6261 GCA_034421495.1 Dehalococcoidia bacterium | reverse complement strand
GGCGTTTCGGTTAGGGTCGCAGGATCCGCTCAAGAAGTAGTGGAGGCTTCGGACGTGCTGGCCCTGGCCACGACATCGCACAGCCCTGTGCTGGAAGGAAGGTGGCTGAGACCGGGCACGCATATAAACGGCGTGGGCGCTCACAAGCCTGACGCTAGGGAGCTTGATACTGAGGCGGTCGTCCGCCCCAAGGTGGTGTGCGACTATGTTCCGTCATGCCTGGCAGAAACCGGGGACCTCATCATCCCAATCGCGGAAGGAGCCTTCAATGGCGACATGATACACGCCGGCCTGGGAGAGATAGTGAGAGGGGAGAAGAAAGGCCGTGAGAACAGCGACGAGATTACTCTGTTCAAGAGCGTGGGCCTTTCCATTGAAGACGTGGCGGTAGCCCAGTTCGTCTACGACAAAGCAGTGCAGCAGAAGGCGGGAGTCAACTTCGATTTTTCCTGAACACCGAACAAAAGGGAGGAGCATATGTCGCAGGTAGAGGATAAGCTGAGGGAAATGGGCCTGGAGCTGACAGAGGGTCCGCCCCCCATGGCCAACTACATACCGGGGTACAGGACGGGCAACCTGGTCTTCCTGTCGGGAGTGGGGCCCAGAGACGCCGACGGTAATACGTTGAAGGGGAAACTAGGGCAGGAGGTGACGGTGGAGGAGGGCTATCAGGCCGCCAGGTTGTGCGCTCTCAATTTGCTGGCCAACCTGAAGGGGATCATAGGCGACCTGGACAAGGTGAAGCACGTTGTAAAGCTGCTTGCCATGGTGAACGCAACTCCTGATTTCGCGCAGCAACCCGCGGTGATCAACGGCTGCTCCGATCTCCTGGTGGAGGTGCTGGGAGACAAGGGGCGACACGCCAGGTCAGCGGTAGGCATGGGTTCTCTGCCGGGTGGGATGGCGGTTGAAATCGAAATGATAGTGGAAGTGGAAGAGTAGACGAAAAAAGGTTCAAATAGCAGAACGGCAGGACTGCATCTTCCATGCAGAGGGTGCTAGGATATTGTAAACCATTGCAAGAAGCCGCCTTCTTTGACAGGATACTACTATGCGTGTCAGCGAGTTTGAACTAACGGAGCCGGTTCCGGAACTGCGTAAACCGCACGTCATTGCCAGCTTGAGGCCGTGGGTGGATGCGGGAAGCGTGGGGACGTTGACCCTGTCGCGGTTGGAGAGGCATCTCGGCGCAAAGGACATGGGTGGGCTGGCTACGCCGGGCAAGTTCTTCGACTTTACCCGCTACCGGCCAACGGTGTACTACACGGAAGGCCAGCGTCGCATGACCATCCCCAACACCTTCGTGCGCTATGCTCCGGGGGAGGGAGAATTCGATTACCTCTTTGTGCACATACTGGAGCCGCACGCCTTTGCCGAGGAGTACATAGATTCGCTGGCGCAGCTTTTCGACCACCTCAAGGTGGAGCGGTACTGCCGTGTGGGCGGCATGTATGATGCCGTGCCCCACACTCGCCCGATCCTGGTCACCGGCACCATGGACGGAGAGGATATGAGCCAGGTGCCCGGCGTGAGCCCGTCCCGGCGCTCTCCCTACCAGGGCCCAACTTCCATAATCAACCTGCTGTCGGAAAAATTGAACGCCCTGGGCACGGAAAACGTCACGTTGATGGCCCGGCTTCCGCAGTATATCCAGCTGGAAGAGGACCATACCGGCGCCGCCAGCTTGCTCAACATCATGTGTCACCTTTACAACCTTCCCCGGGAGTTGGCCGTAAGCAGGCGCGGGGTCAGGCAATACGAGCGGGTTTCCTCTGAAATGGAGCGGAACTCAGGCGTAAAAGCCCTAGTGGAGCAGCTAGAGGCCGACTACGACGCGCGCATGGAGTCCACGGCGCGGGAGGAGCGGAGCGAGGAGACCATGCCGCTATCGCCCTCTGTGGAGCAGTTCCTGCGAGAGCTTGGCGAGAGCGGGAACTGGGAGCAGGAGAGGCAGTAGGTAGCCTGACCAACCACCCTCCGCTCATGGTGAGTGGAGAGAGGGCTTTGGATTCTTCACTTCGTTCAGAATGATGCCACCCCGCCATCGGATTGCTTCGCTGCGCTCGCAATGACGAGTGCGGGTTGTGGTGCAGGGCGGTGGGCACAATTCAAGCAGGCACTTCTTGTTCGGCGGGGGCTTGCTTCTTCTGCGGCGGATATGCAAACAGCGCGGCTATGCCGCAAGCCACGGGCAGGGCCATGAACACAAAGATAGCCACCGTGTATCCGTTGGTAAGGTCAAAGAGAAAGCCGAAGGGTAGGGGGCCCAAGGCGGCAAAGGCCACCATGCAGGTCGTTACCACTCCTCTTATGCTGCCCAGGTGGGTGCGTCCGTAGTAGTTGGGCCAGATCACCGAGTTGGTGGTCATGAACAATCCGCCGGCCAGACCCAGCATTCCCCCGTATATGAACCCCTGCCAGGCTGGAGATATGACCAGAGTCAATAGCATGGCCACACACAATAGGCCCTGGCCCACCACCAGCAGATAGCGGTTTGGCAAACTGTCTACAAGAAATCCCGCGACGAATGCGCCCACTATAGCAAGCGGAGCTATCACACCCAGTATGTATGCGGCCACGGCGTCATCGATACCCCTGCTGCCCATGACCGAGACGTGGTGGAAGACCAGTGCGGTGCTGATCAAGGACTGAGACGACCCGGCGAACACCAGCAGCCAGAAAGACCTGGTTGCCAGCGCTTCTCTGAGAGAAAAATTGGTTTCGATAGGCCGGGCTCTGCTGCTGTCTCCACCGGTGACGGCAGCGGCTGAATCGCCGTCGGGCAGAAGGCCGACCGCCTCCGGGCTGCGTCGCACCAGCAGGAGGGAGGGCAAGATAACCACCGCCCAGATGATGAAGCCGAGCACAACCCAGGCGTTTCGCCAGCCGTAGTTGCTGATAAGCAGATAGATAAGGGGAGGGAAGGCGGCCTGACTAGCGGCCATGGCCAGATGGTAGACGGCGGTGACCTTTCCTCGCTTCCGTATGAACCAGATGGCGACCAGGGTTGTAGGGATGAGCGAGAGAGAGCCTTGCCCAAGCGTTCGCAAGGCGGCGAAGCCCAGGTAGAGATGGAAGACGTGCTGAACGTTGCTCATCCCTATGGCGGCAAAGCCGAACAGCGTGGCCACCACTGCAAGCATGACTCGCGCCCCGTACCTGTCGAGGAGCCAGCCTACGAACACCATCGTCGTGGCCGCTGTGAGGGAACCGGCGGTGTACAGCCCGGCTACCATGGTCCTGGACAAGCCCAGGTCGTCGATGATGGGGTCTACGAAGACCGATACGCCGTAGGTCTGACCGGGGCCGGACATAAAACCGGCGGCGCCGGCTACGCCGAGGATTACCCAGCCGTAGTAAAAGGGAAGGCCTGTGACTAATGAGCGCTTGGTAGATTCCACAACTTAATATAGTAACCTACCGTGTCACCTCTGGAAGCCCCGCCGCCCCTGGATGCCCGCTCCCGTATCGTGGTACGGGGCAGGCTGCGCGGGCAAGAGGTGAGGGGCGTAGGTGGTTCGTGAACCGCCCCTACTCCGTCTTCCTAAGAACCCCCGCTCGCTCCCTTCGACAAAGCTCAGGGCGAGCGGGAAAAGGGTGGAACTCACTCATACGGTTCTTCTTCCAACTCTGCCCCGGGAGGAAGAGTAAGCCTTCTGTGCGATATCGGCGGCGTTCCGGGAACGCAACTCCAAGGTTCTTGGTGCACCTCGCTTCCGTCTGGTCGGAAGATACGCATCTGCGCGGGTTCAATCTCGTTGCAATGCGCTATCTTGGCAGTCCTCATGCACTTGCCGTCCAGGACATAGCTGACCGCGGAGGCGACGTTGTGCATTGTTTCGGAGAGAGCTATACGGTCTATGGCAAACATACCCATTTGAATATGCCTGTCCATTTCATCATCGAATGGCCGTCCATAGACCGACTCAGCCTCCGCGATGTCGAAGGATAGGATTTGCTCCACAGTGTGCCCTTGGACAATGACGTGCGCCCAACGTACGTTCACGTCTCTAATCTGGCCGGTTTCCTCCCTTACTTCCGCTGTCATAATCAACTCCCTGGTACAGCTCCCAAGCAACGGCTAAGCGGTGACGGTATTGGTCAATGAAGGTTGTTTCAACTCAACCCTAAGTGGTCCGTACCATTTCCCAAATGCCCTTCACCTGGCACACTACTTTATCCAGGACACGTCCGTATTCCACTCCAGCGGTCAGATAAATCGGCACGTCGAAATGATCGCGGCTCCCCCCATACTCGACCAGTGAGGGTATCTTGCTCCGAAGTTGGGCTGGGCTGACCGGGACGTCGCTGTAGACCCGCAGCCACAAGGGGGTATCACCACTGGTTGCCCAGAGGCGGAAGTGCACGCACAGGAATAGGATGCCGGGGGCCTCACTCCCTTGATCAGTCTTGAATCTGAAATACCGCCCGTATCCACTCCTCTGTGGCGTTGCTCTCAGACCACTGACAGACATCCAGCCTTCCTTGTAGCCGCGACTGTCAACTACGTCGTCTATAAGCTGATTGAACCATCGGAGCCTGCGGGGTACTGAGGGACTGAGCTCTGTTGTATCGATGGGTTGGAAAGCCTCGTCGTCCTCCCGTTGCGCCAGCCCACGGAGTTGTCGGATGTTCGAGGAAACTGGGGAATCGGGAGGCACAGCGTCAGCTAGGCGATGCAAGAGCAGAGTCCAGCTAACCAGCATCAACCGCTTGTCCTGGTATTCTGACCCCATCACCCTAGCCCTGTGCATCTGATTGGATTTTTCCACTGTCCTCAGCTTAACTCCATCCGACCCGCTCTCCATCTGGCGTTTTATCTCCTCCCACAGTATCTCCAGCCTAGTGGTGGGAGCGATGAACAACAGTACACCCGGCCCTGCGTCCTCCAGTTCATTGAAGTAACGGCTGGCCTGTTCCTCCTGCAGGGTGGCCCAGAACTTCGACTCGACGAGCAGCCGCTTCCCGCCCCCTTGGTCGTAGCCCACCATGTCCGGGCGAGACCCATCCTTGTACGTCACCTGCGTATCGAAGCTGTCCAGGGCATCTAGCTGGTAGGAGTCCTCTGCTTCTCTCAGCAGGAGTCCCAGAGCATCACGGCAGGCGGGGGATTTGTTCAGGATGAAGGCCAGAGCGTCGGTGGCCGTGTCTTCTACTCTACTGGTCAAGCGGGGCACCAGGTAAGCGAGCAGGGTGGTGTCACTGTCGGGCATGAAGTACCTCCTCCGTTTAATCCCTCTAACTTTCGTGAGCCGGGTTGGTCGGATAGTCCTCCGGCTTCCCGGTGTCGCCGGGCTGAATTACGAAGTCCCGGCGGTCCCGATACAGTCGGGCGCGGTTAATCACGTTCTCACCGTCGGGGTCGAAGCCGTCCCACTGGCTGTTGAACCAGTATTTGTAGTCGCCGATGAAGAGGTACTTGTTGCTCACACTGAAGAAACGGCAGGCTACGCCCTCGCCGTCCTGGAAGCGGGCATAGATGGCGTCCAGCAGTTCCCGCTGTCCGTCCTTCTGGCTGAGGACGTATTCATGGGGCCAAGTGTCGCTGTAGGTGACCGCCTCCCGCCAGGGGGCGCGGGCGATGAGTTCCGTCAGTTTCATTCTCTATCGATATTCCTTACGTGGGTATTGTCAAAATGATGATAGCAGAAAACACAGAACGACCTGGGCGCGCATCATTGAAAATGTCGAGACGAGAAAACAATCAAAATTACTTCAAAAATACCTGTTGAAAGGTATTGACAACCGTTCGTGCAGGTATGATATGGTTGGCTTGTCCTGAGCAATCAAGGCAACGGAGGGGCCGGGGTGGAGGCCAATCGGGCAACCGAGCGGTCGAAAGCCTGACCAAACCGGAACTGAGATTACTCGGGACATTTTCTTTTCTCCGCTTGGATGTAGCCCCCCACGCTGCCACACAGATTGGCCGATCTGAGCGGCTCCTTCAACATACAAATGCGAAGGGGTGGCCTGCTCATTTCCTTCGACAGGCTCAGGATGAGCGGGGAGGGATCGCCCTACATTCCCAGCCAGGCGCCCCACTGGCTCTGAAGACGGTCTGGGTCTAGGGTGTCGTCCATGGTTACATCTACGACGGTTGGCTTGTTGGAGCTGATCGCGTTGATGAGGGCGGGCCCCAGGTCGTCGGGGTTCTCCACGCGGGTGCCCTCTATGTTGAAAGCGGCGGCCATCTTCACGAAGTCAAGGGGCAGCTTGTAGAAGTCCATTCCCAGATAGTCGCTCTGGCGCTCGGAGCCGGTG
>DAOUKI010000144.1:0-15333 GCA_034421495.1 Dehalococcoidia bacterium | reverse complement strand
TTTCCCTGAAGCGTTCGGCCCGATGAATACGTTGACTCGCTCGTCGAAATCAAGCTTAATCGGCTCGGTGAATGGCGGTACTCCGCCATAACTTATTCTCGTCAAGTGCATACGGCAGCCTCTCCGGCAACCCAAGTAGGCATAATTTTACCACAGCCACACGTAACGCATGCCGGGCATGAGGGTAATCTAGTCAGCCAGCGCACCCACCTAATGTCCCGGTGACTCTTGCTAGGAACGCGTCTCCCCTGTGACTTTCCGCTGTCGCTTTTCCAAGAAAGCCGGTGTCGCGTCGTCACTGTCCTTGCTCAACTGGCCTACCATGAAGTTCAGCGTATATTGCATGTCCCAGGCCGCCTGTTCAGGCAGCTCTCTGCTCTTGATCGCGAACTCTTTGAGCATTCGCACCGCTACAGGGGGCATCTGACATATCCTATCGGCAAGCTCTTCGCAGCGAGCCATCAGTTGGTCGTGAGGCACCGCTTCGTTGACCAGGCCTATGCGCACCGCTTCCTTGGCGTCTATCGGCTCATCGGTCAGAAGTATTTTCATGGCGTGAGCATAGTTAAGCTGTCGCATCAGGTGCGTTGCAGAAGGGCCGCTGCCAATCCCACCCCGGTTGGAAAGCAGCGCAAAGTAGAAGCGGGCGTGCTCCTCGCTAGCAATGCGTATATCAGCGGTGTTGAGCAGCATGTAAAGACCGGCGCCGGCGGCCCATCCGTTGACTGCCGCTATCACGGGCTTCCACACGCGTGGGAAGTCGACTCCTCCCCCAAAGACCACAATTTCGCGCCCGTTCACCGTGCCGGGTCTTGGCCAGAAGAAGTTCTCCGCCTGCTGATGCCGCACGTCGTCGTAGGACATGCCTGGGGGTGGAGGCTGGATGTGGTGACCGGCAGAGAAATGCCTGTCGCCAACCCCGGTTAGGATCATCACCCTCATCTCTTTGTCCTGCCAGAAGTCCCGGTAGGCTTCTCCCATCTCCTCCATGACCTGGGAGTCCATCACGTTGGCCTTCGTCGGGTTGTTGACGGTTAGATAGGCAACGTTCCCCTTCTTTTCGTAAATCGTCTTCTTTGGCATAGTTTCACCTCCAGAATCCGTGTCCTGTATATATCCGTTTGCGGGAACTAGTCAAGGGTTTGGTTCAAAAGGTGCGATTTGTAGAGCCCGAGCACATAAGGCGTATGCCAAGTGTGCAATCTCTACTGAGTATGTTGGGAGGGCAAACCGACCCGCTCCGCATCGCTGAGCAGCCCGCCCGTCTTCAGCGCTTCGATGATCGCCTCCGTCCTGGAGCGGACGTTCATCTTTAGCAGGATGTGTGTGACGTGAAGCTGAATAGTTCTCAGGCTGACGTGCAACTGAGAGGCCACTTCCGTGTTGGTTAACCCCAGAAGCATTAGGCGGAGCACTTCCTGCTCTCTTGGCGAAAGAGATTCAAAGCCAGGGTTATGCCCCGCGGCGCCGGGGATATGAGTCATGTGGAAGTCTACGCTTGCCCTGGCTTCCGTTCCCAGAACCGTTATTCCCTGTGCGGCGGCCCGCATGGCGCATTCGAAGGCCGCTCTTTCAATATCCAGCGAGAGATAGCCCAGCACGCCGGCTTGCAAGCATTCGTTGACCAGCATGGGGTCCTGGCGCGCCCTGGTAGTCAACACCAGGATTTTGGAAGAGATCTCTGTGTCGCTGGCAAACCGCCTTGCCAGCGTTGCCGGGTTGAAGTCATCGGGGTTTGCTCCCACCACGACTAGGTCCGGCTGCAGCAGCTTGACTAGCTCGTAACCTTCGTCAAAGTTGTCGGACTCACCCAGCACGACGAAGTCGGGCATCTCATCCACGAAGCTGGTAATTGCTTCACGCATCATGGTACTTCTGATGAGTATGATTACCCCGCACGAACCTACAGCAGCTCGACCGTTCCCCCTCATGGCACCCCTCCATAGAATGGACACTGCTCAAGCTTGGGGGCATGATACCTGCACATTTGCGAAATGTCAAAATGCGCAGTTTGCACTTCGCTTTTTCGCAAAGTTGTATACGTATCAGTACGGATTGCAAAGATAATCCAATTTAACTAACGTGCAATATATTCTTTGGCGTATTCTGTCCATCATTGCAACGTAGGTTGAAACGCCGATGCAGTGGGAGGTTTCTATGGACGCTTATCGCATTCTCCTTAATAAATTGTGGATCACCGCCTTCATTGCAGTGGCCTTGATAGCAATGCTGGCCTGTGGCTCCACGGAGGAGGCAACACCGACGCCTACTGCAACGGCAACGGTCGCCGCGCCTGTCACCGCCGCCACGCCTACTCCCGAACCGATGATGACCGACGACCCGGTCTACGGCGGCGTGGCAAGGATTGCCGACAGAATACGGCCGCAATCGTTTGAGCTTACCCACCTTGGTGGAGGCCTGCAGCCCGCCAACGGCATCGGCCCAATCGTCTGGTCGGCGCTGGTTAGAGAGAGCATCGTAGACCGCGTCAGCATAGAAGGCGACCTGGCCGAGGCCTGGGACGTAAGCGACGACGGCACCGAGTGGACGTTCCAGATCCGTGAAGGGATCGTGGACCACAACGGCGACCCCTACGGTGCGGAAGAGATAGCTTACCTTGTGCACCGCATGGTCGACCGGCCCAACGACGCTCCTTACTCGCAGGGCGGCGGCTGCATGAAGACGGCGATAAAGGAACCCACCAGCGACGGCGGAGTTGAGGTTACAGGGCCAAACGAGGTAACGATTCGTCTCAAGGGCCCCACCTCCTGGTTCGCCGCCTGTGTCAGCAGCGGATACGTGATGTTTGGCCCCGCCAAGCAGTACAAGGCGATTGACGACACGGGTGAGTGGAGGCTGCTGGACCCCGAGAAGGACGAGATAATAGGCACCGGGCCGTTCAAGGCCGTAGACCTAGTGGAAGAGGTCGAGGCCATTTACGAAAAGAATGAAAGATACTTCAAAGAGGGGCGGCCCTTCCTCGACAGGGTGGAGATATTCCACGCCACCGAGCGTTCCGTAGTGGTAGCCGCCATGTTGGCCGGACAGAACGACCTGATTGCCAATACCTGTTGCGACGGATTCCGCGCGGAGATGACGCCCATAAAGAAGAGCCATGGAGCCAAGATCGTCATGCCCATCGCGGTAGGCTACGGACAGGCGGGCATCATGGTCAACCTCAGGCGCGCCCCATTTGGCCCGCTGGATGACGAAACTGCTCGCACCATCCGCAAGGCTATCCAGCTCTGGTACGACAGGGACGAGAGCGGAGAGGCGGGATACCAGGGCATGTACATGAAGCCCTACTACTACTACCCCGGCTGTGCGCACTGTGAGTTGCCAGGCTTCGACTGGATATACACACCGGAGGAGTGGGAAGAGTTCCCCGGGTTCAATCCGGACACCAAAGAAGCCGACATAGCGGAAGCCAAGCGTTTGATGGAATCCATAGGGTACGGCCCGGACAACATGCTGGAGTTTGACCTGGCGGTGACAGCCGCTGGCAGCACACGCCGACAGGCCGACGCCGCCATTCCCAAGATGGCCGATATTTATCTGAAGCCAAACGTACGGGTCAGCCAGATTGGTCAGGGTGAGATGGGAGAAGACACCACGCAGATGGTGTTCTTCGTCCGCGGTTTCGGACTGCTCGACCCGCAGCAGTACGACGACCAGCTCTACCTGCCCTTTGAGGTCTACCAGAACTCCAACTGGAACCGCTACGACAGCGCTGAGTACCTCAGGCTGCACACCCTGGCTGCCACCACCGTTGACCAGGCGGAGCGCGGCCGTCTCTACAGGGAGATAGTCGATGTTCTGTACGAGGATGCCGGCATAATGCCAAGCAGCCGTGCAACCCCCATCCACCCCTTCAACGGCGCTTGGCGCGGCTGGACGCCCAAGACAAGGCACGTTCAGAATTCAAGCATTGAAAACGTCTGGATACATCCCAGCGGTGAAGCCAGCCAAGAGGTGCTTGAGCAGTACGACGTCTATACCAGGTTCCCTGACCGGTTCCCTCTATAGACTACTGTGATAGAGCTAACGCTGAGCCACCTGCGAACTGATCGTAGGTGGCTCAGCGTTAGAAATGGCTATTGGTTATGTTATAACCAATCAAGCGCCGTCAGCCAACCTACCGGATCATGAGAAACTACATCATCAAGCGGTTGTTGCTATTCATCCCTACTATTCTGGGGGTTTCGCTGTTCGTCTTTGGCGCTTTGCGCGTCCTGCCAGGTGACGTGGCGGAGTTGATCCTGACCGGGGGAGACCCCGACGTGGTGGTCACCGAGGATATGAAGGAGGAGCTGAGAAAAGAGACCGGGTTGGACAAGCCGATACACATCCAGTACCTGGACTGGATATGGGGAGTGGCGAGATTTGATCTCGGCAACTCTTGGAATACGGACAGGCCAATTACCCGCAACCTCAAACGCCAACTCCCCGTCACCCTCCAACTCGCCGTGGCGTCTCTCACCCTGGTTGTCATCATTGCTCTTCCCGTAGGCATGCTTGCCGCCCTCTACCAGGATAGGTGGCCTGATTACCTCCTGCGGGGCGGCGCCGTCCTGGCTAGTGCAATGCCGGGCTTCTTTGCCGGAATACTGATAGTGCTGATCCTTGCTGTTGGGTTCGGCTGGCTGCCTCCTCTCAGGTTTCACAACATTTGGGAAAGGCCGTGGGATTCCATGACTCAGCTGTTTTTCCCCGCGACTGCCCTGGGATTGCTGGGAACTGCGACGCTGCTGCGAATGACAAGGGCCCAGATGCTGGAGGTCCTACGTGAAGACTACGTCCGCACCGCCAGGGCCAAGGGGTTGACAGAGCGATTGGTGATAACGCGCCACTCCATGCGCAATGCCCTGATACCTGTGGTTACCGTCATAGGATTCCAGGTAGCGGTCCTACTGGGCGGCACCGTAGTGATAGAGGTTATCTTCAGCCTACCCGGCATGGGCGAGCAGTTGGTGCGGGCCGTCCTATTGAGGGACTTCCCCGTGGTGCAAACTTACGTTCTCTACCTTGTGTTCATCTCGCTGCTAGTCAATCTCATAGTAGACATCTCATACGCCTGGCTGGATCCACGGATTAGATATGCCTAACCAGCCGTTCACTTCAGGAGGGCCATGAGCACGGAAGGCAGAACCGGCGAACTCGCACTGCAGAGCCAGCCGCAGAGAATCTTCCTTAGGCCGGTCATTGCCCTTTGGGGATTTGCCCGCAGAAAACCGCTGGGCGCCGCCGGCCTGGCCATCTTGGTATTTGCAACCGTGATCGCTTTCACCGGCTCCTATATCGCCCCCTACGACCCGTTCGAGACCAGACTGGAAATAGCGTTGCAAGGCCCAACCGCTCAGCACTGGTTTGGCATGGATAACCTGGGACGGGACGTATTCAGCCGGACCGTTATCGGCACAAGGGTATCCCTCTACGTAGGCCTCACAACCATGCTGATGGCTACGGCCATAGGGTTGTTCCTCGGGGTTTCCAGCGCGTACCTGGGCGGCAAGTACGACCTCATTGTGCAGAGGTTCATTGATGGAATTGTTGCCATACCATCCTTGCTGCTTGCCTTGACCCTAGTCGCGGCATTTGAAATCGGTATGGAGAACGTAATCATTGCCCTCACCATAGTCAATACGCCGCGGATTACTCGCGTAGTGAGATCGTCCGCTCTCACCATCATGGCAATGCCGTATATAGAGGCGTCCCGCACTATTGGCTCTAGCAACTTTCGCATAATGCTGAGACACATTGCGCCCAACACCTTCGCGCCGCTGGTGGTGGTGGCTTCCGCCGCGGTGGGTTCTATCATCACCGCTGAATCCAGCCTGAGCTTCCTGGGGCTGGGCGTCCCCTACGATACGCTTTCCTGGGGAGGCCTGTTGGGAGGAGACACCAGGCAGCTCTTCGTTTCGGCGCCATGGATGGCCTTTGGGCCAGGAGTCAGCCTGACGCTGGTGGTCTTCGGCTCGGCCATCTTCGCCGACGCTCTGAGGGACGTTTTCGATCCCAAGCTCAGAGGACGTTGAGCGAGGAGCGTGTCTTGCCAAACGTACCTTGACAAAGGGATAGGAGCATAATCGTGGTCACTACTGATCTTGATCTGGACAACGCTACTATTGCGAACCTTGCGCCCCGTATTCAGCGGCGTGAGGTCTCGCCGGTGGAGATTGTGGAGTCCACTCTCCGGCGCATAGAGAAACTGCAGCCCGTTCTGGGTTCCTTCACCACCATTGCCGCTGAGCATGCCATGCTCCGCGCCCGTGAGGCGGAGCAAGAGATTGCCCAGGGGCGCTATCGAGGACCTTTTCACGGCATCCCCTATACGTTGAAAGACGTGGTGGCCACGGCAAACATGCGCACCACGTGGGGCGACCCACGGGGTGTGGACTACGAACCGAAGGAGAGCGCCACCATCCACACGTTGCTGGACGAAGCAGGAGGCATCCTCCTTGGTAAAGTGGTGTCGGAGATAGGACGAGGGCAGGGCGGCCCCGTTGGCTGTCGCAATGCCTGGGACCCCACGAGGAGCCCGGGAACCTCCAGCAGCGGGTCCGGCTCAGCCACCGCGGCCTCAATGGGGCTGGGTTCCATAGGCACCGACACCGGCGGCTCGGTGCGTCATCCCGGCAGCAACAGCAACCTGGTCGCTCTGCGTCCCACGCACGGCCGCATCAGCGGCTTTGGAGTCCACGGCAGCTCCGTAACCACGGACCAAGCAGGGCCGTTGACAAAAACGGTGGAGGACAACGCCATCATGATGCATATCCTGGGCGTATACGACCCCAAGGATCCCATCAGCGTCAATGAGCCGCGCTACGACTACCAGTCCGGGATGCAGGATGGCATCGAAGGCATACGCATAGGAGTGCCAGTGGATGATTGGGTCTGGAAAGACTGGCTCTCGGAGGAAGAGGAGCAGGTGGTTAGGACGGCCATTGGCGTTCTGGAGGAGCTGGGCGCATCCGTTACGGAAGTGGCTCTTCCCAGGGCTGCTGAGGCCCGTTCCAACTCGTTCTCATCGCGGGCGCCGGGCGCCCTCGTATACACTGATAAGTTCACGAGGGAGCAGTTGGACGCTTGGCCGGAGGTGGGCGCCGGTATAGATGAGGCCCTGCAGGAGTCGGCGGTGGACTATCTGCGCTTGCAGCACCATCGCGCCCTCATCAGGCAAGAGGCCAACGAGGTGCTGCGCAATGTAGACGTGATAGCCATGCCCACGGGCAGCACCTACGGTGATGCGTGGGATGCTGAAAATATCGTCGTCCGCGGCAGGACGGTGTCAGCTAGGTCGCGTGCTGTATACCGCAATGCCCTGGCCAGCATTTGCGGCCAGCCCGCCATCAGTGTGCCTTGCGGATTCGGCAACAACGATCGCTGGCCAATTGGACTGATGCTTCATGGACGCGAGCTGAGGGAGGCGTTGCTCTACCGGATTGCCTGGGCTTACGAGCAAGCCACGCCCTGGCACAAGCGTCATCCCAACCTTGACTATGATGCTCAAGCTTAGGATGACCACGCTTAGTCGTATCTCGGGGGAGCTTGGCGAAGAAGGTCGCACCCCCTTTTGAAGCCAAGCTCTCCTTTCCGGAGACCAAGAAACCATGAACGGCTGTTATGAGGAGGGATGAAGTGAGCACTGGAAACGTAGACCTGGACTCCGCGACTATTACTGAAACCGGCAAACTGCTTAAGGACCGCAAGCTATCGCCGGTGGAGCTGACCCAAGCCACTATAAATAGGATGGAAAGGCTCCAGCCCATCCTGTTGTCTTTCATTACTTCCACGCCGGAGTATGCTCTCCAGCGCGCCAAAGAGGCCGAGAAAGATATCATGGAAGGCAGATACCGCGGCCCTTTGCACGGCATACCGTATACTCTGAAAGACTGGATCGATGCAAAGGGGATTCCCACTACTTTCGAAGGGCCCAGCGGCCCGGCCCAATACTACGTGCCCCAGGAAAGCTCCACCATCCACGCGCTGTTGGAGGAGGCCGGAGGCATCCTGATGGGCAAGGTGGACCCCGGAATAGGGATAGAGAGAGACACGGGCGGCCCCGTTGGCTGCCGCAACGCCTGGGACCCTAGAATGAGCCCGGGAACTTCCAGCAGCGGGTCCGGCTCGGCGACCGCGGCCTCCATGGGGCTTGCCTCCATCGGCGCCGATACAGGCGGGTCGGTTCGCCATCCCGCCAGCAACAGCAACCTCGTGGGTATGCGTCCGACCCAGAGCCGCATCAGCGGCTTCGGGGTCAAGGCGTCGCCTTTGACCACGGACCAGGCCGGGCCGTTGACCAAGACAGTGGAAGACAACGCCATCATGATGGATATCCTGGGAGTGTACGATCCCAAGGACCCGGGGAGCGTCAACGAGCCCCCGTACGATCATCGGGCCTGGCTGACGGATGGCATCAAAGGCCTGCGCGTTGGCGTGCCCGTGGACGACTGGGTATGGAAAGACTGGCTCAGCGAGGAGGAGGAGCAGGTGGTTAGGACGGCCATCGGCGTTCTGGAGGAACTGGGCGCTTCCATCATAGAAGTGAACGCTCCCCTGTCCGGAGAAGCTCGCGCCCTTATGCAGGCCGTGGGAGGGGGCGGCGCTCTCTACTACCTGGAGAACTTCAGTGCGGAGCAGATGTCGGCTTGGCCTGAGGTGCGCGGCAATCTGGAAGCGTCCCTTCAGCGACCGTTGAAAGACCACTTTGAGGCGGTTCTCAGACTCACAAGTCTCAGGCAGGAAGTGAACGCTATTTTGAGGGAAGTGGACGTGATAGCCATGCCCACCGGCAGCACCTACGGCGACACATGGGACGCTCAGACCGCCGTCATTCGCGGTAGGACTGTCCCCGCACGTTCACGCGCGGTGTGGCGAAACGGTATGGCCAGCGTATGCGGGCATCCCGCTGTATCCGTGCCCTGCGGCTTTGGCAATAACGATACGTGGCCCATTGGGCTTATGCTGCACGGGCAACGCCTACAGGAGGCGTTTCTCTACAGGGTCGCCTATGCTTACGAGCAGGCCACGGAGTGGCACCTGAGGCATCCGGTCATATAAGCGGAAACGACAGCTATTCTCCCACGCTTGCCAGGAACTGCCTTACGTGCGGGAGCACTACGTCGCCCCGTTCCACTGCTTCTTGGTGGTCTAGCCCGGGCAATACCACGAAAGTGGCGTTGGGTATCTGGTCAATGCACCTCTCCAGCCCTTCGCGCCAGAAAGTGTCAAGCTCGCCAACGTAGACCAGGCTGGGCATTGTCATGTGTTGGAGCGTATCAGTCTGGTCGGGTAGGTCGCGCACCGCCGTCAACGAGGCCGCTTGCGCCAGCGGATCGTTCGCTCGTATCTTTGCCTCGTCTTCCTCGGTCAACTCTCCCTCGGCCTTCCTAGCCGCTATCACGGCGTCGGTTCCTTGCAGCAACTGCGCTATCGACTTATCGCGTTCCTCCTTGGGCCGCTTGTATGGCGACATGCTGCTGATGATCAGCGAGTGGAATCGCTCCTTGGCATATTTGGCGCAGCCGAAGCCAATGCGACCTCCCATGGAGTGGCCCCAGTAATGAGCTTTATCTATTCCCAGCTCGTTCAGAATGGCCACTATATCCGCCACGTTGTGCTTGATATCGTACGCTTCCGCATCGTGGGGCTTGTCGCTTTCCCCGTGTCCCCGTGCGTCGACGAGTACAAGCCGGTACTCGTTTTTCAGCGCCTCTACGTGGCCCGCCTCGTACCATCCTTCCATGTTGTCGCTCTGGCCGTGTTGCAACACCAGCGCCGGTCCTTCTCCCTCCACGTGGTAGTGAATGCGCAACCCGTTGTTCGTTATGTATGGCATGTCTCAACCTCACTTGCTGAACGGTGAGTCCCATCATACGGGCAAACGGGCAGACGGGCAAACATCCGCCTGCTTTGTTTCCTAGCAATAACGAAGCAATCCTAGACAAACAAGGGAGACCCACACTGATGTAGGTCTCCTTTGTTTGTCATTAAGGAATCTCCGAGCAGAGACTCGTGGTCATCGGCTGTATCCGGATGAGGCCGGTTCGGGCATTCTGGCGGTGATGCTGTCCAGCACATAGCCGAAGTCCTGGTAGGATGCAAGAGAGCCGATGTGCCGCTCGGCCCGGAGGAGCTCATTCTGCAGGACCGACAGCTCGTGCCGCACGTCGTACGGGGAGTCGGGCCAGGGCAGGCTGCTGTACCTATCGGCAGCCAGAGCGACCACCGCCCCGAACTGGAACAGCGCACCATGCAAGTCGTTTGACGGCCGGTCGTACCGTGCCATCATCTGCGCATGCTGACGGTTGGAGTCGTTGCTAACCGGAGTCACCCAGCGAAGCTCTACGTCGCCCAGGCTTACCGTGTCGCCGAAGCTCAGATGGTGCTTGAGGCGAAGCTCGTAGAAGACGGTCGTCGCCGCGCCTGAGGGGATCTCGGCAAACTCCTTGCGAGCCTCGGTGAAGCTCTCATCCGAAGTGATGCGGTTCTCGTAGCCGACGATGCGCCAGGTATCGACCACGGTCGGGTCCCAGGTGACCTGCGCGCGCGTCTGGTCGGCGAACGGAATGGAAAGTGCCAGCCAGCTCTCGCGGCTGAACAGGGCCCTAGCCTGAGAGACGTCGTCGAGGTATCGGTACCAGCCATTACCGTGCTGTGCCAGCTGCTCGAGCAGGTGGTCGTTGTAGTTTTCGATACCTACGCCGATAGTGATGAGGCGCAGGGGGTTGCTGCTGTCCCAGTCTCTGGCGGACTCCAGTATGGCAAAGGGATCGGTAGCGTCCACGTTGGCAACGCCGTCAGACATCAGCACTATGTAGTTGTGAGCTTCGGGGTTGTGTCGTCGCATCGAGTCGGCGATCTCCACCCCGCGGTTGAGACCCGCCTGGACATTGGTTGAATCCCTAGGTCTAAGCTGGTCGATTGACCAGCTCACAAAACCGGAATCCGGTTGATGGTTCTCCATGGTGAGACCGTGTAGGACTCTTGTGCTGAACTGGACCACTGAAATGCGGTCGTCGTGGCTGAGACTACGACGAATGCTATCAGCGGCAGCGCGCGCGATCTCCACTCTGTCGCCTTGAGACATAGAGCCTGAGGAGTCGATGACGAGCGTGACGTTGAGCGGCCTCCCGTCGTCGTGGAGTTCCGGGGCCTGGAAGCCGAGGCGTGCTAGGACCATACCGCTGCCTAGCGGGTGCGGCATGACATCTGTGTATACGGCGAAACTGTCCGGCCTCGACGGCTGTGCGTATTGGTAGTCGAAGGCATTCACCCACTCCTCTGAGCGTACGGAGTCTGGGTCCACGTCGTAACCAGCCCTGGCCCAGTTGAGAGCAAGCTGGAACGAGGTGCGGTCGGTATCCAGGCTGAACGTGGAGATGCTGTCGCGCGAGGTGGGGACGGCGGTGGTACGTTCATTGTCCCTGAACGTAGTCGCACCCGGCTGTGATTGAGGGGGGGGTTGTAGGCCCAGTATACGTGTTCAATTGAAGCGAGGTTGTCTCCTGGGATTGGGAGGCAGGCACTTGATAGTTGAGGGCGGCTGGCGCCTCTCGTCCACTTGGCTCCTGGTCTCCTTGAGGGCTAGGTCGGGCGGTTGGGACGGATATAGGCGGTGCTTGGAGGCCTTGCGCCTCCTCTAGCTGAGGGGCGGTTGCCGGCCGTGATCCTTCGCCGGATGGGCCGGATAGCGTCTGTCCTTCCTCCGCTGAACCACACGCCACTGCCATTAGCAGCAGAACTATCCCTAGGGCTATACCGGTTGTCCTGATAATGCGTTCCATTGGTATCCTCCTTGCATCATTCTTGTCCGGTGGGACGGCTCCAGTGTGCCAAGGAGGCGTGTACATTCCCGACTACAGTTGTGTTACATTTGGGCTGTATCGCATAGCAGAGATGTAACACTTGTCTACTTTCGCCGATCTCCTAACCGAATACATGGCTCGAGTCGGCATTGGAGACGCGGAAATGGCGCGTCGGGTCGGAGTGAGCCGGCTCACCCTCATCAGGTGGAAGGAGGGCGTAACGTCCCGCCCTCGCTATCGCGAGGATGTGATCACCTGCGCCGACCTGCTGCGGCTGACGCCTGCGGAAAGAGACGGTCTGCTGCTCGCGGCGGGGTTCTCGCCGGATGCCCTTCCCTCAATTGACCAAACTACTACGCTGGCGGTGCCTGCCCCGGCTGAGCAGCCCGAAGTAACGACCTGTACCTACTTCAGGCCTCGAAAGCGTAGGAAGTCCCTGATCATCACGGCAACGGTGGTCGGCGTGTCGGTTATTGTCGCAATCGCCGTACTAGCAGTCTGGATACTGGACGACCCCTCGGACCCGGGGGAGTCGCTCATGGTTGTGGCCCCCTTTGTCAACTACACGGGAGGGCAGCAGGGATTCAATGTGAGGGGGCGCATCAAGGCCGAGATAGACCGCCAGATAGTCGAAGCTGGGCTGGACGGCGTGAGGGTCATGGAATGGCCGGAGGAGATAGAAAGCGAGGATGCGGCCTTAGACGTCGCTCGCCGCTCCGGCGCCACAATAGTCATCTGGGGAGAGTACGACAGCGGCCGCGTCAAGGCCACATTGACAGTTTCTGAGGAACAGAGGGAAGCCATTGGCCAGAGCGTGGTCGATATTGCTTCCTCCCCCGCGGAACTTCCCACCATCATCAACCTTGACCTGGCCGACGAGGTGCGCTCCATCGCGCTGCTCACCCTAGGCCAGCTCTTGCTGGAGCGGCAGGACTTTGACACGGCAAAGTTGGTCTTCATACAGGCACTTGACCAGCCGCCCGTGGACCCGGCGGCTCTGGCAAGCCTTTGGTACCGCCTTGGGCGCGCCTACCAGGGAGGCGACCTGGCGGACCTGGATGAGGCCATTTCGCTGTTCTCCAAGGCCCTGGCTGTCTATCCCCAATCGGTAGACGCCTACAGCAGTCGCGGATTGTCATACCTGGAACGGGGCAGGGTCGGCGACGCCAGCAGAGCCATCGCCGACCTGACCCAGGCTGTGGCCATATCCCCAGATGCCGTTTCTGCACATATTAACCGCGCCGTCGCCTTCATGGAGCGAGACCAGACGGGCGACCTGGGCAAGGCCCTCACCGACCTGAACCGCGCCGTAGGACTTGGACCGGAGTCTGCCGGAGCCTTGGTCAACAGGGCCGTAGTCTACACGCGCCTGAACACACCCGGCGACCTTGACCGCGCCTTCCAGGACCTGGAGCGGGCCATTGAAATTCAAAACGACTTTGCGGCTGCTTACGCCAACCGTGGCAACGTTTACCTGCAACGGGGTCTGGATGGAGACCTGAAACGCGCCCTGGGCGAGTTCACGCGCGCTATAGAGCTTGACCCCGATTCGCCAATGGCGTTTTTCAACAGGGGTCTGGTCCACTCCGCCATCGGCGACATGGATAAGTCCATTGCAGACCTACGACGCGCTCAGGAACTGGACCAATCGAATTTTGCCGTGAACAACACTCTCTGCTGGCAGCTCGGCGTGCAACGGCGTCCGCAAGAGGCGCTCCCATTCTGCGAGCTGGCGCTGCAGGAAGACCCTGGCGGGCAGGCGAGGGACAGCCGGGGCCTTGTCTATGCCTTGATGGGCAGGCACGCCGACGCATCGGCAGACTTTCGCGCTTTCCTTGCCTGGGCAGATGCGTCAGCGGGAGGAGAGTGCGAGGCATACTACAGTCCCAGCCGCTTGGCTTGGATTGAGAAGTTGGATGCAGGCGAAAACCCCTTTGACGCAGAAACTCTGGAGGACCTGCACGTTAAGCCCGGCAAGATTGGTAGTGACGGGTGCTAGGTCCCGATGACACCGAAGCCAT
Source organism: Dehalococcoidia bacterium (assembly GCA_034421495.1). Lineage (GTDB taxonomy): Bacteria > Chloroflexota > Dehalococcoidia > Lucifugimonadales > QGNO01 > DAOUJH01. The sequence goes on along the minus strand of DAOUKI010000144.1, from coordinate 1,505 downwards.
GCATCCACCTGGCCAACCTGGGCACAGTTCACCTCTTGACTCAGCAGAGCCCCGTTGATATGTTGCACTCGGCGCCAATCCCATAGTTCGAAACTGGCTCGTCTGAACCGTTGGCAAGACGCTAATTCGCCTCTACAAGGCGCACAGGGGAGGGAACAAGTGGTCAAGAAGACCATTTATGAAAAGAAAGACGGCATTGCCTATCTCACCATCAACAACCCGGAGAAAGCCAACGTAATGGATGACGATGTCATCGGGGAGATGGGAGAGGAGTACAGGGACTTCTGGGAAGACCGCGATATGCGGGTCATGATCATCACCGGCATTGGCGACCGCCACTTCTCCGCGGGGCACAACATACAGCCTCCTCCCCCGGGCATGACCCACGACGACGTACGGCATGACAGGATCGACCAGTTCATCTGGCCCCCTTCTGCTTCAATAAACGGTCGAATGCCGTCGGTGGACCTACGCAGCGGGCACGATTTTCCGCAGATATGGAAACCGGTCATTGCCGCGGTCAACGGTTGGGCGGCGGGCGCAGGCCTGTATACCCTTCTCACCACTACGGACATACGCATCGGCAGCCGGGAGCATGCCCGCTTCTATTTCGCTCTTCTATCCAATAGAGGCGGCATTGGCAGCGGGCCGACCGCGGCTCGGCTTATAAGGCAAGTCCCTTACGTTCACGCCATGAAGATGCTCCTCGCGGATGAGCCGATCAACGCAGACGAGGCGGTACGCATGAATCTGATCAACGAAGCCGTGCCCCATGATCAGTTGATGTCTCGTTGTGAAGAGCTTGCCCGCCGCATCTGTGATATGCCACCAATAGCGGTACGTTTCCTCAAGGAGTTCCTCGTCAGGGGCGTCGACATGACTACCGACCAGGCCTGGCACCTACAATGGGTGTTCAACCACTTGGTGGGCCAGCACTCCAGCGACAGTGATGACGCAACGGAAGCGTTCTTGGAAAAACGCCAACGCACGGTGACCGGCGAGGTACGGGGAAGCACGTCGGGCCGCAACCGTGACGAGCGGGGATACCTTACTTACGATAGATACGGCTGAACATACCCTCATCAGGAGCACATCATGGACGGTCCGCTCTCCGGCCTACGCGTCATAGACTCCACAACTGTCTTGGCTATGCCCACGGCCATGTACATCATGGCTGATATGGGCGCCGAGGTAATCAAGGTTGAAACCCATACCAGGGGACGAGGCAGCGGCCAGGTCAGCTACGCCGACAACGTCGTTCCCAAAGAGCAGCACTGGAATAGAGATGGCAGTTTCCACGCTCTTCACAGAAGCAAACGCGGAATTACATTGAACTACAAAGTCTCGGAGGCGGTGGAAGCCTTCAAAGACCTGGTCAGGGTCAGTGATGTCTTGGCCGAGAACAACCGGCCGGGAACCATGGAGCGCCTGGGCCTGGGATACGAAGAACTTAAGAAGATCAAGCCGGACCTCATCTACTTCTCGTTCAGCGGTTTTGGCTACAC
>DAOUKI010000143.1:0-9719 GCA_034421495.1 Dehalococcoidia bacterium | reverse complement strand
CCACGCCGGTGAACGAAGCGGTTGTACGAGTGATGAAGGAGATAGAGAGGGGAGAGACAACCCCGGACCCGTCGCAAACGGAACGGGTGCTCTCCGCCGCCGGTCTATAGCCTTATGGAAAACGGCCCGACTCTCAATTTCGTCAACGGGGCCCTGGCTTTCCTGCCCCTTCTTGTGCTGCTGGTCACCATGCTGGCCTTCAAGTGGAGCGCTCCCAGGGCGGGGGCGGCTTCCTGGCTGACCGTGGCGGCGCTGGGCCTGGCTTTCTTTGGCGCGAACCCCAACCTGCTTTCCATATCCAGCGCCAAGGGACTCAGCCTCAGCTTCTTTGTTCTTTCCATCATCTGGTCTTCCGTGCTCCTGTACAACGTCATAGACAGGCAGGGCGGAATCAAGGTGATAGGGACTACCATGACGCGTCTCGTCGGCGATCCGCTGGCGCAGGCGCTGGTCGTGGGCTGGGCGTTCTCCGGTTTCATGCAGGGCGTGGCCGGTTTCGGCGTGCCCGTGGCAGTGGTGGCCCCGCTCCTGGTGCTGATGGGCTTTTCGCCGGCAAGGGCGGCGGCGATAGTGCTGGTCGGCCATGCCTGGGCGGTCACCTTCGGCTCCATGGGTTCCTCATACTACACGATACAGCTCGTCACAGGTATCTCCGGAGACGTCATAGGGCCGCAGATGGCGGCCCTCTTTGCCCTGCCCATCGTAGTCACCGGCTTCGCGGTGGCCCACCTGCAAGGGGGGCTGGCCGCGATGACCAGGGGAGCGCCGGGCATCCTGGTCATAGGCGGAGCAATGGCGCTTTCGGTGTGGATAGCGGCATTGGTGGGCGTGCCGCAGCTGGCTTCCATCATCCCCGGCCTCGTTGGGGCGGGGGTGGGATGGCTGGTCTCCAAGACGCCGCTGCTGGGCAAGTCTCCACGAACCGTTGAGGACAGCGTTCCAGCGCCCGAGGAAGAGGCCAGCGAATCCGAGGGAATCGAGGCCGCTTCCGGCGTGGCCGGCAACTTCCACATGGCCTTCCTTCCCTACTACTTGGTCATCCTGTTCAGCATCCTGTCGCAGGTGCCCGCCATCAAGTCGGCGGCGAGCAGCCTGTTTTTCGCGCTGGACTATCCCGCCTTGGAGACGGCCCTGGGCTTCCAGGTGAACGAAGCGCAAGACTACGCCAAGATACTGTTATTCAGGCATCCCGCGCCGTTGATACTGGCCGCGCTGCTTGTTTCCTATCTGGTCTACCAGATTGCTGGACGCTGGAGGTCGGGGACGCTTGTTTCGTCGACCAAGCTGACCTACAGCCAGTGCATCTCGACCAGCGTGGGGATAGGCACCATGGTTATGATGGCGGTCATCATGACCGATACGGGCATGACGGCTCTGCTGGGCCGCGCCATAGCGGCAGGCACGGGGGCCGCTTTCCCCGTATTCGCCCCGTACATCGGTGTGCTGGGCACGTTTATGACGGGGAGCAACACCAACTCCAACGTCATGTTCGGCGCTCTGCAGCTGGAGAGCGCCAACGCCCTGGGCATAAGCACGGTGACTATTGCCAGCGTACAGTCGATAGGCGGCTCGCTGGGCAGCGCCATCGCCCCGGCCAAGGTGCTGGTGGGCACGACTATAGTCGGCCTATCAGGCAGGGAGAACGAGGTGATGCGCCGCACGATACCGTACTGCTTGGGCATTGTGCTGCTGGTGGGAATACAGGCCTGGATTATACTGAGGTTCTTCGATTGAGGTTAGGTATGCCGGACAAAGCTAAGCTGAAACAGGTGGTGCTCTGGGTCATGGCCGCCGATTTTCCATTGATGTACGTAGGCGCGGTCTCCCTGGAGAACGCCGTGTTTACCGCGGTGACGCTGGCGGTGATGGCGGTAGCGGTGGCAGTGGCGGTGTACGCGTATTAGGCTGGGGGTAGTATTCATAGACCGCAGTGCCCCTCGCACTCGTTGTCGAAACCGTTTACTTCGCGTTGCTCTATGTCAAGCCCCACCGCATCCGCAAGCGGTATTCGCCGGTGATGTAGGAACGCCTGCTTCCGAAACAGCTGTCCTGCGTTGTGTTTCTCACTACGTAGGCTTTCATCTATCAAGACTGCTTCCTTAAAGAGATCGGGTTCGGCCTTCATGATGTCTATCCAGCTGGCCGAACTACGGAATGGACAGCCTACGCAAGCGCTCCTGCCTAGTTTTAGGTCGGGGTAATGCTCGGCGAACCAGTTCTCGCAGTCTTGGCGACTCATGGGTACGTCGTCAACGAGAGGAAACCTATGATTGATCCACCAGTTGCGGCTCGGCTTTACCCGCATGATCTCGTCAACCGTGATGCCTAGCCACATCTCAACAACGGTGTCGGGCGCTAGTACTTGACGAGGCCGCAACCCTAGTTCCGACTGTATTTTCTTGCGAATGGGGTCAATCTTATAGTTCTTGGTGCATTGCCTCCAATTAATCCCCACTTCACTGCCGTCTTTGTCAGCGAGGAAGACAGGGATTGTCATCCAGGGCTTCCCTTGTGCATTTACGCCGTTTCGGACATCCTCGCGCAAGCTACGCCCATTGCTGGTACGATGAATTGGGAAAGAGACTTCCTGCTCAAGCCAATCAAGAGTCTCGTATACCGATTGGGGTTCCCACCCTGTATCGGCAAAAACTGCATAGTCGGGTCTCTCTGGGAGTTCTCCCTTCTCTGCCATCAGACACATTACTGTGCTCTGTACACCACCGCCGAGGCTGATGACCCTCTGGACCGGGGCCACTGGTCTGGCCCGGTTGCGGTGGCCTACGGTTCTTTTGGGGGTCTTGCCTCCTCGACGACCTCCCTTAACTCCGTCGAATTCATAAAGTCAAGAGATACATCCGCAGCTCTTAAATTCAGCGTTCCCAGTAGTTCGTTGGCGTACTTGGTGGTCTTTAGATATTCATTGTCTCCATTTAAGAACACTTCATAGACCGCCGCTACAAGGCGACTACGGGACAAAAGATTTGGCCGAGAAAGGAGCTGGTGGTAGAGGTTGACGTTGTTGGCCATTGCATTGAGGATATCGTCTTCATCATAGAGTTGAGAATGCTCTGCCGTCCGAAAGGCCAGTTCCCCTAACCACCATAATCTTGCAATAGCGTTTGCTCGTCGTGCTCCCACTTCACTACCTCGGAGCCAATGGGATTCAACGTAGCGAGATAGATTCCCAGATTCACCAGCCAGATTGCTAGTGCTCCATCTTATTGGCACGTACTTAGGGATAACAAAGCAGTTGATGCTGGCCCAACGATACTCGTTAAGGCCATCGGAAGGGGGAAGCGGTAATGAATTCCTTACAGTAGGAACGAATTGGACATCGGTTTCTGGCCCACCGCTATCGATCCCGTTTAGGTTAGATAGGTCCGCCTGGAGCATAAGTGGCTCACCCCATACCTCATCCGTGTCAGCACGCTTTATCATGCGTTCCTGTAATTTAGCGGGATCCGGTGAGGTGAACAGGGTTGGCTCTTCTAGGGCAAGGGCCTTTAGCGCCTGCAATCCCGTATCGTTAACTAATCGATATTCCGTCATGTGTTACCCTCGCGCAAAATATGGTTGAGCGGTGTCCCTAACAGCTTTTGGGCGGCTAACCCAGTGGAAATGGAGGCCACTTCAATGTCTTTCTTTTTTAGTTGCTCCCGCACCGCTACAGCCCAGCCAGACGGGTGTTCCTCTTCACTTGGGTTTTCGTCCGGAGCATTCCAGATGCGTTCAAGCGCAGATGTCAAAGCGACCAAGAAGACAGAGGCCCGTGAAAGGTCTCTGTCAATGCGAACCTGTTGAAATCGCTCGTGTGTCTCAGCATTCATTTTTACCGTAATGTAACGTTCCTTGGGCTCGCTATCGAATTCAAACTCACCATACTCCAGGTTGGATTTAGTGTCCTTCAGAACCTTGAACGCGCTCTCAAGCCCGCCAATCGCTCCAACTGCAAAATGCCACGGAGTCCCTGCGGCCAACTGCTTGTACCGTCCAACTGACACCAAATCCTGACGGTACTCCTCATTCGCGGTGTCTGTTCGGAGAGATATGTCATTGATCGCAATAATGGATGGGTGTACTTCTACGCGTCCGTATAGGTTTCGCAACGCCAAGGTCTGGGAGAGGTGTTCCGTACAGGGTTCGGCTTGTAGCATCTGGGAAAAAGCGGTGGCCGTGCAATACACATAAGCGCAGCATAGAGCCATGCCAGACGTAACTTTCTCTTGGACGGTTGGCTCAGCTATATTGAAGGAGATTTCCAGATTTATACCGTCATCACCGTGCTTTGTCACCTTAAAACCCGTTGTAAATTCGCCAGAGGGATAATCATTAGCATATGGGCGAAGCACAGGGTAGCTTGCATATGCGTCTGGATTAAATTTCATCGGGTTGCCCTGATCTCTACACGCTTATCGCGGATGGGCCGAATAGCTTTGAACTCGACTTCTATCCGGTTTCCTTTTACATGGTCAAAACTCGGGTTCACTACGGCCCAATCCTTGACCTTTAAGCGCCTACCTGCAAGGTAGGCTCGCTCAATTTGAATCTGCTCCTCCCTACCATCTTCTCCCTTAGCATAGAGCCGGATGGTCTTTAAGTCCGATTCTGGTTTGTCAAAGGCGAATTTTACAGAGTGGTCAGGCCATTGCGAGAGCGAATGCGGCAACCGCCGAAGGTCACTGAAACCCTGCTGGACCGGCTCCACCCTGCGGACTCGCCCCTTCTTTATAACCTTGCGCTTTCGCTTAGTGCCGTTTTCAGGTGCTTCACCGTTATTTCCAGGTAACAGCCTCGATCCGCCTCTTCTGCGAGCTACAAGACCTCTAGGAGCAGCCACTGCTTGAACCGGTTCAGTGATTTCATAGTTTTGACTCCCGGGCCTCTGTGATGAGCCTATCTCTGTCCCCAATGGAAGATAGCCCGTCATCTCGCTAGCGTTGTCGGTGTCATTTATCTCTGGCGGGCTAGCAACTCGACGTAACTCTTCAAATACCCACTCCCCTAGCTTACGCAATGCTTCTTTCACATTTTCACGATCGGCTTCGTCAGCGTTGTCGGGGGACACCATGTCGTGTCTGGGAGCTTCAGCTTCCCTGAGCATCGAATTCTCGCCCTCGGAAAGGCATTCCACTATAGAGGTAAAGCCTTTCCAAGATCTGGGGATAGAAGGTATCATCCGAGTCGAGGCCGACAGCTGCATACTGGATAGCTTGTCAGTGATCATCATGCCTGCATCGCGAACCAGAACTACGGTTCCTGCTCGTTGTTTGCCATCCTCGTCAACCTTAACCCGCAAGTTGATTGTCCCAACCCCATCAATCGTGGTTGTTGCTGTCGGAGCTTGTCGTGACACTTCAACACGTTCCCGGACACGTTCGCGGATCCGTTCATCCTTTATCTCTTCCACCCATTTATCAAGCTCTTGCGCTGAGACTATTTCGGTCCCAACTCTTACTTGGAGATTGCCGTGAGTTAGTGCGTGAAAGAAGTGGAATATGACATCCTCAATAGCATCCTTGGCCCACATGCCCTTCCGTTCTGATGGGAACCCGAGAATAGCGATTCTTGTTCCCGGAGAATCCAGCTTAAAGTTAGGAGGAACATCTGCATTGGCGAGTGGACCTGCGGCATCAGTTCCCAACCACCCTGTAGCGCGGTAAGACTTCTTATTCCTCTGGTGTGATACAAGGATGGCTTTACCAGTAAATCTTCTCTCCAATCCCTCGCTCTCTGGCGGATCTTTGTACGCGGTGGAGTAAAGAACCGTTCGGAGGTCTGTTGCTGCGAATGTAGCGTGTTTGCCTATGCCGAAAGAACCTCCTGCGTCACTGGTGTCTTTCTGGCTCTTTCCTTGAGACTTGGTCAGGCTATGCCACTTATCCTTACGGCCGTCTATATCTGGCGCTCCAGTTGTGTTGGAGTCGGTAATTACCAAAGCGGGAATGGTTCTTTGCTTGATGGCCTTTTTGACAGCTCCAAGTCCACGCTTGAACTGCTTGCGATGCCGGTCATCGTTGTCGTCAGAATTAATGGCAGCCTCAAGTGACAGACGTAGGCCCTTGAGGTCAAGGTTATTAACTGAGAGGTCGATCAGGTTAAAGGTCGTCTCGACTGGTTGGTCTACAGACAACTGCGCGTCAATTGAATTCTGGAGCAACTCCCGGATCAAAGACCCTGATCGGTTCTGGGTAAAGGTACTGATTCCCGCGTTGTTAGGCCCTTCAACCTCACTCAACTCATTGGGAGCGAATACCCACTTTCCTTTTGCCATAACTACCCCCCGCTACTATATCACACGGGGCGTAACTTGGGCGGTGCTTTTAGTCGATATATCTATGACCTTTTGTAACTTTTTGCCCAACTCTCCCAGCGGTTCGGCTTGCTACGTCACGCGTATGGGGTGGGGCAGGGGCTGGTTGAACAGGTAGCCCTTCTCGTTGTACGGCACTTGATCGGGCTGGGTGTTGCCTGCGACGTCGGTGGCCCGCGTCATGATGGCGTGCTCGCCCGGCTCAGCGTCCCAGACGAACTCGAACCGCGCCCAGGAGAGGTCCGGCTGCCCGCCCGGCAACTCCGCGTCGGTCCAGGTGCGCCCGGAGTCCGCGCTCCACTCCACGCGTGAGATGATGCCCGCCGGGGAGTGAGCGTAGCCATGAAGGCGGCGCCGCCCGGACGGAAGCTCAGCTGGCCAGGGCAGTGCCAGCGCGCTCTTGATGACCTGCTCCGTCACCGGCTTGCCCTCCGACTCTCCCTCCGGCGGATAATCGTCGCCGATGAGCGTGTAGGAGGTGGTATTGTTGCGCGTCCACAGCTGCTCGGAGGAGACGACTATGCGACCGAGCCACTTGATGTTGGCGCTGCCCACCCAGCCCGGCACCAGCGCGCGTAGGGGGAAGCCGTGGTCCTTGGGCAGCGTCTCGCCGTTGAGGGCGTAGGCGAGCAGCGTGTCGGGATGCATCGCCTTCTCCACCGGCAGGACGTAGCGGAACCCGTCTTCCGGCGACTCCGTGTCCAGACCTACCAGCAGCACACTGACCGCGCTGTCGCCGATGCCTGCAAGGGTAAGCACGTCCCGCAGCGCAGCGCCCGTCCACTCGCCGTTGCCCACGGCTCCCGTCATCCACTGGGTGCCGGACGTTTGATGCCCGTTGAGGAGATTGAACATGGCGCGATGATTGCCGGCGCACTCCAGGTAGGAGATCAGCGTCCGGCTGGGCAGGCTGAGGATGTCGTCGTAGGTGAACTCCATTGGCTCCGACACGGCGTCGCCCTCCACGGAGAGCCGCCAGTCCGCGGTGTCCAGGTCGATGCTGACGGAGTTGTTGCGAACAAAGAAGTAGCGGTTGGGCGTGATGAGGCCCTGCATGTTCTCCAGCCGAGCCTCCAGCCCCTTGCCGTCGCGCGCTATGAAGGGAGTTGGGTCCTTGAAGAATGGGTAGTAGGGAGAGGCTGCGTCTAGTGGCGTCGACGTGGGCGCAGGCGTCTCAGTACCGACGCATGCGGCGAGGACCGCCGCCGCCCCGCCGACCATCATCAGCCGCAGGAACTGACGCCTGTCCATCCCCCGCCCTCTGGCGAACTGCCAGAGGGACTCGCCGTCGCCGTCCCAGCGGGCCGGTGCAGGGTCAGGGCGATTGGCTGGCATCCAGGTCTCCTAGGTCATGAGGTGGTTTGCATTGTATCGCCCAGTACATTCTCAACGGGGCTGGCTCAGATTCCGCTCAGGAACGGGTAGATAGTCTCCATCAGCTCTTCCTCACGGCCCATGTAGCCGTGGTTTGCGCCCTCAACGACCCGGACGGTAGCGTGGGAGTAGTCGATTTCGCGCAGGGTTCGCATGGCGAGGCCGCAGACGGGCAACTCCTCCTCGCCTCCGATATCGCACTCCTTCTCGCCGAAGACGTACAGCGTGGGCACGCCGGTGTTGGCGGCGTGGGCGCTGACGCTGTAGCGGTTGTCCTGGTTGAAGCAGTCCACGTAGCTGCGAGCCGTCCACATGGAGCCCCAGGGCACTCCGGGCCTGAGGAAGGTGTCCGGCCTGCCCTCCGCGATGTCTCTTTCCGACTGACGGTACGGGCCCAGGAAGTCGTCTCTGTGCACGGCCGCCACCTTCTCGTGGTTGTACTCCCCCGGCGAGACCGACACCACCGCCGCCACGTTGTCGTAGCGCTCGCTGGCCTGGGCGTACGTGGCCCTTACCGCACCGCCGCTGTGGCCGCCCACGGCGATTCGACGGTGGCCGCGGCTGCGCAGGAGGTCGAGCCACGCCGCGTAATCCAGGCGTGACTCGGAGACCGATTCAAAGGCGTAGCCCTTGAGGTCGCCGCCTCTCACGCCGGTGGACACCATGTCGTGGCCGCGGCGGTTGGCGGCGAGGAAGGCCATGCCCCGCTCGGCGAACATCGGGCCAAGCTGGGTGAGGAGGCTTCCGTAGAAGTTGCCGCTGTCGCCGTGGAAATAGATGAGGACGTCGGCTCCCGGCGCGGGGCTGCCCTTCGCCTCGAAGTACGCTCCGGACAGAGGGATGCCGTCGGATGTGGTCACTTGAACCAGGTCTACCAGCATAGTCGTCTCCTAGAACTGAGTTGGTTGGAATCTTATCAGAAGGAGGCGTGCTCTAGGCAAGGGGAGGCAGCTCCAGGGCGCGGACCGCCCAGGGAAGAGAGGTCAACAGCTGCTCCATCTGCACCCGTCGTACCAGCGGCGCGTCCTTTATTGTCGGCAGTCCAGCCCTCGCTGCGAAATAGCCACTTACAAACCCAGCGAATACCGACGCCTCCGGATAGACCTGTTCCGGACAGGGACCTCCTTCCCCTTCCAGACTGGGTAGCCAAGCTGCTATATCCAGTAAACCATTCGCCCTTGCGGCGAGGTTCCAATCGACGATTACAACCCGGTCGTCAGAGAAACAAAGGTTGTCACTGCGAATATCCAAATGGGTGAACTCGTCTCCTTCCATGGGTGCATTTAGCTCTGCCTCAACCAGCGTAGGAAGCGACTCTTTGAGCCAGTTCGCTGAGCAGAGCCCTAGGCTTAAGAAAGGCGCGGGGTCTTCCCGAACTAGCGTCCAGCCAGCCAGAGTTGTACGGTCTACAGGCGGCAGTTCTAAAGGAGGAGGCGTTGCCCGCACCTTTGTCAGAGCTTCCAACACTTTGTCTACCTGCCATGGCTTCCAAGGTGGCGGCCAGTACGCCCCACTAAGGTCCTCTAGAGCCAAGATGGGTCTGACGCCATCGTCTTGCCAGCCCAATACGATGGGAAGGTAATCACTCTCTATGTGGGAATAGACATAATAGTCCTTCCGAAGCCATTCGGCGGTCAAATCCGTTGTTGCCGCCTTGATGAAGACGGATGTACCGTTTTCAAAGCTGACAATCCATCTGCCAGCGGCGGTATAACCGCCTTCTGCCCGCACCCAGTTCGTAGAAAAGTTGGCCATTAGCGTTTCTACGCAGTTGACGAGTTCTTCATCCGGTTGGATTTTCATGAGCTACGTTCGGTCTGAGCCTGTTGGAGAACACATCTGCCTTGTACCCTTAGAATAATAGGCGGGTCTATGCTTGCCAAGGTCAACACATGCGCCATCATCGGATTGGACGGCACCATTGTGGAGCATGCTAGGCAAGGGGAGGCAGCCCCAGGGTGCGAACCGCCCAGGGAAGCGAGGTCAGCAACTGCTCCATCTGCACCAGTCGTACCTGTGGAGCCTCATTCAATGG
>DAOUKI010000142.1:0-4212 GCA_034421495.1 Dehalococcoidia bacterium | reverse complement strand
ATGTGTTCGTAGCGCCGGTTCATGCCTTCAAAGTACCACTCGTGGAGCTTGGCGGTCAGCCTGCTGCTCAGCAGCGGCAGCATGAGGCAGCGCTGCAAGTCCACGACCTCCAGCAGAGTTCCCTCGTCTTCGGTGGCCTCCAGCACCGCCTTGTTCCGGCATTTTGACTGCACAAACCGATGGGAGCGCTCGTCCATGGCTTGCAGCCTGAGCAGTCCCTCCTCCTCTCCTGCAGCGACATTCTCGTGGAAGATGCGCTTGACGGGGCCCAGCCGGTTTTCCAGCGACTCCACCTGTGATTGCATCTGAACCCAGTACTTCTGAAGCAGAGTCTGCCCTTCTTGCAGCTGTTCCGGTGTGCCGAAAACAAGGGGTATGAGCAGCAGCTTCCGCTTTCCCTGGTACTGTTCCGCTTCGGGTCGTTCTATCCTGCCCAGCTGTTCAGTCATGGTTCACACCACGTCGGCGGCCATGATGTCCTGGTAGGTTTCACGGCGGCGTATCAAGCTGCTGGAGCCGTCTTTGACCAGTACCACGGCCGGCCTCGGCGTCATATTGTAGTTGCTTGACATTGGGATGGCGTAAGCCCCTGCGGCGGGCATGGCTATGATGTCGCCGGGTTCCGTTGGCGCAAGGTCTACGTTCTCCGCAAGCACGTCGCCCGATTCACAGTATCTGCCCGCGATGGTCACTGTGGATGATGGCTCCACAAGCATCCTGTTGGCTACAACCGCTTCATAGGAAGCCTGGTACAGAGCGGGTCTGATGTTGTCGCCCATGCCGCCGTCCACGCTGAGGTACGTTCTTACGCCCGGTATGACTTTGCTGGCTCCGCAGGTATATACGGCGACGCCTGCTGGCCCTATTATGGAGCGCCCGGGTTCTATGAACACCCTGGGTCTGTCTAGGTCAAGGTCGTCGCACCCTTCTAATACAGAGGAGGCCAGGGCCTCGGCGAACTCTCCTGCTGAGGGAGGGCGCTGGTCCCTGGTGTATGCAATGCCGAAGCCACCGCCGGGTCTGAACTCTTCCACGTTCAACCCCTCCTCCCGCATGGCTGAAGCGAACTCCAACGCAATGCGTATGGCCTTCTGGTACGGTTGGATCTCGAAGAGCTGGGAACCGATATGGCAGTGCAGCCCAATCAGGTTCAAGTGCGGTGACGACATCGCTTTCCTCACCGCTTTCTCGGCGTCGCCGGTGTCTATGGCGAACCCGAACTTACTGTCCAGGATACCGGTTGAGATGTAGCTATGGGTATGCGGGTCAACAGAGGGCGACACCCTGATCAAAATCTCCTGCGCGCGACCGGCCTCCTTCGCTACCTCTTCCAGCAAGTCAATCTCATGGAAGCTGTCGACAACTATACGGCCCACGCCCCAATCCATCGCCTCCGCCAGTTCGGTGCGGTTCTTGTTGTTGCCGTGGAAGTAGACCGTTCCAGGGGATACCCCTCCCGCTTTTGCCACAGCCATCTCTCCGCCCGAAACCACGTCTATGCCCAGGCCCTCCTCGACGATGATCCTGGTCAGAGCTATGTTGGCGAAGGCCTTGGAGCCGTACAAGACCAGGCTATTGGGGTAGCGCTGGCTAAGCTCGTCGCGGAAGGCGCGGCAGCGGTTGCGTACCGTCGTCTCGTCGATCACGTAGAGAGGGGTTCCATACTCGGCGGCCAGGTCCACAAGGCTGCACCCGCCGATGACGAGATGACCCTGCTCATCGATGAAGGAGGTGTCTGGAAACACGTTCTGGCCTGGAAATCTTGTCATGGGTTGACCATGTTACGCAGGGTCTGATGTAAGTGTCAACGTTACGAGGAGGGTCGTTTAGTAGCGCCTCCCTTCCGTCTCAAACGCACAGGCGGTATAATTCATGCAGATTTCCCAGCAGGTTGACAGATTGACAGTTGAAAACTCCAAAGTGGGACGCCAGGCTTCCAGGGGCAAGCTCCGCATAGTTGCCAAGGCGGGCACCAACGTGCTCACAGGCGGCTCAGGATCGCTTGACCTTGGCGTGATGAGGTCGCTGGTCGACCAGATAGCGGGTGTTCATGCACAGGGCAACGAGGTATTGTTCGTTACCTCGGGAGCGGTGGCTGCCGGCCGAGAGGTGTTGGGAGGGCTCAAGCAGCAACGCGACGTTCCGTTTCGACAGATCCTCGCTTCAGTCGGTCAAAGCCGTCTCATGCATACCTATCAGGAGATGTTCTCCCGACACAATATCGTCGTGTCACAGGCGCTTCTCACCCGCTCTGATATCGACGATTGGCAGGGGTATCTCAACGTTAGGGATACCCTGCTTTCCCTGCTCCACATGGGCGTGGTGCCCATCATCAACGAGAACGACGTGGTGAACAGCGAAGAGCTTGGCGATGAGGTCTTTGGTGACAACGATACCCTTTCTGCCCTGGTATCCAACCTGGTCGACGCGGATATGCTCGTCATGCTCACCGATATCCCCGGTCTATACACCGCCGACCCCGCCCTGGATCCCAGCGCCGAGCTTATTCCAGTGATGGACGACACCAACGCGGAGCAGCTTCTCGATACCTTGACCCAAAACGAGGTGAGGCATCCCTGGAGCCGCGGCGGCATGAAGGCCAAGGTGGAAGCGGCGCTCCTGGCGACGCGCTGGGGCGTAAAGGTGGTAATCACCAGTGGTAGGACGCCGGACGCCCTGCAGCAGGCCATCGACGGAGAAGCCGTGGGCACCGTGTTCAGACCTACGGCCAACAAAGTGGAGAGCAGGAAGCGCTGGTTCCTCAGTGGACTCTCCGCCAGGGGTGAGATCCTGGGCGACAACGGCGCTGCGCAGGCTCTGAAGGCGAACAACAGCAGCCTCCTGCCCGTAGGCGTTACGGAGGTTCACGGCAACTTCGACCGCCGGGAGGTGGTGCTCATTGTCGATAAAGACGGCAAGCGCGTGGCATGCGGCGTCAGCAACTACTCGGCCCAGGAAGTGACCGCGATAAGGGGACTGAACTCAAGTAAGATAGAGGAAACCCTGGGACACCAGTACGGCGAAGAAGTGGTGCATCGCAACAATCTGGCCCTGCTATAGAGATGGCATAGAAAAGGCATAACAATGACCGCAATAGACTTATCGCAAGACCTGATTACTCTGGGAGAACGCGCCAGAACAGCGGCGCGTCTGCTGGCCAAGCTGGGCACTCCGGCCAAAGACAGGGCGTTGCTGAACATTGCGGACGCTCTGCTATCCCGCCAGGAAGAGGTGCTGAAGGCCAACCGCGCAGACTACGAAGCCGCCGAGCACAGGGGCCCCGTGGAAGCCCCCCTGGACCGCTTGCTGCTTACTTCTGAGCGGCTTGCTGCCATGGCCGACGACGTGCGAAGCATCCAAATGCTGACCGATCCCGTTGGAGAGCAGTTCGACGTGCGGACGTTGCCCAACGGTCTCATTTTGGGCAAACGGCGGGTGCCTCTGGGAGTGATTGGAGCCATCTACGAAAGCAGGCCAAACGTCACCGTGGATATAGCCGCTCTCTGCCTCAAGGCTGGCAACGCCATCATACTGCGTGGCGGCACGGAGGCCTTCAACTCCAATAGGGCCCTGGCCGGATTGATAAGAGACTCCATAGCTGAAGCGGGCTTGCCTATTGACGCCGTGCAGTTCGTGGAAAACACAGACCGGGCAATGGTGACCCAGATGCTGCAAATGCATCAGTACATAGACCTGCTCATTCCCAGGGGCGGAGCCGGGCTGATTCGTCTTGTTGAGGAAGAAGCTTCAATGCCCGCGGTGACGGGAGGCATCGGAGTGTGTCATACGTACGTTGACGCCGCTGCGGACTTGGGCAAAGCGGTGGCTATTGCCTTCAATGCCAAGGTGCAGCGGCCCTCCGTGTGCAACGCGCTGGACACGCTTCTGGTCCATTCAAAGGTAGCGCCGGAATTCCTGCCTCGCATAGCTGGTGAATGGCTTCAGGCTGGGGTCACTCTCCACGCCGACAACCGCGCAATGAGCATTCTGGGACCGCTGGAGGAGCCGCGCGTTGTTCCCGCGGAGGAATGCGACTGGGGCAACGAGTACCTGTCGCTGGATGCCGCGGTCAAGGTGGTCGACTCCATGGACGATGCTATGCTGCATATAGAGGAGTACGGCTCAGGCCATTCCGAGGCCATAGTCACGGATGACTACTCGGCGGCGATGCGTTTCGTGGACGAAGTGGACGCCGCGGCGGTGTTCGTCAAC
>DAOUKI010000141.1:0-10523 GCA_034421495.1 Dehalococcoidia bacterium | reverse complement strand
AGGCTGGTAGGCCCAAGAGCGGCCTTCATCCCCTGCATGACCGGTGGTTTCGTGGTATTCCACGCCGACACCTACATCACGCCCATAGACACCAATCCTAACGAAGAGAACAGGGACCTGAACCCGGCGGAAGGTGAGCTGGGCGGAGAGTTCGGCCCGTTCAAGTTCTCGGAGTTCGAGATTGACAACTTCTTCAGGGTCGACCGTAACGAGAACTACTTCCGTGAGGGCCTTCCCTACCTCGATGGTATCGACATCTATGCCATACCGGACGAGTCGGCCAGAGTGGCTGCCTTCAAGTCGGGACGCATCGACACCAGTTGCACGTGGGTCTGCTTCGGCAAGGCCAACGTTGATTCCATCGTTGCCGACGTGCCTGGCACCGTGGTCCCGCACCTGGTCACCATTGGATACAGAAGCTACCAGATCAATACACGGCGTGAGCCATTCGGACCTCCTGGCGACCCCGACGCTGACACGCTGCGCCGCGCCATCAACCTGGCCGTTGACCGCGACATAGTCAACAAGCTGGCCTTTGACGACATCGGCTTCCTTTCACCGCCCTACTATGTAGGCTGGGAATGGATATACACCGAAGACCAGTGGCGTCAGTTTGAAGGTTTCGCCAGGAATGAAGACAAGGGTCCGGAGATAGAGCTGGCCAGGCAGCTCATGGAGTCGCTTGGATACAGCGACAGCAACAGGCTCAAGACCACCACGCTAAGCGCTCCTGCGGGTCAGGGCCTGCGAGAAAACGAAGCCCTACAGACGCTGCTGAGCGAGATATACATTGACGTAGAAGTCATCAAGTTGGACTGGGCCACCAGGTCTGCCCAGCTTGAGTCATACGACTTCGACATCTTCTCCGACAGCGTAGGGGCGACGTTTGTTGACCCGGATGTCTACCACACCAACATCTTCTTCCTCTTTGAGGACGGCAGCCGGAACCGCACGGGCCATCTACCCGACGGTTGGAAGGAACTGCATGATCAGCAGACCGCCCTTCAGAGCCTGGAAGAGCGCGCGCCTATATTGAGGCAAATGGCTCAGTTGACCATAGCGGACAACTTCATGCTGGGCACAATAAGGCCTGCCTTGCAGCAGCCGCATAGGGGCAACTGGAGGAACTACGATCCCCCGGTGCTTGACGGCTCAAACTTCAGCTACGAGACGTTGTGGCTGGACCAGTCTTAAGTAGTCTGAGCTAAGCGATATAGAAGTTCAGAGCCTACAGGCGCTCAAAGCGCCTGTAGGCTCGACTCTTTAGCCTTTTACGACACGATATGAGAAAATACGTACTAAGAAGGCTGATTCTATTTGTACCCACGCTATTTGCTGTATCCATTGCGGTGTTCGTCCTATTGCGTATCATCCCGGGGGACATTGCCGCTTTGATCCTTTCCGGCCCATCCGGCGAGTTGACCTACACCCCGGAGGAGGCGGAGAAACTCAGAGAGCAGATGGGGCTAAACGATCCCATCTACGTGCAGTACGTCGATTGGATGTGGGACTTCGTCCGCGCCGACCTTGGTGAATCGTTCGTTACCCGCCTTTCAATCTCGGATCAGATCAAGCGCCAGTTGCCTATCACCGTACAGCTCGCCATGTTCAGCATGATAGTGATATCCATCATCTCCATACCAATAGGCGTCCTTGCCGCGGTACGACAAGACAGTTTTGTGGACTACATTTTGCGGGGGTTCGCTATCTTGGGGCTGGCAATGCCCAGCTTCTTTGTGGCACTACTGGTCGTGCTGTTCCTTTCCGTCGCATTCTCTTGGTCGACGCCCTTGGGGTTCGTCCACCTCTGGCAGGACCCTAGCAAGAGCTTCCAGCAGCTCATTTTCCCCGCCATAGCCCTCGGCTTTGCTTCCAGCGGACTGCTGGTAAGGATGACGCGAGCTCAGTTGCTGGAAGTCCTGCGTGAGGACTACGTAAGAACGGCAAGAGCCAAGGGCCTGGGAGAGAAAGCGGTTGTTCTGCGCCACGCCGTGCGCAATGCGCTACTGCCTGTAATCACTGTTGGTGGAACTCAGATAGGATTTCTCTTCTCTGGCACCGTGATCATAGAGAGTATATTCAATATTCCCGGTGTGGGGCGCGGCTTGATCAGCGCTCTCAACTCCAGGGATCTCCCCGCTATTCAGGTGTACATCATGTACTTTGCCATGATTGCGCTCGTAGCCAATCTTATAGTTGACCTCATGTACGCCTGGTTGGATCCCCGCATAAGGTACGGATGATTTAGAGCCATGGCTAGAGAACAAACAGCAGGAGTATGGACTGCCAGGGGACGGCCGTTGTGGTCGCGCTGGTTCGACAGCACCAAGAGGTTCATTAAGCAGAAGCCACTGGGTGCAACCGGGTTGGGCATACTGTTCGTTGCCGCCGTCATTGGCATCGTTGGGCCAAACTTCACTCCCCATGATCCCCTGAAGGCCAACGCTTTCGCTATCCTGGAGTCTCCCAACCCAACCTACTGGTTTGGCACTGACGTGCTGGGGCGGGACATCCTGACTCGCATCATACTGGGCGCCAGAGTCTCCCTGTACGTTGGTATCCTTGCTGTGGCCGGCGCCGCCATATTAGGTTCGGCAATAGGCGTAACCAGCGGCTTTTACGGCGGCTACTACGACCTGCTGGTGCAGCGCTTCATAGACGCTCTTTCCGCATTTCCCTCCCTGCTGTTGGCCATTGCTTTGATGGCGGCTTTCGGACAGTCGCTCAACAACATCATTCTCGCCCTGGCCATCATATTCACACCCCGGTTCACTAGGGTTGTGCGCTCCGTAACCCTGGGCATCAAAGAGTATCCATACGTGGAAGCGGCCCGCGCCATTGGCTCGTCCAATCTTCGTATCATGCTGCTCCACGTGCTGCCCAACACCTTTGCCTCGCTCATGGTGATTTCCACCGCGTCCGTGGGAACTATGATCATTATCGAGGCCTCCCTCAGCTTCCTTGGCGTGGGGACGCCGTCGCACATCGTCTCTTGGGGAGCTATGCTCAGCGGCGACACACAGGCTTACTTCTCCGGCGCGCCGTGGATAGGCATCTTCCCCGGTGCGGCGCTGTCTCTTGTCGTCTTTGGCATCAACGTCTTCGGCGATGCTTTGCGGGACGTCCTTGACCCCAAGCTGCGCGGCAGGTAGCATCTGCCCGCATCACCCCATTGTCTCCAGCAGGAGGTAACTTTGGCCTCTGACCGCCTTCCATTCGTCAAGGTCCTTGGCACCGGAGGGACCATTGCGTCCTGGGGATCGCCGCGCTTGGAGCTTGTCCAGTACTGGCTGGGCGGCCAGAATCTGGACGTTCAGCAGAACCTGGAGCGCATACCGGAGGTGGCGAACTACGCTAGGGTGGAAGCGGAGCAGGTCTTGCAGACGCCGAGCATGGCAGTCGGCGCTCCCGAGTGGCTGGAGCTAGCCCGCCGCATTAACGGCATCTTTCAGAACGAACCGGAGGTGGATGGCATTGTGCTCACTCACGGCACCTCCACCATGGAAGAGACGGCGTACTTCCTCAATCTGACAGTTAAGAGCGAGAAACCGGTAGTGGTCACCGGCTCCATGAGGCCGCCTTCAGCCCTGGGCACCGATGCGGACAACAACCTGCTGGGCTCTATCATACTGGCGGGATCGCGGGAAGCGCGGGACAAAGGTGTGATGATAATGCTCAACGACGAGATTCAAGCGACTCGCGAGGTCACAAAGCAGAACTCATACCGGGTGCAGACCTTCGGATCGCGAGAGCTGGGCATGCTAGGCTACCTGGACTCCGACCTGAAGCCGGTGTTCTACCGCGAGTCGACTCGCAAGCACACCCATCAGACGGAGTTCGACGTATCCGGCATTGCCGAACTGCCGCACGTGGACGTTGTGTATGCAGTGGCCGGCGGCGACGGCCTGCTGGTCAGGGCGCTCATTGAAGCGAAGGTCCCGGGTATAGTTGCCGCGGGTACGGGTGGCGGCGCCGGCGCCACCGACTGGAACGATGCCCTGGTGGAGGCTCGCAATGCGGGCGCTGTCGTGGTTATGACCACTCGCGCCGGGGCAGGCCGTGTTATACCCACTAACCGCAGCAGGGAGAGCGGCATCATATCGGGAGACAATCTCAGCGCTCAGAAGGCCCGCATTCTCCTCATGCTGGCTCTGTCAACGACCAGCGACATAGAGCGCATCCAGAATATGTTCGATACTTATTGAGGTGAAGCTATGCCTGTGCCAAGACGAATAGGAGTTCTGCTGCCCTCTACTAACCAGGTGGTAGAGCCTGACTTTAGCATGGCCGTGCCGGAAGGCGTAACGGTTCACGGCGAGCGTATGTGGCTGGAAGGACCTTCCGCGCCGGGAGGCGGCGACGGCATAGAGTTAGTGGATATGAACGCCGACATAGACCGCGCCTCCAGATACGTTGCCAGCGCAGGTGTGGAGGTCATAGCGTACGCTTGCACCAGCGGTACGTACCATACCGGCAGCATACAGTACAGCCGCGAAATCTCCGAACAGATCCGGAGGGCGTCCGGAGGTGTTCCCGCGGTTACCGCGACGGAGGCTTCATTGGAGGCTCTGAGGCGGTTGGACGCTAAGGTAGTCAGCGTGGCCGGTCCCTACGGAGAGACACTTCTGAACCAGGGACTGAGGCCTATCCTGGAGAAGGCGGGCTTCCAGGTAGCGCGCGCCGAGGGAGAGCCTGAGATGCAACAACGCACACACCACGGGGTCATAGGCAACCAGGACCCCAGCGTGATCGTTGATTTCGTTTCCCGGACGGCGTCCCAAGAGGCCGATACCGTTTTCCTGCCGGGTACCGCCTGGCGGTCTCTGGAAGTGGTGGATGAGCTGGAGCGCCTATTGGGCAAGAACGTTGTTACAGTGAACCAGGCCACCATCTGGATGGCTCTGCAGATGATAGGAGTTACAACGCCGGTAAGTGGGTTCGGCAGGCTTCTGGCCGCCATGCCCGTTCTGGTCAAGTAAGCTGCCTTCCCAGGATCTCCCTGGTCACCTCTATGAAATTACGCGCCGGCTTGGAGAGGGACTTGCCGCGCAGGGTCAGAATCCCGGTTTGCTCCACGGGTAGCAGGTTCATCAGGCTGTAGACCCCCAACCTCTTGTGGTCGTCTGCATCGATAGCGAAGCGGGGCCCTATGGAGATGCCGATACCCGTGGCAACGTATCTCTTGATCATGTCCAGGTCGTCCAGCTCAAGCGCCAAGTCGTAGGCGAGCCCTTTGCGTCGCAGCTCCTCTTCAAGGACGGTACGGGTCAATGTATGGGGCCCCATGAGCACTAGGGGCCACCTGGTGATCTGGTCCAGAGAGGTTATCTCGTCCTCCAGGATGGGATGCCCCAGCGGCGCCATGAGAACGCGTTCGTAGGGGAACATGGGCACAAAGTCAAACTCATCGTTGATTGAATTGTGCACGGCTATGCCCATGTCTACGTCACCGGCCTTGATCATCTGTAGGATCTCCCTGGTGTGCCCCGGCCGTATTTGCAAGCGCGACCGGGGGAACTGAGCGTGGAAGGAAGACACTACGGGAAGGAGCAGGTGTGAGATCACCACGTGAATGCAGGCTACGCTCACCGGCCCGTCCTCCTCTTCCGCCGCGGTCTGGGCTACCAGGGTTTCGATGCCGTCCAACAGCGGGTTCGCCAGTCTGGCAAGGGTAGCCCCGGCCAGGGTTAGCTGGATAGGGCGTTTCACGCGATCGAACAGGAGAGTCCCTATCTCATCCTCCAGCTTCTTGATATGGGTTGTCGCAGTCGGCTGCCCGATGTCCATCTGTTCGGCGGCCTTCGATATGCTGCGAAGCCTTGCCGCCGTGGTAAACGTCCTTAGCTCTTTGAGTTCCACCGGTCCCTCCCTGCATCATGAAAACAAATATAGTGTATCACATAATATTACTTGACGTGATGTTAGTGCGGTCGGACAATAGTAATTGTCGGATGAATATATTAGGTATGCAGATTTAAGGAGGTAGAAGAAGTGATGCGTGGGTTTTTCAATTTCGTAAACCGGGTAGACGTCAAGACAGGGTTCGAGGCTTATGCTTCCGCGGTTCAGGACGACAGTTTTGTCGGTACGCTCACCAGGGAGCAGGCCAAGAGGGACTACGATTGGACGATCGACTCTCGCGGCTTGCTTGGCCTGAGCCTGATTTAAAACCCGTCGACAAGGCTAAGTGGACGCACCCCACACTTAGCTTTGGTGCCGGAGAAAGGGCACGCTTCAAGCGTGCCCTTTCTCTTTTGGGAAGTTGCCCGTCTCTGGAAGACTCCCCTGCCCGTGCTACAATACGCCTGCTCGTTACTATCCGCCTCCCGGGAGGACGAATGACTCAAGGCAAACGATCTATCATCGCCAACGTAGACCGCTTGAATCAACTCATGGACAGAGATGGCCTTTCCGCCGTGGTCGCCCGCTCCGGCAAGAACTTCACCTATCTCACGGGGTTTGCCTATCCCGGCACGCTGGCCCGCCACCTGGACTTCCCCGATTCACCAAGAGGCGTCCTCGTGATATGGCCCAGGCATGGCGACCCGGTCATGGTTCTAAACAGTTACGCCGCTCCTTTGGCCCGGCGCGACTCCTGGCTGGAAAGGATAGAGATGTACGACGACTACGGTGAGTCAGCTTACGCCAAATCGGCCAAGGTGCTCGAAGACATGGGGCTGCACGAGTCGCGAATCGGTTTCGAAAAGACGTATGTCAGCGCGGCCAGGTGGGAGGAGATAACCGCTCTTCTGCCCAAGGCCGAGGCCGTGGATTGCACCGCTATGATGGACGAGGTGCGCTGGATCAAGACCCCCGGTGAGGTGGACCTGATCAGGGAAGGCGCCAGGCTGCTGGACGAGGCCTACCTGGAGGTCTTTCCAACGGTGCGAGACGGAGATACGGAGCGGGAGATACACAGCAGGCTTATCGCCGCCTGCCTGCGCCGGGGAGCCAACTGGGCGCACGGAATCCTGAACTCCAGCCGCAACACGGTGGTCTACGGCGGCGAAAGCGATTTCCAATTCAAGAAAGGCGACATCATTCGCAACGATTACGTTTTCTGGTATCAGGGTTACCCCGGCCATCAGTCCCGTACCGTTGTGCTCGGCGCGCCTTCTGATGAGCAGAAGAGGACGTATCAAAAGGTCCTGGGCATCTACTGGGGCACAATTGAGCAGGCCCGTCCCGGAGTCAAAGCCAGCGATGTCTACCGGTACTCTTCAGACGCATTCAAGAGAGAAGGCTTCACTGGCAGGGTAGCGCTGGCCGGGCATGGTGTCGGTTCCTGGTGGCACCAGCAGCAGCCGTACCTGGTGCCATCCAACGACATAGTCATCGAAGCGGGGATGGTGCTAGCCTTCGAGCCGCACGTCGACTACTACCACCTCCAGGACATGTTCCTCATCACCGAGGATGGACGCGACCACCTGTCGCCACTGTTCGGTATAGATCAGATGCTGGAAGTGGGCTGATCTCATTATCCGCTCATCCTGAGCGTAGCCGAAGGGAAGGAAATGGGCGGTGTCATGGGCTGTTGCCAACACGTAGGAATACCTTACTCAGCGCGGCGCACCGTCTCCAAGCGCAGGCTGTTCTCCGTTCCGTTGATGGGCTGCCAGCCGGTCAGATTTGAGTTGAACGCGTACGGCTGGTGACGCCAGATAACAGGCACAGCCCAGTACTCCTCATACGTCTCACGGTTCAACGACAGCAACCGTTCTTCTCTCTCCACCAGGTCGACTATGCTGCTCAACTCTTGGTGTAGGGCATCTCCCCGTTCCAGGTCGGGGTACGCCAGCCGTCCGCCTCTTCCGGACGCCATGTAATCCTTTACCGTAGTATTGAACCTGGAGGTATGTGGAAACGCCCCGTGTATAAGCGGCGCCGGCGCCAGGTCATCGAACTCCTGAGGCCTGGCTACCCATCGCGCCAGCATCTGGGGGAACTCCGTATTCACCAACTCCACGTTGACTCCGATCTCGCGCCAGTCTTCAGCCAGCATCTCGTTCACGTCAAGCATTTCCGTGAGGCCGTAAGCCGCTAGGGATAGCAGATGGACCGGTTCGCCGTCGTAGTCGGCGTCTTGGAGCAGACGCTGTGCCTCCGCACGGTCATACGAGTATGGAGGGAGCCCCGCGTCGTACCCTTCAGTGGGCGGGCTGAAGAAGGGTGAGCCGCCCGCCAGTGTTGCCACCTCTGCCGGATAGAGTGCGTTTACTATGCCTTCAAGGTCCGCCCCCAGGGCCAGCGCCTTGCGGAAATTCGGGTCGGAGGTTAGATAGGACGGGTCGTAGCTCATAAAGTAGAGCAGTGTCGTCGTCAGCACGTATTTTGGACCGCCTATGGAGAACCCTTCCTCCTTGAGAGGTTCTACGTCGCCGCGATCAACGATGGTGATGTCCACCCGGCCTGATCGTAGAGACTCCAGCCGCTCCGCGGCGTCTTCGACCTGCACCAGCCTTAGTTTGTCGAAGGCCGGTATTCGCTGGCCGTCCCAGTAGTCCGCGTTTGCTTTGAACTCTACGTACTCTCCCAGCTTGCGCTCGCTGAACTTCCAGGGCCCGCTTCCGATTGGACTCTCCGCCAGGCCGGTTTCTCCTTCCGATTCCCAGTGGTGCTTGGGCAGGAGAGGGGCATCCCCTTCAACCGGCCCCAGCAGGTGCAAGAACTCTACGTTCGGCTCCTTGAGACGGACCTCCGCCGTGTACCGGTCGGTCACCGTTACGCTATCCAGCGCGCCTTGGAGCAATGCGCAGACTCCACAGGCGGCCTCCTCCCTGGTGTAGTACTCCAGGCTGAACTGTATGTCATCCGCCGTTACTGCTGTTCCGTCGTGCCACTTCATCCCTTGACGAAGCCTCAGAGTGAGGCTCTTACCGTCGCTCCCTATCCTTGCGAGCTCTACCAAACCGGCTTGAGGGGAAGGCGTGCCTTCTTCAGAGACCCCTATCAGGTGATCGTACAGGTGCCCGTGGTAGAGCAAGCCCTGGGAGGAGTCCTGCGAGGGGTCAAGCGTCTCAGGCCCGAACGACGGTATGGCCACGGTAAGTACCTCTTCCCCGTCACTCAGCAACGTCAAGACGGCGAATGCACCACCGACTACGGCTACTCCGGCTATGACGGCCGCAACCAACCAGAGCGGTGGGCGGGACCTCATGGAGACACCTTTGACACAGAGTTGTCGCCAAAGTTTGCTACCCAGATGTCTCCGCCCAGCGCCTCCACCGCGATGGGGTTCTTACCTGTAGGGTACGTGCCGATATCCTCTCCTTGCAGGCTTAGCCTCTGCACGTTTCCGTCCCTGTAGTTGACCACCCATATGCTCCCACCGTCATAGGCTAGGGCCATGGGCCAGTCGCCTACCGTATATTCGCTCGTCACCTCTCCGTCCGCGCTGACCTTGCTCACCAGGTCTCTCCAATTTGTTGCTATCCAGATGTTGTCTCCCTCGTGCACCAGGTCCACGGGCCCTTGTCCCCCCAGCTCCCACGGCGTGTCATCGGACAACCCCACCTTGTAAGTGAGCACAATCTCCAGATCGTCGTTCAGCTTTTGCACCAGGGACTCATCCAGGCTGGCCACCCAAACGGACTCGCCATCGTAGCTGAGAGCCCAGGGAGCCGGGTGTGCCCCGGGGATGCGTACGGTCTTGAGGGTGTTGCCGTCCAGGTCCAGCTTGCTCACCGAGTTGCCCCAGGAAGTGGCCACCCATATGTATTCGCCGTCGTAGAGCAACGCCGTCGGCGCCGTGTATCCGCCTCCAATGGGGTAGGTGCCTACCGTGTTGCCCTCCAGGTCTAGCTTGGTCACCGAGCTCTCGCCGTTGTTGGCTACCCAGATATGTTCTCCGTCGAACTCCAGCGCTTTGGGCGCGCTGCCCACCGGGTAACTCCCCGCTATCTGGCCGTTGGCTGTCATCTTGGTTACGGTGTCCTTGGCTACGTTGGCTACCCAAATGTGCTCTCCATCAGAGGTAAATGCTCGAGGGCTGTGAATACCGGGGATGTTCTGGACGGTCACTCCGCCGGTGGTGACGGCAGGCGGTAGGATTGCCGTCGGCGAAGGTACAACTGTCGGCGAAGGGGTAACCGGCGGCGTTAGCTGCCCGTGGCGGCAGGCTGCCAGGGGTAGCGTGACGGCGGTAGCCAGGGTCAAGAAGAGGAAGAAGGCCCGCCTGCTCAAAGACTGTTCAGGCACTCCAGGATCTCGGCAGGGAGTTTGATTTCAGACGTCTTGGCGTTCTGGGCTATCTGCTCAGGCCTGCTAGAGCCCACGATTGCCGATGCCACAACGGACTTCGATAGGCACCAGGCCAGGGCCACCTGTGTCGGCTCGTAGCCAAGCTCAGCGGCCGTTTTCTTCACCTGGTCTACCAACCTGAAAGTGGCTTCATTCCAGAAACGTGTCTTTGCGCCCCCGGCGTGCCGGGAAGCCATGTGGCTGTCTTCTGGGGGTTCCTTGTTCATATCGTAGGCGCCGGTGAGCAGTCCTCCCATCAGCACCTGGTAGGGTATGACACTGAT
>DAOUKI010000140.1:0-2818 GCA_034421495.1 Dehalococcoidia bacterium | reverse complement strand
GGCGCTTCGCACACACTGATACCCGAAGTCGTACTTGCACCATTAGGCATACAGCCCAAAGAGGAAAAGGTGTTTTCACTTGCGGACGGCAGCAAGAAAGTGCTCCCCGTTGGACATGCATGGTTCCGCATCGAAGACAGAGAAGGTCCAGGCCCAGTAGTGTTCGGCGATAGCGATAAATGCCTAATCGGAGCAACAACACTGCAGATACTCGGCTTGATCCCCGACACCACCAATCACAAATTGATTCCAGAACCGGAGTTGACCCTTTAGGGCCGGCGAGAATATTCACACCTGCGGCAGCCCAAGCTAGCAGACCGACGGGATGAAAGGATGGTGGCCCCATGGATATAGCGGGATTTCTGTACCGCCTGGCCGCCGTGGCGACTTTGATGGTAGTGGCGTTAGTACTGATCTCCTACTACTGGACAAAGCGCAGCCCGGAACAGCACCAACAGTTCAAGGAAGCGTTGAAATACGCGGTGAAGGATACGGGCAAGAAGCTGCCTGTGATAATCCTGGCAACGGCCATCGTCGCCTTGGTACTCGCCGTGATCCTGTAATGTCTCTATGACGAAACCCAACTTCAAGAACCGCACTCTGTGGACGGGCGACAACCCCGCGTTAAGCGGTTCTAGTAGCAAATTACCAAAAAGGTAAAGGCGTATTTGACAGAAGAGAAAGAATCATGGGATCACTGACGCTGGACTATACTAGGCACGCAGTCCACGCTATGGAAGAACGCATGATTCCAAGGGAGTGGGTGGAGTCGACGGTGGCGGAACCGTCCCTTCGCATTTCCGACCCCAACGATCCCGATGTTGAGCGGTTCTTTCGCCTCATACCGGAACACGGCTACCGCGCTCTACGTGTTGCCGTCAACACCCAGGTTGCACCTTGGCGCGTGGTGAGCGTATTCTTTGATAGAAGCATGAGAGGTGAGCTATGAAGCTGAACGTGGACAAGGAAGCAGACGCTCTCTACCTGCGCCTAGACGACTCCCCCATAGTGGAGTCTGAGGAGGTCTCGCCGGGCGTGGTGCTCGACTACAACGAAGCGAACGAAGTAGTGGGGGTGGAGATGCTTCATCTCTCGAAGCGCTCGTCGAACCTGAATCTGTCGGCGTTGCAGTTCGAGACGGTTTGAGCGTAGCTCTATATAAGGAGCTCAGGCGCCGGGATCAGTTTGTGGTTGGTGGTGTCGGGAATCAGTCCAAGCACTTGGAGCGTGGTCGCTCCGATTAGATACCTACCCTCTTCACCGAACACAACGGGGTTCATAGCTTCTCTGTCTTCGATATAGAGACGGGCTTCTCCCATTGGCAACACCGTCTTTCTGCCATCGGCAAGGGTGAACTCCATCTCTCTTTTGGGTTGAATGCCCACCAGTTCGTTCAGTAAGGAGAACGGTAATATCGTGTAGGTAGCGCCCGTATCCACCAACGCTTCGATCCACTGCGGAGCGCCGCCGTTCCCGTCACTTATACCCACGTGTGCTTTGAATGTTCCCATTTCCAGCTACAGTTTACATCGCGCATCGAATTGAATGCAAAAGTCTGAAGCTATCTACCTGTACCATGCAACGTGGGCTGTATGCTAGACTTGGATAGGACCGGGTCACAACGCAATGCAGCTTTCACAAGATCCAGAGCAACAGGACACTCCCCAGGACGATGCTTCAACCGTCTCCGTGGAAACGGAGGCGGAACAGAACGTCGACGTCGCTGAGGAGACGTCCTCGTTCAGCGCCTGGCGCGCCGACCTGCTCCTTGCCGCCCTGATCCTGGCTGTCTTCATTGCCGACCAGATGACAAAGGCGTGGGTAAGGGCCAGCCTCATAGAAGGCTCATCAAGGCCAAGCGAAGGGTTCTTGAGAATCACCCACGTCAGCAACACCGGCAGCGCCTTCGGCCTGTTCCCCAACCAGACCATGTTTCTTCTCATTGCCTCTCTTGTGGGCATAGCGGTATTGCTCGTCTTCTTCCGAAAGCAAGCGGGCCGGGGCTTCATGGTTCGCACCAGCCTGGGGCTCCAGCTCGGCGGCGCGACGGGCAACCTGGTGGATCGCATCACCATGGGCAAAGTTACCGACTTCATCGACGTTGGCGCATGGCCCGTATTCAACCTGGCCGACGCCTCCATCGTCACCGGCATAGTGATTCTGGCCTGGCTCCTCTTTCGTTCTCCCAAGGACACACAGGCGACGGAAGATGAGGAGAATGTGGCGGATGTGGCGGAAGTGGAACCCGAACCCGTCATGGAGTTGTCTCAGCCGCAAGATGCGGTGGAAGTTGAGCCCGTTCCAGAGCCGTCACCGCCATCAGAATCAGCGGTGGAAGTGGAACCCGGATCCGTCGCGGAGCCGTCACCACCAGCACCGGAACCGGCCGAGTCAGAGACTCATCCGTGATCCCGGTGTCCAACCATCTGGTCGATTCCGATGAAGGACAGCGACTGGATACCTACGTAGCCGGCCTTCTCAGCCGGTTATCTCGCTCCCAGGTGCAGCGTTTGATCCAGGACGGGCTGGTGCGGGTCAACGGCTCCCCTGCCCGACCGTCGGCCAGAATCAAGCGCGGCGATTCCGTTCACATAGAGGCCGTGCCCAACGGCTTGGAAGAGAAGCCACTTCCTGAAGAGCTGCCCCTGAGAATCGTCCATGAAGACCAGGACGTGATCGTGGTGGACAAACCGGCCGGACTCACCGTTCACCCCGGGCCCGGACACCCGAGAGGCACGCTGGTAAACGCGCTGCTTGCCCGCTATCCTGAGTTGGAAGGCGTGGGAGAAGCGTCGCGCCCCGGCCTGGTACACCGCCT
>DAOUKI010000139.1:0-3648 GCA_034421495.1 Dehalococcoidia bacterium | reverse complement strand
TTCCCCGGCGTGCTTCTACTGTACCGCCTCCAGCCAGTCCTCGCAGATGAGCCAGCGGCTGTGGCCTATCGCCACCACGTAGGCAAAGCTGCCGTACGCTGCGTCCTGAACATCCTGATCGACAGGAACCAGGGGGAACATCCCGAACTCAACCACACCCGTCTTCCCCATCACGCTCTCCGCATCTGCGGCATCGAACAGTTTGGAACCCTCCCTGCCGGGTAGAATCTGCGATATGCCCGCTCGTACCGTCACCTCTTGGCCGTGCACAAACCGCGGCTGCCTTTGCTCCATTCTTGCCTCCTGAGATAGGTCGATCTTTGTCCAGTATCTAACTTATATACTAGCCAACGCAGGCTATGCTATCAAAAGCCGTTAGCTGCCACCGCCACTCCTCGTTCCAAGCACGGCGAAGAATCCTGTATGCTTACCGACGGCATCCAGCCGTTACTACACACCAATGAGGAACCAAATGACCAACCCGAATAGTGAACTTCTCCTGAACAGGCTGATTGAAGCAAGCGACATCTTGCTCACAGCCCTGAACCGAGCCCTGAGTCAAAGCATGGCCTCGCCCGTTCTGTCTATCGGCCAGACCCAGGATAGAATAACCCTCGTCCAGGAATGGAGGGACGGCTGGACAAGGACCCTCGATGAGCTCTCCGACAGCGAGTGATACACCCCCGTCCTCCTCTGATAAATAGAGAAAGCGCCTTATATCCGGCGCTTTCTCTATCATTCGGACTATTCAGTTATCCCGGCTATTCGATTACCAGCGCGGGCCGCCGCGTCGGCCGCCGCCGCCGCCGCCGCGACCGAATCCACCTCCACCGCCGCCGCCATCGAACGTTCGCGGGGTCCTTGGCCTGGCTTCGCTGACCGTCAGCGCGCGCCCGCTCACCTCTTTGCCATGGAGCCCCTCTATCGCCTTGTTGGCCTCGTCGTTGCTCGGCATATCCACAAAGCCGAATCCCTTGGAACGGCCGGAGTACTGGTCACGGACAACCGAGACTTCTCCCACGCCTCCGAACTCCTCGAACATCTCCCGGAGCTGCTCCTCCGTTGTCTCGTATACAAAATTCCCTACGTAAATCCTCAAGTTTCTCTCCTTAGTTGCTAGCAACGTTCCGTTGCTTCGTCTCTTAATTGGAAAGGCTCTTTGGCCTCTCCTTCAATGGATTGCGGCCCTCAGCGCTCAGGTGCGTCTGCTTGGCCTGGATTCAAGCGGCCTGCCGCGGATGAGGCAGGTCAGATTCATTGTTTTCAATAGATGTTTAGCGGACTCCTTTCCTGTAGTTGGCCGGTCTAGTCCACTGATTCCAGCCTGAGAGGCGATCCAAGGCACAACACGGGTCAACCCATTCTGAGCGAGAGAACGCTGAACATTTCACGGCTAGGGACACAAACACTGCCATGCCCGTGATTATACCCGAATAATCTCACTTTGCCATCCCTCAATGTCAACGCTTGCTTTTATGTATAATCCCTTCCACTACCAGGTGCCCCGGCGCCTGCTCAGAAGGAGTAAACATCATGGCTAACGATAACCGTCCCCTGGTATGGCTATTAGGCACGGGAGGCACTATCTCCCAGTGGGGCTCACCCCGCCTAACCTTCGTGGAATACGGCACCGGCCAGCGCCTGGACGTCCACGGAAACCTGGAACGTATCCCGGAGTCCGAGCAGTTTGTGCGCGCCAAGGCGGAGCAGCTCTTCTTCGTCGACAGCGGCATCAAGACCCCGGAACTGCTCCAGCTCTCCAACCGCATCAACGACATCTTCAGTGGAGACCCGGAGGTCGCCGGGATCGTGGTCACCCACGGCACCTACACCATGGAGGAGACCACCTTCTGGTTGCACATGACCGTGCAAAGCGACAAGCCCGTGGTGGTCACAGGCTGCCAGCGGCCTCCCTCCGCCATGGGCACCGACGCCGACAACAACCTTCTCGGCTCCCTGATACTGGCCGGTTCGCCGGAGGCGCGGGGCAAGGGTGTCATGCTCTGCCTCAACGATGAAATCAACGCCGCCCGCGAGGTGACCAAGACCAACTCCCACCGCCTGGAGACATTCCAATCCCGAGAGCTGGGCTTCCTCGGCTATCTGGACTCAGACCTGCAGCCCGTCTTCTACAGGCAGTCTACCCGCAAGCACACCCACGAGACCGGTTTTGACGTGAGCGGCATGACCGACCTCCCCAGGGTCGACATCGTCTACGCCTACCAGGACTCGGACGGCGTGGCAGTGCGCGCCTTCGTAGAGGCCGGAGCCGAAGGCATCGTGCTAGCCGGTTCCGGCGCCGGGGGCGGCGGGCCCCGCGGCAGCGATGACATCCGTCAGGCGCGGCAGAAGGGCGTCATGGTGGTAGCCGTCAACCGCACCGGTTCGGGGCGAATGATACGCTCCAGGGTGCAGAGAGAGGACGGCATCATCGCCGGCGACAACCTGAGCGCCCAAAAGGCGCGCATCCTGCTCCGCCTGGCCCTAACCAGGACCCGCGACCCGGAGGAGATCCAGCGCATGTTCGACGAGTTCTAGGGATCCCCTCGAATCCAAGGAGCGCCTATGCCAGCCTATTTGATAGCAGAGATAGAGGTCACCGACCCGGAAACCTACGAGGAGTACCGACGCCAGGTGGCGCCTACGGTGGAGCGATACGGCGGGCGCTTCCTCGTCAGAGGCGGCGCAGTCCACGGCTTGGAGGGCGAATGGAACCCCAAGCGCCTGGTAGTTATAGAGTTCTCAGACATGGCCGGACTCAGGGAATGGTACCAGTCTGATGAATACGACCGCTTAAAGAGGATCAGGCAACGCTCCTCTACTGGCAAGGTCCTGGCCGTGGAAGGAGTCTAGGCGCGGGGCGGTCACCAAACCTTCTTCCTCCTTGATAGGGGGCCTTGCTTTGGTGATGTGCGGGAAAGGCCGCGGGATGCTCCCGCTTCGACTGTAGGCTCCCCCCGGGAGCCTCGACCTACCTTCAGCATCCCGGCTGGCCGTGGTTGCCGCAGCAACTGCTCAACCGCATCACCTTTCGCAACATGTTGCGCGCCGCCACCCCCGAGTGCTTCCGCCAGGGAAGAAGCTCGGCTAGGTTCCTGAAGAAGGCTCGGATAGAGGACACCATGGCTAGCCGGCGCTCCGGGCCTGTCTCATCCAGGCCTCAGTCCAGTTGAATCTCCCTGGCAATACTCACCTCTTTGCTCACGCGCCGGGTTGCCGGTTTGGAATCCCGCGGGGGCAGCCTTATTATAGCAAAGCAAAGCGGAGAACGCGCCGCCTTTCGCATGGTCTGTGGAAGGCGTACCCCTTGCCTGACGACCCCGCTCTCCCCTACCCTATCACCTGGTAAGACCGCGATGAAGATACTGGGAATAGAGACCTCTTGCGACGAAACGGCCGCCGCCGTGGTGGAAGACGGCCGGACCCTCCTATCCAACGTAGTCGCCTCACAGGTGGATCTGCACGCGCAGTACGGCGGAATCGTGCCGGAGGTGGCCTCCCGCCAGCACGTTCTCCAGATACTGCCCGTGGTCGGTGAGGCCATGAGCCGGGCCAACCTCTCCCTAAACCAGCTCGACGCCGTAGCGGTGACCCACGGCCCCGGCCTCGCCGGATCGTTGCTCGTCGGGGTCAACCTGGCCAAGAGCC
>DAOUKI010000138.1:0-5311 GCA_034421495.1 Dehalococcoidia bacterium | reverse complement strand
CCGCGCGTCCTGGATCTGGCTTTCCGTGAGGCCGCCGAGGGGTTTGAACGGGTTCCACACCATCATCTTGTCCAGCGGTACGTCCAGCTTGAGGCCCGTATTGCGGCCCAGGTGCTGGTCCGGCAGGAAGAGGATCTTCTCGCCGCGCTGGAAGGCCCACTCGAAGGATGCGGAGGCGTTGGACGAGGTGCAGACGATGCCGCCATTCTGGCCGCACAGCGCCTTTATCGACGCCGTGGAGTTCATGTAGGTAATCGGCACCAGCCCGCCGGAAAGGACGTCGTTCAGATCGTCCCAGGCATCCAGAACGTCGTCGGTGGCCGCCATGTCGGCCATGGAGCATCCCGCGTTCATGTTGGGCAGGATGACCTTCTGGTTCGGGTCGGTGAGGATGTCCGCCGTTTCTGCCATGAAGTGCACGCCGCAGAAGACCACGTATTCGGCGTCCTTCTGACGGGCGGCGTTCTGCGATAGGAGGAACGAATCGCCGCGGAAGTCGGCGAACTGGATGATTTCGTCGCGCTGGTAGTGGTGCCCCAGTATGACCAGCCGATCGCCCAGCTTGTCACGCGCCGCGGCGATGCGGGCGTGGAGGTCGTCCGGCTTCAGCCCGATGTACTCCCTGGGGAGCCGCTGCCACTGGACGTGCGCTTTGAACTCCTCGATAAGAGGCTTGGCCGTCAGCGACGAATCGGTGCGGCAGAAAGCGGACTGCTCTATGTCAGTTACGGGAACGGTAGGCTGGCGCTGAGCTGAAATCATACAACCCCGACCCCATCGGCGAGTTAATCTAATAAGTGTACTACGTTGCTGGAAAAGGCTCAACCTATGGCAAGCTTGAGTAGGGTATGAGTTTGAATCTAAAGCTTTTTCGAACTTGAGGTCTTCCTGAACCAACCGCTATAATGGCCTCGTCACGGAAAGCTGTGCGCTAAGCAAGTAGCGCCTCGCTGAGATGCATGTAGTCATCGTTGTTCCTACATGTCTCCCGGCAGGCGTATCTCACGTTGGCTTTCCGTGACAGGAGCAACGGAAGTTCTGTCGGGAGGCTTTGAATGTTGCGTTTCGTTCGCTCGGATAACTGGGTTCTCTGGTTCATCGTCGGTTGTGTCCTTATCTTCGCTCTCATCGTTTTGACGGTTTCTCTCGACGATTCGCAAACCAGCACTAAACCGCCCTCTACTACAGAACGTTGGCACCCTTACGATGAGTTTTCAGAGAATTCGATACGTGATACTTGTCGACTTTGGCTTCACTACGAATCTGCTACACCATTCGAACAGTACAAAGAGTCTTTGCGTGGTTCACAGCGCTCTTCACTTACAGAGGAGAAGAGAGAGCGTATACTGTACTCTGACGCTGACTTCTACGCGGCAAGTGCGATTTGGGGCAAGTTCGAGAGAGATGCGACGAAGATACGGTCTCATTGTACGGAGATGATCCGTGGAATACCGACTCCGTTGCCGGAATGAGATTGGTAACACAAGAGAGTTCTGGAGATACGACACACTGACAAACTTGCATTGACCTAGTGGACGTAGAAGTGGAGTGGTAAAGTTCTACTGTTCATCCACTCGGCTTATTCCTTAGCGCGTCCAGCCAAACTACGATATCCAGGATACGGACTTTGGATAGTTCCGTGGTTACGCCATATAGGTTGTTGGCGTACTCGTGCAACTCGTCCAACACACGCTTGTTCTCCCGGCCCAACGACCGCACGGCGCGCTGCACTGCTGTGGCCCGTTCCGCGTACCACAAGTTGCCAGCGAGGCTGGAACGTGGATCGCGTATGCCGAGCGAGGCCCGCACGTAGTAATCGGAGACCGCGATGAACCTGGGGCGTAGCAGGTGCAACGCCTTGGTGGTCGCAACGTCTCCCACTCGATGCATATCAGCCATCCGGCAGACGAGTTCGCGGACGGCGTCGATGCCGTCTTTCACCTCGGCGTCCCCACCGTTAATCAGATCGAGGTCGGTTGGGATGCGCCGTAGCGCATCCAGGGAGTGGTTGCCCCAGCAATCCCAGAAGGCTCGCGGTGACCGCGCGGACATTCCGCCGTTGACGGCTTTGCGTTGCCTGTCGGTGAGTGTGTTGGGGTCGTCGCAGGAGCGCAATGCGCCGGCGCAATCGTAAAGGTTGTAGGCGTATTCCTTGACATAGCGCCAGATCAACGACTTGGGGTTCTTGATGCGTCGGCAGTCCGGCAGCTGGATCATAGCGGCTTTCGCTCTCTACCCAACCGCAACGCCCTGCAGCGACCAGGGAGAGGTCTTTTCGATGCGTACGCTCACCGTCCGGCCTTGAAGCTGTCGTTTGTCCTCAAAGAAGACCAGCTTGTCATTGCGGTTGCGTCCCTTCCACTTGCCCCTTTCGTGGCCCTCCACCAGCACCTCCGTGGTGGTGTGCAGCAGCCTGCCGTTGATCTCCCCCGCGATGATTTCCTGCGCCTGCTCGATAGCCGATAGCCGGCGCTTCTTCTCATCGTACGGTACGTCGTCGGGTAGCTTGCGGGAGGCTATGGTCCCCGGCCTCTCCGAGTAGGCCGCGGCGTGCACCTTGTCGAACTGGACGTCTTCCAGCATCCTCAGCGACTCCTGGAAAGCCGCCTCGCTTTCCCCTGGGAAGCCCACTATCAGGTCCGTGCTCATAGATACGCCGGGCACGGTTTCCCTTATGCGCTGCACCAGCGCTCGATAATCGACGTTTGTGTAGCCGCGGCGCATGAGCTGCAGGACTTGGTCGTCGCCGGCCTGGAAGGGGAGGTTGAAGTGCTCGCACACCTTCTCTAACGACGCCACGGCCTCGATGATACGACGGCTCATGTCGTTGGGATGCGATGTGAGGAACCGTATGCGCTCCAAGCCGTCCACTTTGTTGACGGCGGTCAACAGATCGGCCAGGTCGGGCGAGCCGGGCAGGTCGTGTCCATAGGAGTCCACGTTTTGCCCCAGAAGGGTGACCTCCTTGACGTTGCGCGCCGCTAGAAGCTCCACCTCGCGCACCACGTCGTCAATGGTCCGGCTCACTTCGCGGCCTCGCCGGTAGGGGATGATGCAGAACGTGCAGAACTTGTCGCAGCCGTGGATGATGGGGACGTACGCCGTGACCGCTACGTTGGGAGGCGTGAGCGTGGTCAGGCAGCCCTCGGCGTCTATGCCCATGCGGTTGCCCAGCAGTTCCAACAGCGGCCGGTAGTCCTGGGGGCGCATGAAGGCGTCCACGTGGGGGAACCTGGCCTGAAGCTCGTCCGTCTTGGGCCCCACCATGCAGCCCATCAGGGCGATGATCCGGTCGCTGTCGCCCTGCTTCAACGACTTCAGCGAGCCGAGCATGCCGGTCACCTTGTCCTCGGCGGCTTGGCGCACCACGCAGCTGTTGAGGACTATGACGTCGGCCTCTCTGTGCTTGGACACCGGCGTCAGGCCAAGCTGGATCAAGGCGCTCTCCAACCGGTCGGAGTCCGCCTTGTTCATCTGGCAGCCTATGGTCCACATGTAGTAGCTGCTGGGGTCTGCGGCTTTTTCCACTGTTGTCATAGAGCTATCGTTCTCAGTACGCTTTCCATGGTATCAAAGGGAAAGGGCTGCTTCCTGTTGAACTGGACGCAGCCGCGCATCACCTTGAACCCTGCGCCTTGCAGCGCTTCCTTCTGCGTGTCCAGCCAGTAGTAGTCTACCGGGTTCCACAGGTGTACCGTCAGCCCGGCCTTCCTCTCCGCAATCAGCACGTGCACGAAGCGGGGATCGATTGTGCCTTTTGCCTCTTCCTGAACGTTCGCCCGCTCGATTTTCCAGCCGGGGAGGTTCCATTCAAAGGCGGCCTGGGCGGTGGGGAAGACGGCTTCGACCACCTCTCCCAAGCGGGAGTGCGCCTCCTTGTAGCGGTCGGAGGCGCCGTGGAGAGCCTCCTGTATTTTCTGCTCGGTGTCGTCGTGCGCCATGAGATGGCTTCCTATCAGCTCTGAACGTCCAGACAAGGCCTGACGATGATTGTACCACCTAGCGCCACGTTGGGCGCACCTCCGGCGATTTCGACCGCTTCGTCAAGCGAGGCGGCGTTGATTACCATATAGCCGCCCAAGTCCACATTGTCTAGGGGATGGTCCGTAACGGAATCTTTTGTGACCGCTTTTGCGCTCCACTCGAGAGGCAAGCCGGAATCGTAAGCGCCCCTCTCCACCAGTCCCGCCATCCATGCTCCCCACTCCTGCATATATTCCTGTGTTAAAGGGTCTCCGTCCTCAGGGTTCAAAGGTTGTCCTATGAACAGCAGCATGAACTTCCCCATGGCTACAGTCCTTCCACTATCGCCAGCTCATACATGAGCAGGAAACCGAACCCAATACTTGCCGTGGCGGCCAAACCGGCAACGGCGGCATTGATCCTGCGGTACTGGCCGGACAACGAGAAGGGGATGCCCATGAGAATGGTCAAGGTGGACATGGAAAGGACAGTGCCCACGCCGAAAAGCAGAAGGTAACCCATGCCGGCGAAGAAAGAGGGAACGGCGTCCGTGGCCAGGACGGCCAGCATGACGGCGGCGCTTCCGGCAAGGCCGTGCACCACTCCAATCACGTACGATTTCACCCGGAACACCGGTCTGCCCGCCAGCGCCAGGAAAGGATGCACCGCTTTGTCTACCGTCTCCACGTCTTTGTCGTGGGAGTGTATATGGACGTGGAGGGTCTCCTGGTGGGTGTGCTCATGCACATGGAGGTTCCCCCTTTTCAGCCGCCAGAACACCTGCAGCCCAAGCAGTACCAGCATGATGCCCACGCCGAACTCCAGGTAGGGCGCATACTCGTCGTATACGTCGATTAGCGACCCTTTGATGAGGAGAATCGCCGTCCCCACAATGAGGAGCGGCGTGGTGTGTCCCAGACCCCACGACGCGCCTACCCAGATGCCGCGCCAGGCGCTGCGATACTGGCTGACTATGGTGGATACGGCCACTACGTGATCGGCGTCCGTGGCATGCTTTAGGCCAAGCAGAAAGCCTAGTCCTAGAGCGATTAGCGCAGGCGATTCCATCTCAATCCTCCTCTTGATCTCCCGTGTCGTTCTGCACGGCTTGAACACAGCAATTTATCGCAAGAAAGCACGGTTGTAAACCGAACACCGCCTGCCGTCTACCCCTGGCAGAACACCCTCAATCCTCAACCCCGCCCGCCTGCCCGTTTGCCAGCCTTTAATACCTGCTAACAATCCTTTAACACCTTGTTAAAAGCACGTTCAACAAACCGTGCTAGCTTGAATACCACTAGGAACGGAGCGCTGCCGGTGTCACGAACAGAGTTGAAAACAAGGTTGA
>DAOUKI010000137.1:0-6679 GCA_034421495.1 Dehalococcoidia bacterium | reverse complement strand
TGGAGGAAGCTGGACTTGTTCTCAGAGAGCTGCGCGCGTCCCTTACCTCCAACGTCCCAACATCCCAAAACCCGGCCAAGCAGCTTGCGGTGGACCTGTTCAACAGGCTCGTTGTAGTTTATGGAGCAGGCCTCCTCTCCGGGGTGGCGCGACGTTGGAAGGTGCTCCTCAACGAAAACAGCAAAGCCTGGGCCTTCGCCGAGGAGTTGCCTGAAGTCAACCACAACTCCATTGTGAGCTTTGTCAATACCGGTCTGGATTCCAATGGCATCGCCGTCGTCCTTTTGCACTCCAACCTACTCCATCCCCGCGTCTCCTCGCACTACCGTCTGACCAGGGAGCTACTCGACAGCCATTCCTTGTTCAATTACCAGGTTGAAGCAATTGGGAAGTCACCCCTGGCCCAGGTCCTCAGTTCCACCTTCATCGGAGACTTCGCCAGCTACTACCTGGCCATACTCTACGGCATAGACCCGTCGGCAACACCCCTGCTGGACGAGATGAAGCGGAGCTTGAAGGCAATGGAAGAGCCGTAGCCTGTGTATGCTGCCCTTTGTAACTTGGTATAGTGCCCCAGCGGTAATATAATGGCGCCATGCCTTGGGAGGTGGAGTTCACAGACCAGTTTGAGAATTGGTGGAGCGAACTTTCAGAGCAACAGCAGGATGCAGTTATCAAATCTGTTGGTATGCTGGAGGAGTTGGGCCCGGTATTGCCATTCCCGTACTCCTCGGGTGTAAACCGGTCGCGCCACGGGCGTATGCGGGAACTTAGAGTGCAAAGCGCAGGCAGACCGATTCGGATACTGTATGCAATGGACCCAAGGAGGACATCGATACTTCTGATTGGAGGCGACAAGACCGGCAACAGGAGATTCTACGAGGAGTACGTACCCATTGCCGACAGACTCTACGACGAGCACCTGGAGGAGTTGCGAAAGGAGGGGTTGATATAATGAGTGGCCGTCACCCGTTCAGCGAGTTAACTAAAGACTTCACGCCCGAGCGCCGTCGCCGTATCGACGAAATGAAGGGTGAGTTGAAGGCGAGCATGGCTGTGTTCATGAAGTTCAAGGACGCTTTCTCCGGCCTGTACGTAGAGAAGAAGCGCGACCACACGTTCTCCTTCGAAGTGTGCGGATACAAGGGGGCCACAATCTATCTACGCAAGTCCCACGCTGGACTGAATCAAGCGCGCATCCATTCGGGGCGTGTGAATAACTTTCCCAATCCGGACAACCTGCAAAGCTACCTCAAAAAGAACGACGTGCCGGTAGACCGGTCAGAGTCACACCCGGATTTTCTGGTCGGGCCTGATCATGTGGATGCCGTTATAGCCATATTAAAGGAAGGACTTCCCCAACTGAGCGCTGCGCAACCGTACGGAGAGCGTGACAGCGCCCTGCTGGAACCGGCCTCTCCACGATAGCAGTGAACCCTATGACCATGAGAGGTAACGCTCCCGTTGTATGCTGAAATCATCGCCAGTGGAACGGAGTTGCTCATGGGAGAGATCCAGGACACCAACTCCTCGTGGCTGGCGTCACAGTTGCCCCAGTTCGGCCTGGAAGTACGCCAGGCAACCTTGGTCGGCGATGATCCTGAGCGTTACGTAGAAGTCCTGCGGCGCTCTTGGCAACGGAACCAGTACACGTTCACAACCGGCGGCCTTGGCCCCACCAGTGACGACGTCACCCGTGAAGCCATAGCGCAGGTCTTCAGCGAAGAGGCCTACGTAGACCCGCAGCAACTGGAGCATCTCACCTCCATATTCAGGTCACGCGGTAGTGAAATGCCGGCCAGCAACATCAAGCAGGCCTGGCTCATCCCATCCGCCAGCGCTATTCCCAACCGCATGGGCACGGCGCCGGGTTGGTGGGCGGAAAAGGACAACAGGGTCATCGTAGCCATGCCAGGCCCTCCCCGTGAGCTCAAGGACATCTGGGAGCGGGAGGTGGCTCCCAGGCTGCGCCAGAGGATAGAGGGCAACGTGGTGCTTACCAAGACCCTCAAGACCATCGGCCTATCCGAAGGCGCGGTCGACGAAATGGCCGCCCCCGTTCTGGCCAGCGAGAATCCGTACGTTGGAGTCTACGCCAAGCCGGACGGCATCCACCTGCGCATCATCTCGCGCGGCCCCGACCACACCGAGGCCAACAAGCTGCTCCTCTCCGTGGAGAACCGGATACGTCATATTTTCACCGACAGCATCTGGGGAATAGACGAGGAGACTGCGGAAAACAGCGTCGGCGAGCTATTGAGACGTCGCGGCCTCACCCTGGCTACCATGGAGTCCTGTACCGGCGGCCTGCTTGCCGACTCCATTACCAACGTTGCCGGCAGCTCCGGTTATTTCAAAGGGGGCATAGTCTCCTACACCAACGAGCTGAAAATCGCTCACGGTGTGCCTGCGCGCCTCATCGAAGAGCACGGCGCGGTTAGCGCCCAAGTCGCCGAGACCATGGCCGAGGCTGTCCGCACAGAACTCGGCGCGGACTACGGCATAGGTATTACGGGCGTGGCCGGCCCGGATCCTCTGGAAGACAAGCCGCCCGGTACCGTCTACATAGGGGTAGCCCGTTCCAATGGAACGGAGGCCGCCTACCACCGCTTCCCTTCCACCAGCCGCTCTCTGGTCAAGAACCGTGCCGTTATCATGGCTCTGCTCACACTGAGGAACACTGTAACCAGCGATCAGGCATAGCCGGAGTCGACTGCCGTTCCTTACACAGTCAGCTTTCGATACAGCGTAGGCAACCGGGCCGGAAGAGCGCTGATGTCGGCCAGCACCTCATAGCCCATGTCCTGGCACATGGTCGCCAGGTAATCGTGCCCGGCCTTGTCTACGGTCAAGCAGAACGGCGTGATGTTCTTTCTCCTGGCCTCCGTCAGCGCCATCTTGGTATCGTGTACCGCGTACTCCTTTTCCACGCCCTCGCGGCTGTATCCCCTGTCCTGCGGTCGACCGTCGCTGATCAGGAACAGCAGCTTGGTGCGGGAGTCCTGCTTGTCCAGCTTGGTCACGGCGTGCCTTATAGCAGGGCCCATGCGCGTGGCGTGCAACGGCGTAACGCGGTCGATTCTCTTCTTGACCCGCTCCGATAGCTTTTCGTCTATGTCCTTGATGGTGTAGAACTCAACGTTCTCCCGACCATAGCCGGAGAAGCCGTATATGCCGTACACGTCCCCTATTGTTTCCAGGGCGTTGATAAGCAGCACCAACCCCTCTTTCTCAAGGTCTATTATCCGCTTGTAGCTGCGTTTGTGACCCTCTAGCCGCCTGCTGCGCAGCCAGGCCATGTACTCGACCGGATCGTCCGGCGCATCCCAGCTGTCCCGTCGCGTATCGTCTATCGACTCCGCTGTGGATGCGCTCATGTCCAGCAGGAACACCACGGAAACGTCCCTCTCCACCTTGTTGCGGCGCCAGTGCACCTTATCGGACGGCGACTCCCCTGCCCACTTGTCTATGATCGACTCTATGACCGCATCCAGATCGAAGTCTTCGCCGTCTGGCAAGTGCTTGGTCTTGCGGTACACCTCCGGAGCCAGCATCTCGAACTGCCGCCGGATCCGGCTTACCAGGCTTGAATGAGTGCGCAGGGTATCCGTAAAGAACTGCGAATCTCCCTCTGGCACCCACTTCTCGCGCCCCACGCACCATCGTGGCTTGTAATCATCGGCGCGGAAGTCCCATTCGTCGTATAGGTAGGTCTGCGGCTCCCCTATCTCGATGGGATACCCCTCTTCGTCCACGTGAGGAATCATCCCCTGCCCTTTCCCTGAATCGGGGGTTTGCCCGCTTCCTATCTCCTGCACTATGTTCTGAATCAACGCGCCCAGTTGCTCGGGAGAGGCCTCCTCGGAGCTTTCCACCATATCCAGCTCCGCGCTGTTGGCCAGCAGCTCCTCCAACTCCTCCTTGGACAGGTTGGAGACTCCTTCCTGCCCCTGTGCTTGCCCCTGTTGCATTCGCAACGCGGATAGCAGCTGGCTTAGCTCAGGTTTGAAGTCGCCGCGATAGTCCACCTGGGACGGCGAATCGTACTCCTCCTCATTCCCTGTCTGCATGTCGCTGGGCGGAGAAGTATCGTCGGGGCTCTGGATTTCCTCCAGGATGCTCTCCAACTCCTCGTCCGTCATGTCGTTGTCTTCTATGTCAAGTTCGGTCCACTCCTCTTCGGGAAGCTCCACGTTTGGCATCTCGGAAATGAGGTCGTATATGCGTATGGTTGCCTCCGTTGAGTCCTCCACGGAAGCGTCCTTGACCAGGAGCCGTCTGAAAATCTTTGCCGCTGCCTTGGCGTTGTCCAGGTACTGCTTTGGCGCCGGCAGTCCCTTGCTCTGCTGCAAGCTCAGCCGCACCAGGAATTCCACCATGGCTTCCTGCAGCGGCATCTCCTCTATTTCCGGCCTATCCACGAGAGCGTCTTGCTGTACCTGCGTGTAAGCCGGGGCAAGCCCTGGGTACTCGCTGCGAATCCTGTGGTCAAGCCTGCCATCCTCCACCACGGTGAATATGTCCAGGGCCAAACGCCGGTTATCGAATAGGTTGAAGAACCGCTCCATGTCGGTACGAAACGCTCGCTCAACCCTAACCGAGTCCTCATCAAGCAGCGGCTGTTGCATTGAAGGGGAAGCTTCCTTCCCATTTGCCTTTTCGGCTCTTTCCAAGCGGCTATCGGCAAACAGTACCGACGGCCTCTCGAAAAGAAAATCAAAGCTTCCGAACTCTATGTGAGCCACTTGGTGCGTGCACACAACCTTGAACAGGGAGAAGTTCTCCTCTTTGCTGTCGTATTTGTCCATTTCGCCGGGCAGGTAGACCACGCTTCCTTCCGTGGTGGCGTGGTCCTCTGAGACCCACCCTATATTCTTGGACAGGAGGTCTCT
This sequence comes from Dehalococcoidia bacterium, assembly GCA_034421495.1. Taxonomy (GTDB): domain Bacteria; phylum Chloroflexota; class Dehalococcoidia; order Lucifugimonadales; family QGNO01; genus DAOUJH01. The sequence goes on along the minus strand of DAOUKI010000137.1, from coordinate 1,787 downwards.
GGCGGGAGCAATCTCCACTCCTGCTCCGGCCAGGGCCCGGCAATACATGCCTAGCAGTCCTTGGACCTTGCCTAGCTCTATTGCCGTGGACAGGCTCTCCAGCACCGCCTCCGAGGTGTTGGACTCGACCTTGAAGTAGGCCAGCCCCCCGTCAGGGTTCTCGCCAAGGATGGTCACGCCCCTATCGAACCACGCTCTAAGCTGGTCTTGGTTCATCCTTTCCAGCAGTTCGGGGGCGCTCTTTAGAAAGGCCGCCACAGCGTCGTGCGACATGGGCAGCAGCACTTCCGCCATGCCCAGCAGACGGCTCTGCCCGGGGCCGTCTACCCGCGACATTGGCCCAACCGTTTCATTGATGAACAGGCTGATGTTGGATATCCCGCCGCGCACCATAGCCGCCGATATGTCCAAGAAGCGACCCCGGTGTTCCTTGTGCAGCGGCGCTACTATCTTGGAGGCCGATTCGAAGCTGCTCTTCACTTCCCGCCAGTTGCTTTCAGCTACCACCTGCGACAAGTTGATCAACGACATCATGCCGTCGCCGAATTGCGGCAACACCTGCTGTCCCAGGACAAGGCAGTCCGCCGCTACTTCAGTTGACTTCTGCGAAAGTGAATTTATCAGCTGCGCAAATTTACCCAGCTCCTGGAATGTCATGTATTCCAGCATCTCGGAGCTGACTTCAAAGAACTTGGCGGCCAAGGCCCCGGACTTCCAGGTCCCCCTGTACAGTCCCCGGCCAAGGTTTGCCCATTCTTGAACGTATTCCGGATTCAATCTCCCTGCGCTCTTGGTGCTGGCCCTGAAGAACGCAGTCCCCAGGGTGGGAGAGTCCAGGCATAGAGCAGCGCCGCTTCTTCCCCAATCGGAGAGCTGGGATGGGTTCAAATGAGGCCTTACCTGGGGAGTTGCCCTGTAGTACTCGGAAGCGGTCTCCCAAGACCTCACGCTCTGCTGGGCTATGTCCAATCCGTGCTGTGCCCAGGTCAGCAACTCCGCCTCCGTAAGATCGGGTGATATTGCGTCAACAGCGCGGCGGAACTCTTCACGCACTGAAGGCTGGAAGCGCGATAGTTCCTCTTCTATTTGCTGCAGCCGCTGAGTCATCCGTTCTCCACCTTATTGGCTAGCCCCAGGTCGCCCACCGCATCCAGGAACTGTTCCAGTATCCGTGCGGTGGCTCCAAATATCTTATGCTCTCCAAAGGAGTAGACTTTGGAGTGCGCCCAGTCTGCCTCCTCCACGTTTTGCGCGTCCAGCAGCGACGACACCGGCGCCTCCAACACCTCCGCAACCTCATCTTCGTTAGGTCTGAATTCATACGGATACGGAATTGTCCCCACGAACGGTCTGATTACGAACCCCGCTCGTGTGGTTGTCTCATCGAGCTCTCCCAGCACCGTCACCGATGACGGGCTTATTCCCATCTCCTCGTGGGTTTCCCTGAGCGCCGTTTCCAGGAGACCGGCGTCCCCGTCATCCATACCGCCGCCGGGGAAGCAAATCTCTCCCTTGTTGAACTCAACCTTGTTAGTCCGTTTGTTGAACAGGACCGCGTACTCGCCGTCCTTGCAATACAAAAGAAGGAGTACCGCTGAACGCCTTAGACCCGGCTCCGATATCCTCCGCGCCTCTCCGCTGGACAACGCCCGACGCACCCGTTCAAGCTCCCTATCGACTGGGGGTATAGTGGTCTCCGCTACTCTATTCGAAGATGGAATTGACAACCTCTTCAATGCTCTCCTGGACTTCATAGTCGTCGGTCACGCCCCAGACCACCGCAATCT
>DAOUKI010000136.1:0-13475 GCA_034421495.1 Dehalococcoidia bacterium | reverse complement strand
CTCAAAGTGGTCGACTTTGGCGACGCCGCCTGTCCCCCCTTCTCCATCGAACTCAGCCACCAGGCCATCCAGGCCAAGGTCTCAGAGGCCCTGGAAGCGGGCGCAGTGCCCGTTGTGCTCGGCGGCGACCATTCCGTCACGCTGCCCAGCGCCACGGCCGTGGCCAAGAAGTACGGCTTCGGCAACGTGGGCATCGTCCACTTCGACGCCCACGCCGACACCTGGGACTCCGTATACGGATCGCTGGTCTCCCACGCCAGTCCCATGCGACGCCTCATAGAAAGCGGCGCTGTCCCCGGCAAGAACTTCGTCCAGGTCGGGCTGCGAGGCTACGCCCATGGGGAAGGGCTGCTGGACTGGATGCGCGGGCATGGCATGCGCTGGCATCAGATGTCGGAGATCGAGCAACGCGGCTTCGATGCCGTCCTCAGCGATGCCATCGGAGAGGCGCAGGACGGGCCGGAGTACGTCTACCTCTCGGTGGATATAGACGTGCTCGACCCCGCCTTTGCCCCCGGCACCGGCACGCCGGAACCGGGCGGCCTCACCACCCTAGAGCTCCTCCGCGCCGTACGACGCATCGCCTCGTCCGTGGACCTGGTTGGCATGGACGTTGTAGAGGTCTCTCCCCCCTACGACGGCCCCGCCGGCCTCGCCGCCGACGCCGCCAACCGCGTCATCCTGGAAGCCATCAGCGCCCTCGCCTGGCTCAAAAGCAAGGGAGGGCGCTAGCCCTCCCCCTCCGTCATGCCCGTGACGATGGGCATCCAAGGGCGGGGAGCCTGTCATTCTGAGACGCCCCGCGTCGAAGAATCCAAAACCTCCGTCCGCAAAGCTGCGCCGCCTAAGCAAACCACCACCGCACCGTAGGGGCATGCCCGTGTATAATACAAACCAGTGCCTTTCCAGCCCAGCCTTGCCATGACAGTTGAAACCTAGGAGCATATATGGACCCCGTCATCCGGCTTCAGAAGCTCACCAAGTACTACGGTGAGCACAGGGGCGTCATCGACCTCGACATGGATGTCATGCCCGGCGGCGTTTTCGGCTATCTTGGCCCCAACGGAGCAGGCAAGACCACCACCATCCGTCTCCTCCTAGACCTCATCCGGCCCACCGGCGGCGCAGCCACGGTGTTCGGCATCGATGCCCAGGCCGGTTCCCTGGAGATACGACGGCGCATTGGCTATCTCCCCGCCGACCCTTCTCTCTACGCCAATCTCACCGGCGAGCAGTTTCTCCTCTACGCCGCCAACCTCAAGGGCGGCGTTCCCTGGCCCAATATCAAGCGCCTGGCCGATAGGCTGGAGTGCGACCTTTCCCGCAACATTCGCACCCTGTCCCACGGCAACAGGCAGAAGATAGCCGTTATCCGCGCCTTCATGCACCAGCCGGAGCTTCTCATACTGGACGAACCCACCTCCGGCCTCGACCCGCTCATGCAGCAGGAGTTCGAGAGCATGGTCCGGGAGGCGAAGGCCGACGGAAGGACCGTCTTCCTCTCCTCCCACATCATTCCCGAGGTGGAGGAGCTCTGCGACAGGGTCGCCATCATCCGGGATGGCAGCCTGGTTGCCATTGAAGACGTCGCAACCTTCAAGGCGCGTAGCATTCGCAGCCTGGAGCTTCGCTTCGGCGAGCCCCTGTCCGAAAACGCCTTCCACGGCGTCGACGGCGTGCGAAACGTGGCCGTCGACGGCGCCACCCTCAAGTGCGAGGTGGTAGGCTCCCTCGACCGGTTCATCAAGACAGCCGCCCGCTATGAAGTGGTGGACATGACCGTCCACGAACCCAGCCTGGAGGAGGTTTTCCTCGCGTTCTACGGAGGAGAGGAGGAATCGGATGCTTCTGCGTAACCTCTTTGTCAAGTCCCTGCTCGACCACCGGCGCGGTCTGGCCTGGTGGGTACTGGGAGTCGTCCTGCTCTCCGCCGCCATGACCTCCTTCTACCCCAGCATCTCCACCAACGATGCCATTCAGGACTACGTGGACGCCTTCGACCCCGACCTGCTGGCCCTGTTTGGATTTACGGAGCTAATGGACATCACCTCAGGCCCCGGCTACCTCAACGCCGAGATGTTCAGCTTCATGGTGCCCGTGCTGGTCATCATATTCGCCGTCAGCCTTGGAGCAGCGGCCATAGCCGGCGAAGAGGACAAGCGCACCATGGAGATCCTCCTCAGCGAACCGGTCAGCAGGAGCCGCGTGGCGCTTGAAAAGTACGCCTTTCTCCTTGCCGCCAACGCCATGCTGGGCGTGATAGTCTGGCTTTCTCTGGCCATCGGAGCTATCGCCGTCGGTATGGACATCGGCATGGTCAACCTTGCCGCGGCTACCCTGAGCTCCGCGCTGCTCGGCCTCGCCTTCGGCTCGCTGGCCTTCGCCATCGGCGCTTTTACCGGCAACCGAGGGCTCAGCCTAGGCGTCTCCGCCGGAGCGGCTGCCGCCACCTACGTGATCAACACACTGGCCTCCATAGTCGATGTCCTCGAGCCTGCCAAATGGCTTTCGCCGTTCTTCTACTACAACGGCAACGTGCCCATCCTGAACGGCCTGGACCCGCTGCACCTAAGCCTGCTGCTTGTGGTAATCGCCGTCCCCGCCATCGCCGGCTACATAGCCTTCCTCCGCCGTGACCTGCGGATTTAGCACCCCCTCATTTGACACCGCGCCCTCCCCTGCATATCATCCCAACCAACCCAACCAGGGGAGGGCAGCCGTGGAGCCTGACCGCTTCGACTACTCGCCTATCATAGACCGGCCCGTCATCAAATGGCCCAACGACGCCCGCGTCGCCCTCTGGGTCGCACCCAACGTGGAGCACTACGACTACCTCCCTCCCCACAACCCCCACCAGAACCCCTGGCCCCGCACACCCCACCCCGACGTCATGAGTTACGCCTACATGGACTACGGCAACCGCGTCGGATTCTGGCGCCTCCTCGAGCTCTTCGACAAGCACAACATCCGCTGCACCCCCGCCCTCAACGTCGCCGTCCTTGACCACTACCCGGAAATACGCGACGCCATGGTGGAGCGCGACTGGGACTTCATGTCCCACGGCGTCTACAACACCCGCTACCTCTGGGGCGCGTCCGAAGAGGAGGAGCGCGACTTCTACCAGGACACCATCGACACCATCCGCCGTCACACCGGCAAGCAGCTCAAGGGCATGCTCGGTCCCGCCCTCACCAACACCGACCGCACCCCCGACCTCATGGCCGAAGCCGGTCTCATCTACCACACCGACTGGTTCCACGACGACCAGCCCTTCCCCATGAAGGTGAAGCAGGGCAAGCTCATCACCGTGCCCTACTCCATCGAGACCAACGACGGCGCGGCCAACATGCTCGGCTTTGAGGCCGACTACCTGGCCCAGATCATCAAGGACCAGTTCGACGTGCTCTACAGGGAAGGCGCGGAGAGCGGTCGCGTCATGTGCATCGCCCTCCATCCCTACTGGAGCGGCCAGGCCCACCGCATCCGCTACCTGGACGACGCCTTCAGCTACATCTTCTCCCACGACGGCGTCTGGCAAGCCACCGCCGACCAGATCGCCGACTACTACATGGAGCGTTACTACGACCAGGTCGTCGAGTACACGGGGAGGGCGTCATGACCGGGCCCGCCCGCATACCGGGCATGGACAACGAGTACTACGACTTCTCCCCTATGGCGCACCGCCAGCCGTTGCAATGGCCCGACGGCGCGCGCGTCGCCCTCTGCGTCATCGTCAACCTGGAGCACTACGAATGGGACCTCTCCAAGATCAAGACCCGGCCCCAGAGCATGCCCGGCTTCCGAGCGCCGCTTCCCTACCCCGACATGCGCAACTTCTCACAGCGCGAGTACGGCAACCGCGTCGGAATCTTCCGCATCATGGACCTGCTCGATAGGCTCGGCATCCCGGCCACAGTCGCCATGGACGCCGCCGTCGCCTCCAACTACCCCTTCCTCATCGAGCAGTGCCAAAACCGCGGCTGGGAACTCATTGGCCACGGCCAGACCGCCACCCGTCTCATCACCAGCGAGATGACCGAAGAGGAGGAGCGCGACTACATCCGGGGTTCCCTGGCCGCACTGCAGGACGCCTCCGGCAGCCGTCCCGCCGGCTGGATGGGCCCCGGCTACTCTGAATCGACCCGCACCCCCCGCCTTCTCGCCGCCGAGGGCGTGCGCTACCTCTGCGACTGGCCCAACGATGACCAGCCCTACCGAATGAAGGTGCCCGGCGGCGAGATGTACTCGCTGCCCGTCCTCCTTGACCTCGACGACTTCCACCTGCTCTGGACGCGCATACTGCCCATAATGGACTACACCCGCGTCCTCCAGGACAGCTTCGATAGGCTGTACAGGGAGGGCGAAAGCAGCGGCCGACTCATGGTGCTCAACCTCCACCCCTGGCTCATCGGCCAGCCCTTCCGCTCCAAGTACCTGGACCAGGCCCTCTCCTACATCGCCAGCCACGACAGGGTCTGGAAAGCCACCGGCTCACAGATCATAGACTGGTACGCATCCACCACCACCTAGCCACACCCCCTTCCGTCATTGCCCCCTTCCGTCATTCCCGCGCAGGCGGGTACCCAGGGGCGGCGTGGAGCCGCCGCCATCCGCACCGTAGGGGCAACCCTCGTGGTTGCCCTGGCCCCTTCCGTCATTGCGAGCGCCAGCGAAGCAATCCGGCGGTGCGGGGAGTTTACCCTGAGCATAGCCGAAGGGTCGTACCCGCGAAGGCGGGTACCCACACACCTGTCATTCTGAGACGCCCCGCGTCGAAGAATCCAAAACCTCTGCCCACAAAACCGCGTGGCCTTGAATAAACCGCCGTGACCGCCGCCCTCCGCACCGTAGGGGCAACCCTTGTGGTTGCCCTGCCCGTACCATCATCGCCCCCCTTCCGTCATTGCGAGCGCCAGCGAAGCAATCTGGCGGGGTTGGGTACCCCGCTCATGGTGAGCTTGTCGAACCATTTGGGCGGGGCCCGCCCGTCCGCAACTCCGTCCCCCTACCCCCACCACCGCATACTCTCACCATAACCGCGAACCTTCTCTTCCAAGCCCGGCTTGCGAAACACAAACAGGTGCTCGTGCATAATCAGCAGGAAATTCTTGTCCCGAGACAGGCGGCTCCACAGACCCTCCGTCTGCGTATTCCATTGGGCCTTGATGATGTCCTCTTTCAGGATGAAGCTGGCATCCAGGAACGCCTGCATCACGCGGAACGCTATCGGCGTGTGGTGCTTGTTGCGACGCGTATCGCCCACCAGTATGGCGCAGTAGTGGTCCGGCTTCAGCACCCGGAAGCACTCATCCGCCACCAGCCTCATCTGCTCGACAAACTCGGCTATGTCGCGCACCTTCGACAGGTCGCCGTTCCGCGGCGCGTCCTTCCCCGAGTACTTGATGATGTTGGCGTACGGCGGATGCGTCGCGATGAGGTCAACCGAGTCCGCCTCTATCTTGTCCAGGTGCCGCGCGTCTCCCTGGTACAGGCGTATGTCGACCTGTTCCAGCGGCTCCTCCGGCGTGCCCGAGAAGTTGAGCGCGTCCATGGTCAGCATCAGCGAGTCGCGGTTCACGTCCACGCCTATGCCGTGGCGGCCCGTCAGCTTGCACTCCACCAGCGTCGTGCCCCCGCCTGCCATCTGGTCCAGCACCGTGTCCCCGGGCAGCGAGTACCTCTCGATGATGTTGCGAGCTATCTGCGGCGCCCAGTTGCCCCGGTAGGCGGCGCGGTGCGTGGCCCACTTGCCCCGCTTGGGAAACGACCACAGCGTCGTGGTCTCCGTCTTGAAATCGTCGGGCTGCAGCCTCTTGGGACGCTGGTGACCCTTCAGGCGGATCTCTTTGCCTTCAATCGTCACCGAGGGTTCACCGACAAGAAACTCTTGATACTCCCCATCCGACACAGCCAACATTGGGTCATAACTAATGGCGTAAGCTAGCTGTACGTCTTCTACTTTCTTCTTCTGTTTCCTCTTAGTTGCCTTAGCCATCGTGTGAACCTAAAGCCGCCCACTGTTGGCTTTAGCTATGAACGGTTCTAAGGACATAATATCCACTAGGTTTCCATAGCGAAGATACTGGTCTAGGCCGCCGCCTACATAGAAGTCCCTTAGCCTCCAACCAGGCCCTCCCAAGACCAAGTATGCCTTTTCGTAAGTTCCTTCTGATTCGCTTATGGCCTTAGCCAAAGAGATCGCCTCAAAGGGAACCTTCTGTTCAGCCGTCCCTCCCACCTGTTGCCATTTCAGAGAAACGAGCCAATTTCTTCCCCGTTTGTCACTAGCGACCACGTCTACTCTATGGCGTCCCCCGCCAATCCTGGTTCCTATATGCACTTGCGTCTTATATGTATACCCACCTCGCTTAAGAGATGGCAAAACCATGTCCTCAAGTACGGCGCCAGTTGTAGTGTTACGTGGTGCCATTATTCATCCTTGCTTGGGACCACGAAAAGCTGCGGCACTTACTAAAGAGAAAATATCCGCATTGCTACGGAAACGTTGGAACAACTCTAGGTTCAGAGTGCCGTCGGGATAATTGGTCACCTCTTGGAGCATGATCAACTCGGTGACAGCGAGAAGGAATTCAACCGAGTATTCTCCAAACTCGTTAAGGTCACTGAACTGACGGACAATCTCAGGCCTGAGGAATTGCAGTCTCGGTGGAAAATAGTTAATCGGCTGCAAAGCATTGCTGACAGTGATTAAGTGATCCACCATTTGCATTGTCAGGCCTTCGTTTCCTGTCTTTTTTGAGTAGAGATCTATTATTAGGTGAATGTGCTTTGGGGTGCGCATTTTCTTAAATGGCCCTTGGTAACTAACCACAAAATCATTCGCAGTTTTTTGCCCTTGTCTAACAAAAATACTGGGTCCTTGACGAGTTTCATGCACCAATGTGTAGTCTCTTAGTGCCATTTCGACACAACATGATCTAGGCCACTACGAAAGAGATCGAAAGCGATCGGATCGTTGATCGGAATAGATCAAAAGATCAAGTGCTTATGGACAGAGATCACGGCGGCTTTGGAGATGTTGCCGCAACGCCGAAGATGTACAGTTAAAGTGGTTTACTGAAGAATCGGAATTAGGTTGAATGAATCAATGGAGAACGCGTAAAGCAGGGTCTTCAGAGGGCGCTAGTCCTACCGCAGTTCAAGACCCGCCAGCCTAGCGAACGTCTGGCTGCACTTCTTTATCGTCTCCACGTCAGCGGCTTCAGCGATTAAGGAGTTGTGTCTAGTCTTGCGGAACTCTTTTTCGTTTGCTCTGAATATGCCCTTCATCAGATCGGCGGGCCTTGGGTGCTCGTCGGGATTCCCAGGGAGGTCTATTTTCGCCCGTGTGCCAAGTACCTCTTTCAACGCCTGCGAATCACACAACAGCCAGCCTTCAATGGAGTGGTCAACCACAACGTAGTCTATGCCCAAATCCGGGAATCGTTCCCTTAGCTCTCTTTCCGCTGGGCGCATCGAGTCGCGAGTCCTTTCCGGGTCCACGCCTTCCGAATCCCTCAGCACCAAGACATGACTTATATCTTGGTGTGAAAGCAACACTGCTTGTATGTGTCTCTGCATTGTGCCGGTATTGAGCATGTCTCCCTGATCAACCACGCGATCCTGAATAGAGGCATGCCCCAGCTTTCTCAAAAGGTGCTTGTGGGACTCCCTGTCGCTTCTACCCTCTACAAAGATGGCCAGGGCTATGGCACACCGCCCAGATGCCCCGAGTACCACGCCGAACCCGCACCCAGCATCTCTATGACCTCCTTCAACTCCTTGCTGGAGCCTATGGGACGACACTGGGTCATTCCGTTTTCCTTCTCCACTACTATGACCGATTCCGCGGGCAGATGGTTCAGTAGGTACGGTGAGTGAGTGGTAACTATCACCTGGGAACGCTCGGAAGCCGCGAGCAGCGCCTCCGCCACGTTCTCCATCAGGTAGGGGTGCAGCTCCGTGTCTGGCGCCTCGATCGCAATCAGCGAGGCGGGTTCTGGTGATATCAGCGCCGTTCCCAACGCTAGGCCGAACAGCGTACCGTGGGACATTGCCCGCGACCCTATCTGGTTGGGTACTCCTTTTTCGCGTATGGCTGCGTACGTCAGAGATTGACCCTCTATTGGAGAAAGAAGGTGCTCAACGGTGGGCACAATCCCCTTCAAGAACTCCTCTATCTCATCAAAAGCGGGGGCCCTGTCGGAGAATAACGTATGCAGCACCGTCGAAAGGTTGTGCCCCGTCTCACTCAACAGGTACTGCTTCTCTATCTTCTGCGCCCCTCTCATGCCTCGAGGGCTAAAGTGGTGAAACGCCCAGCGCCCAAAAGCAGCCGGCCATAGTTTTGCAGGTATTGGAGAATGCGCAAGCGTGGATTGGTATGGGTCGAGATTGACCGTTCCTTCCCCGTGTGTCATATAAACTCCATCGCGGTCAAAGCTATCAGGGAAACCTCTGAACATCTCGGAGGCAACTTCGGTATAACCTTCTTTAGAGTACGCTATCTCCAATTCGTAGGTCGTATCACTGCTGTTTATGGCAATGATGATATTCCTATCCGTTTCGCCGCCCCAGACAGCGCTTTCGTATCCTCCAAACCGTTCCAGTGCTAATCTAAGAAGTTGATCATGTTCGCTGGCTGCTTGGAGGAAGGCCAGTGATTCGATGATGGAGGACTTGCCCGACGCGTTTGGTCCCACCAGGACCACCAGAGGGCCCATGGGTATGCCCTGCCTGTCGCCAATGCTTTTGAAGTTCCGTATGCTTAAATGCGTGATCATAGTCGTCTTCCCACCGGCTAATAGTATAACTGGCTTGCCTAGAGACCGCACACCGTAGCCGCAAACCTGACAAAAGGCGAGGCCAGCAACCGCCCGCCTTCACTGTGATATGATGGTGTCCCAATCGAGGCAGGGAGGTGTGGCATGTTCCCAGGAGGATTCCCAGGGCGAGGCGATTGGAAGTCCGTCGCCGCCGACAGGCTGCGCCGCATGGGCCGCGAGGACGAGGCCAAAGCCCTCTACGGCATCAAAGACCCCAAACACCGCCACGACGAACGCACAGCCCGCGAATGGCGCAAGGAAGCCAAGCGCCGGGCAAGGAGCAACGCAGGCTCTACATCCTTCTTTGCCCGGCTGAGAAGACTCCTGCGCCTCTGATTCTGGCGCTCCCCATTCTTGCCTAGATCTCTCAGTGTCGTCAGGAACCTCCTCCCATAGTACAACTGGCTCACGCCTTCTACGCGTATTTTCCAGCCGTCTGAACCCCCCGCCTCACCACCCTCCGTCGTACCCGCGCAGCCTGCCCCGTACCACGATACGGGGGCGGGTACCCACACACCTGTCATTCTGAGACGCCCCGCGTCGAAGAATCCAAGGCGATAGCTGTAGTAGACACACCCTTGATTGGAGGAAGACCGCCATCAACCCCTTCCCCATACCCGCGCTCTACCCTTATCTTCTATCCATGAGCGCCGACTGCAAACTACCGCATCTCCACCTCCTTACCCGTCATACCCGTGACCTTTGGTCATTCCCGACCCGATCGGGAACCCAGGGGCGGGCCGAGAGGAACGGGGCTGGACGGAAGGCCACGGCAACTCCGTACGGCAATCGCCGCATCCATAACGAAGAGCTTGTCCTGAGATGTCGAAGGAAAATCGGATTCGTTTCCCCATTTTTCGCCAACCTCCGAACCATTTTAGCCTTGCTACTTGACATAACGTCTGAAACGAATCGACTCCCTACCCCTCCCCATTTTCTGATAAAGTCGGTTACGCAACGCCTCACCCGGATGAACGCAAGGAGGAACCATGGCCGCTAAAGCTCCATCACACGTCGTAGTCAACGCAGGCAAGCTCGCCGACGGCATGGGCGGCCCGTCCCGGCAGGGCATGGCCGTCGTCGCCGAGGGCGGCCGCATCACCCACGTCGTCCCCCAGGCGGAGCTGGCCCTCCCTGAAGGCGCAACCGTCGAGACCCACGACTTCCCCGAAGCCACCCTTGTCCCCGGCCTCGTCGATTGCCATACCCACACCAACATGCCCGGCGACGGCACCTCCGTTGACGATGTTGGCCTGGAGTCCTACGAAATGCACATCTTGCAGGGCGTCAAGCAGGCGCGGCTCGCCCTGGAGACCGGCGTCACCACCATGCGCGATAACGGCGGCTGGCACCGGAGCGTGTTCTGGCTCAAAGAGGGCATCCGCCGCCAGCTCGTCGCGGGCCCCACCATACTCGCCTCGGGTAGGCCCATCACCATCACCGGCGGCCACTGCTGGATGATGGGCTCGGAGGCCGACGGAGTCGACGGAGTGCGACAGGCCGTGCGTGAGCTGGTCTGGGAAGGCGCCGACTTCATCAAGGTCATGACCACCGGCGGCTCCACCCTGGGCAGCATGCCGGAGCGACCCTCCTACACCGTGGAGGAGCTGATCGCGCTCTCCGACGAAGCGCACCGGCGCAATCGCCTCGTCGGTGCGCACGCCATAGCTACCAAGGGCATCGAGAACGCCCTCGACGCTGGCGTCGACATGCTAATCCACTGCACCTTTGTCCAGCCCGACGGCTCCATAAAGTACGACCCTCGCGTCGGGGAGCGAATCGCCGCAACCGGCACCTGGGTCAACCCCACCATCCACGTGCGGCGCTCCTCCCTCCAGTTGCTGGAAGCGAAGCGCGACGAGGAAGGACTAACCCCGGCTGAAGAGGCCCAGCTTGTCGACGCCGTCAAGGCGGTGGACGACCGCGTGGAAGTGACCCGCCGCCTCATCCAGGACGGCGCCAAGGTCATCGGCGGCTCCGACTGCGGCTGGTATGTCTACCAGTTCGGCCTGTTCCACAAGGAGTTGGAGACGCTGGTCATGTCCGGCATGACGCACGGAGAGGCTCTGCTCGCCGGCACCAGCGAAGCCGCCAAGTCGCTGGGAGTCGCCGACAAGGTTGGCTCTATCGAGCCCGGCAAGGACGCCGACCTCCTGCTGGTCAACGGCGACCCCACGCAAAACATCAGCGACCTGCAAAACGTCGTCGCCGTGTTCAAGAGCGGCACCAGAGTAAAATAGGGTCTCCCCCCTTCCGTCATTGCGAGCGCAGCGAAGCAATCTGGCGGGGCGGGAAGTTTACCCTGAGCCTGTCGAAGGGTCTTTCCCGCGAAGGCGGGAACCCAGAGGCGGATGAGTGGTCCCTACTCCGCTCACCCTGAGCCTGTCGAAGGGTCTTTCCCGCGAAGGCGGGAATCCAGGGGTGGATGAGTGGTCCCTACTCCGCTCACCCTGAGCCTGTCGAAGGGTCTTTCCCGCGAAGGCGGGAACCCAGAGGCGGATGAGTGGTCCTTATTCCCGCTCACCCCTTCCGTCATTGCGAGCGCAGCGAAGCAATCTGGCGGGGCGGGGAGTTTACCCTGAGCCTGCCGAAGGGAAGGGAGTGAGCGAAACTGCCCCCTGAGAATCCTACTCGGCTAGGAGCCTGGCCGCCACCACGCGCGCCTCGTCCCAACTCTGCACCCTCTGGTCCGCCGGTATCTGCTTCAGAACATTGAGAGCCTCAAGGTTTCTGGCAGGCATTCCGGCCAAGCCCATCACTATGCAGCCGGTTTCGTAGCTTGTGGCAGTCTCGATGAGCCGCTCAATCACCATGGCAGCGCTTTCGTCCATGTAGACCGTGTTGGAAAAGTCCAGGATAACCACCTCGTGCTCCCGGATGTCTTCTCCAATGGTGTCCAACAGCTTCCTGGACGATGCCACGGTAAACGAGCCTCTCAACGCAACCAGGCCGACCCTGGCTTCGAAGCCTTCCAGATCATCCTCTCTCGCTCTGCCGCCAAAGAAGCTCTGGTCCAAAATGGGCACTGAGACCACGCTGTCCAACTCCAGCCTTTCAAACTGGCGCGCGCTGGTTACCGCGGCGGCTATCATGCCCGCCGCTATGGCGGTGAGCAAGTCCAGAAACACGGTGAGGCCCAGGGTCAGCAGCATCACCACCATGTGCTCGCGTTGAATGCGTAGCAGTCTGGTTACAAACCTCCACTCCATGGTGTCCAAGGCGACTTTCATCAGGACGCCCGCCAATAGGGCGTTGGGGATTTTGGCTACGTAGTCTGCCATGAGCATAATCATGACCACCAGGACAGCCACCGCAATCACACCTGAAACAATGGTGGTGCCACCCGCCCTGATGTTGGCGATCGTGCTTGGGGTAGCACCGGACCCGGGCAGACCCTGGATAAATCCCGTGACCACCGCGCCTAAACCCTGGGCAAACAGCTCCTTGTTGGGGTCGTGGCGTGCCCGCGTCATGGAGTCACCCACCAACGCCGTCAGCAAGGTGTCAGCGGACCCTACGAGTGCCAGAATCATAGCGGGCTCGATGGCGCGCACCAGTGCGTCAAAGGAAAGAGCCGGCAGCATGAAGGTGGGCAGGGCCGTGGGTATTTTCTGCTCGTCGCCAATGGTGGGAGCGTTGCTAAACCACAGGGCAGTCACAATTATTCCCACGAACAGGGCGACCAGGGTCGACGGTAAATACTTTTCAAATCTGCCTGGCCATATGAGGGCCGCGCCAAGCGTGGCGCCCGCTATGGCTACGGCGGTGACGTCAAAGTGCTCTATTATTGTGGAGAAGTTTCGGATGGCTTCAGGTGGTCCCCCGGTTATGGGAGGGGCTCCCATGAAGGGCAGTATCTGTACCGATAGGATTATTATTCCAACCCCTGTCATAAACCCGGCTATGACCGAGTAGGGCGTGTAAGTTACGAAACGTCCAATTCGCAGAAAGCCGAACAGCATCTGGATGAGCCCGGCCATGATGACAATGGTGAATGCCTGGCCGATGTTGTTAGCGTAACTGGTGACTATGACAGCCATGGCCACTGTCATTGAGCCTGTGGGACCCGATATCAGCGACCTCGTCCCGCCGAACACGGCGGCAAAGAACCCTACTGCGACCGCCCCGTATATTCCGGCGGCGGCGCCCAACCCTGACGATACGCCGAACGCCAGAGCCACGGGCAGGCCCACCACAGCCGCGGTGATACCGCCAAGGACGTCCCCAAACATGGTCTGGAAGCTGTAACGCTGGGGAAGTTGCGCAAGACGATCCAGCAAACCGGTCACCTCCAGCGGTATCCTATACAGATAGTGTATGGATGTCCAACGGTGGGCTGCGGCCTAGTATCGTCAATAACGTGGTCTAAGTAAATAGGGGTTGACCTCCAAACGGAAACTGGAAAAATGTGAGATCTTATGCAAGACTGGTCGACGGTCAAAACCATGAATAGGCGTGAAAATAACCCATGTGGCAGGTAACTGAGCAAGATCTGGAATCAATAGCCATAGGCGCTGGGATCCTCGGCACCGGCGGTGGCGGTAATCCATACATAGGGATGCTCCGCGCCAGGCAGGCCATACGGGAGAACGGCCCCGTCAACGTCCTCTCCCCCGGCGAGCTTGGAGATGACGACCAGATCATCTGCGT
>DAOUKI010000135.1:0-27966 GCA_034421495.1 Dehalococcoidia bacterium | reverse complement strand
ACGTGCTGGCAAGAAAGGAAGTTACCCTGGTCACCGGAAGCGCCGTGCGCCTCAACGGGCCGGATGAGCTTGCCCCGCTACTCCGGGACCAGCAGGCCAACTGCATCTTCCTCAGTAAGGAAGAAGTCCAGTTTGGTGGTGACGCCCAACTTCTGAAGCGTGACCACCAACCGGAAGGGATGTTCCGTTCTATCGGTATGCTCTATTTCCAGGGTCTTGCTTTCGTTGGATGTAGTGAACAGGTTGGTCATCTCTTGCTCCGTGCGCTGGTATTGAATGCAGCTGAGAATCGGCCTTGCCGATTCCTGCCCCGCTCATACGGTTCGACAAGCTCACCATGAGTGGGCTATTGAGGACGCCCAGTCACTGTGAGAAGGGCATCTCTGGCTAGCTGGCAGGGTGCTGCGTATGCCAGTCCGTTAGCGATTGATACGCCCGCGCCGCGGCAAGGACGGAGTTCTCCTCATAGGCCCGTCCCAGGAACTGGATGCCCGTGGGCAGACCCCGTGCGCCGAATCCATTGGGCACTGCTACGGATGGCAGCCCGGCCACGTTGCCCACAGCGCCCAGGATATCGCGGGACAGGCCAGATATGGAGGCACGTATGGGCTGGTCTATGGGGGTTGCTACGTGGTTGCGCGGCGTCCCCACAATGGCGTCGTACTTTGAGAGCACATCATCGGCGGCGCGGCAGATCCGAGTGCGTATGCGCAGGGCGCGGAGATAGTCGGTGGCGGGCACGGCCAACCTGGAGTAGGCCGAAAACCTGGTTGCGTCACCTGAAAGCCGGGCCGTCTCTCCGCTGTCAAAGAAGTCCTCGAAGATGCTGGCAGACTCGGCGTTGAGGATGGTGCGGGTCACCGGCTCATAAGGCATGTCGGGGAACTCGACCTCCTCTATGTCGGCCATCTGCTCCAACGCCTTGAGCGACCGTTGGAAGTTGGCTTTGACCTCCTCTTCGGCAGCGTCGACCATGCCCTTGAGCACGCCCAGCTTAAACCTGCGCGAAGCGGCCTGCTCCGCATCGTACGAGTAAGGTCTATCGCTGGTGGTGGGGTCGTTGGGGTCATGGCCGGCAATAACCTCCAGCACCAGCCCGCAGTCGTCAGCGGTGAGGCACATCGGCCCCAGCTTGTCCAGGGTCCAGGAGAGCGCCATGGCGCCGTACCGGCTCACCCTGCCGTAGGTGGGGCGCAGCCCGGCGATGCCACAGTTGTGTGCGGGGAGCAGGATGGAGCCCCAGGTCTCCGATCCTATGGCGAATGGCACCAGCCCGGCGGCTACGGCGGCCCCGGAACCACTGGAGGAACCGCCCGTCCAGGAATCTTTGTTGCCCCAGGGAGTGATGGCGGGCCCGGTGGCCGATGCCGATGGGTAGAGATAGCCCATGCCGCCCGCCAGTTCTACCATGGCCAGCTTGGCGACAAGGACGGCGCCGGCAGCGTCCAGTTTCTGCACGATAGTGGCATCATGGTCAAAGGTCTGGTTTTGGAACGGTACCGCGCCCCAGGTGGTGGGAGTGCCCCCAGACGTAGCTACGAGGTCCTTCAAGCCATAGGGGATGCCGTGCAGAGGGCCCCTGTACTCGCCGGAGGCTATTTCCTTCTCGGCCTGTTTGGCCTGCTTGAGGGCGCGTTCCCGGGTCAGGGCGACCAGCGCATTGTAGCGCGGGCCTTCGCTTTCCAGCTTGTCCAGGAAGAACTCGGCCAGCTCCACCGGGGATACCTGTTTAGCGCGCAGGAGGCCGCCAAGTTCGCGTACAGAGAGGAATTGCGGGTCTGTTGCCATGACTAGCCCTCCTTCCTGTAGGGTTGGAACAGAGACGGTGGCTCGTCGCTGTAGTCCAACCGGAACTTGTTCAGGGCCAGGGATAAATCTACGGTGGCCTCCACACCCTTTGCCACCTCGTCCATCTGCTCCGCGTTGAGTTGATTGCCAAAACGGCGCTTCAACATGGCGGAGCGCTCCTCTATCTCATTGTTGCGTGCTTTGTCGTCGTTCATAACGCCTCCCTGCTTGGAAATGCGGTTCCGACCATTCTATTGCTGAATATGCTTGCTGTCACGCCACAAGCTCCTGTGGATTGCGCTATAATCAAGGCTTGTGAGTGGGATAGGAGATTGCAAATGGACATAGGAATAGTTGGAGCGGGAAGCATAGGGCGGAAGGTGGCAACGGACCTGGAAGCGGGCAAAGCGCCGGGCCTCAGAGTTACGGTACTGAGCAGCCGTACTGAGGAGAAGGCACACGAGCTTGCCGCTATGCTTGAATCCCGGCCTGAGGTGGTCCCACTGCATGAGGTGCCAGCCCTTTGCGACGTGGTGATAGAGGCGGCAGGTGCGCATGCCGTGGAAGAGATTGTTACCACATCTTTGGAAGCCGGGAAATCCGTGGTGGTGGTGAGCTGCGGTGCTCTGCTGGGACGTGATGACCTCTTCGAGATGGCAAGGCAGAAAGGAGCCCGCATTCACGTGCCTTCAGGGGCTATTATCGGACTGGATGGCCTACTGGCTGCCTCAGAGGGGCAGATAGACAGCATCACGATGATCACACGCAAGCCCCCTGAGGGGCTGAAAGGCTCGCCAGGGGTGGAGATGGCAGGCATAGACCTCGACGCGATCACAGAGGCCACCGAGGTATTCGAAGGGCCTGTGAGCGAAGGGTTCAAGCGCTTCCCGGCCAACGTGAACGTGGCGGCGGCGGTGAGTATGGCCGGAATCGGTCCCGATAAAACGCGTATACGCGTAATTGCCGATCCTGCGGTGACGCGCAACACCCACGATGTTGTAGCGGAAGGCGAGTTCGGCAAGCTCCAGTTCCACATAGAAAACATTCCCTCCGACGACAACCCCAGGACGGGACGGCTTACCGCCTTGTCAGTGCTGGCCTACTTAAAGCAGATGGCATCGCCTCTGAACATAGGGATTTAAGGCAACAAGTCAATGTTTGACGCGCTTACCGACAAGCTAACCGCCGTCTTGGGGCGGCTCACCAGCCGGGGACGGCTCACCGAAAAGGACGTGGACGAAGCCCTGCGCGAAGTCCGCGTCGCGCTCCTTGAGGCGGACGTCAATTTCCGGGTGGCCCGCGAGTTGGTCGGGCGTATTAGAGAGCGTGCCTTGGATACCGAGGTCCTGCAAAGCCTGAGCCCGGGACAGCAGGTGGTCACCTTTGTATACGAGGAGCTGGTCGCCATCCTGGGAGAAGGCCATCACGGCCTTCAGGCCTCGTCGCAGGCGCCGTCGGTGGCTCTCATGGTGGGACTGCAGGGTTCGGGGAAGACCACCACCGCGGCAAAGCTGAGCATGTACCTGAGACGCCAGGGGCACCGTTCTCTGCTGGTGGCGGCCGACCTGAGACGGCCCGCCGCTATTCAACAACTCGCTGCCCTGGGCCGTCAGCTAGACGTACCCGTGTACCAGGAAGACCCCCTGACCTCCACGGCTGAGGATGTGGCCAGTCACGGCCTGGAGCGTGCTAGAAATCTCGGCGTGACCTGGGTAATCATCGACACGAGCGGGCGTCTTCATATCGACGAGGACCTCATGGAGGAGCTGGAACGGGTGAAGGCTGCGACCAGTCCCAGCGAGTCGCTTCTTGTGGTGGACGCCATGACCGGGCAGGATGCGGTGAACGCCGCCGTTGAGTTCCACCAGCGAATTGGCCTCACCGGGCACGTTCTCTCCAAGCTGGATGGCGATGCCAGGGGCGGCGCTGCCCTTTCCATTGCCCACGTTACCGGGATCCCTATCAAGTTCGTTGGCATTGGTGAGCGCAGCGATGCGCTGGAGCCGTTTCATCCGGATCGCATGGCGTCCCGCATCATAGGCATGGGAGACGTGGCAACCCTTGTGGAAAAGGCTCAGGCCGAAATTACGGAGGAACGGGCCAAAGAGCTGGAAAAGAAGATGCGCCGCGCCACCTTTGACCTGGAGGACTTCCTTCAGCAGCTTCAGCAGCTAAGGCGGATGGGCCCTCTTTCTGGCATCATGGAGATGATACCCGGGTTTTCCAGCCTCTCCAAGCGACTCCCCACGGATGCCATGGATGAGGGCAGGCTCAAAAGGGTGGAGGCCATTGTCTTTTCCATGACGCCGCAGGAACGCCGCAACCCCGACATGCTAAACGGTAGTCGGAAGCGCCGTATCGCAAAAGGTAGCGGCACTGAGCCCAAGGACGTAAACCAACTGCTGAACCAGTTCAAACAGACGCAGAAGCTGATGAAGCAGATGGCGTCCGGCCGCGTCCCACGCGGCCTTTCAGGCCTGCTCCGCTAGGGGTGGGGCACAGCCGGTGCTAGCTGAGCGAGATGCCCACCAGCCTTCCTATGGAAAAGGTGACCAGCGCAGAACCTGCGCCAATAGCCAGCATGCGCAATCCGCCACGCAGAGGGTGTCTTCCGGATAGATAGGCCAGCGAGGACCCCGTGATCAATAGCGCCAAGGCGCTAAGGCTTCCACCAACCGCAAGGGCAGTGGTTCTTTCAAGCCCCAATACATACGGAATCAACGGAACGAATGCTCCCGCGGCAAACGCTATAAATGAACTGGCTGCGGCGCCCCATGGCGACCCCAGCTGGCTGGGGTTCAATCCGAGCTCTTCCCGGGCCATGGTTTCAAGCGCTGCCTCCGGGTCTTGCATGATCCGTTCCGCCAGAATATTCGCCTCATCTTCACTGAGACCTTTCAACTGGTAGATCAGGGATAGCTCTCCTTTTTCTTCCTCTGGCTGCTCCGCTATCTCAAGCCGTTCCTTCTCTATCTGGGACTCTGCCAGCTCACGATCTGCTCTTATTGAAACGTACTCGCCCGCCGACATGGAGATGGCGCCGGCAACCAGACCGGCGACGCCCGCAAGCAGAACGAAGTCCGGGTTGGAGGTGCCTCCGGATACTCCCCAGACTATGCCTAGGTTGGATATTAACCCGTCGTTGCCGCCGAGCACGGCGGCGCGGAATGCGCCGCCCGCGGCTGCTTTTTGCAGCACTCCGCCGCCTAGTTCGCTTGCCGGGTAACGGCCTTCTTTCAGGTCTTGCAGCGTTCTGGAGTGGCCTTTCTCTTCGTCCATTATGTCCCTGGCTTCCGGCTCGCCAGCGTACATATCAGTGTCGCCGCCTTCTATCCGCATCACCATAGGCAGCACTCTCTGCGTGCCGAGCTGGCGCGCCAGCCAGCCAAGCATCTTGATCTTTAGCTTGGGACGATACGGAGGCAGGTCATCTACGTTTAAGCCCAGTTTCCCGGCCCAATGGACCACGTGGCGTTCCTCCGCTTCCACAAGCCGGCGGAATATCTTAGAGCGCCGTGGGTCAGGCTCAGCATCCGCCATAGCCGTATAGAGAGCAACGGCTTCTCGTTCCGCCTCCAGGTAGGAATGATAGCGAGCGTTTTCCGTATGACGAGGGTTCATTTGGTTTTAGACTTGGCTTCCTGAGTTGTTTCGCCGTTGCTTTGGGCTGCCGTCCTTTGCTCTCTTAACTGTGCGAATAGGTAGATGGTGGCTAGTCCCGCATATCCAGGCCACCGTTCCCGGGCAAAGGCGGCTGCATCCTTCTCATCGAGGCGTTTGCCGCCTTGATAGTGCTCCGAGATTGCCCTTTGCAGGGCCAGGTCACCGGCAGGGAAAGCGTCCATGCGGCCCAACGAGTTGATCAGGACCCACTGCACCGTCCAATGGCCTATGCCGCGCAGCTGCACCAACTCTCGAAGCACTTCCTGATTGTCAAGCTTCTCAAGCCTGCGGATGTCAAGGAAACCCTCCACCTCACGCGATGCAATTTCCAGCACATATTCGGCTTTTCTGTTGCTGAGACCCAAGGAGCGCAACGCCTCCCGCCCGGATTTAAGGAATGATTCTGCCCCGGGGAACAGATGAAAAGTCCTCCCGTTGAAGCTGAGGGGAGTCCCCAGCGCCTCTATGATCCTACCGCGGATGGCTCTTGCCGCTGCCCCGGAGATTTGCTGGGAAACGATTGACAGCAGCAACGTTTGGAATAGGGAACTGTTCCTTGGAGGATGCAGGCCGCAAAAGGTACGAGTGGCTTGAGAGAGGACGGGGTCGTCTTTGGCAATTCGGTAGAAATGGCTTAGGTCAAAGTCCGTATTCAGAGCAAATGCTATCTCGTCAGCTACAGCCGCGCCATCTACGTCGTTCGGTGCGTCAGGAAGGGAAATGGAAAGCTCCGGGACGTTTATGGTGCCAGTGGAGGCCACTTCTACAAGGAGGGGAGTTTCCGCACCCTCGAATACCCTCAGGTACTTCCCGTCCAGGTACGCCTCGGCGCTGAACCTTTCCTCATGGTATGTCCGGTGTCCGGAGGTTAGGCGGAGATCAAAAGGTGGAACGGGCTTTATGATTAGCTGGGTCACGGTTGTCCTATGATTTGATGAGCATGCCTGGCTGACAGTGCCTGCAGTAGCTGGTGATTTGCTGGTTTGCCGTAAGCTGGCTGATCTTGTTCCCGCAGCGCGGGCAGGGTTCTCCGCCTTTGTTGTGCACTTTGAGGAAGTCGCGAATCTTGTGGTGAGTATCCTCTTCCATTCTCTCTCTGAGGATTGCTACTGCATCCGACGTTACCTGCTTGACACTGTGGTGAAGCCTCATCAGCTCTTCATCCGACAGGCTCTTGCGCCTGCGAAACGGCGATATGCCAGCTGAGAATAGAATCTCATCGCTGTAGGCGTTCCCTATTCCGGAGATGAAGCCGCCCCTGGTGAGCACTCCTTTGATCTCACCGTAGTAAGGACGCAGCCTGGTCTTGAACTCAGGGAAGCTGATGTCGTCGTCCAGCACGTCCGGCCCCTGCTCATTCAACCGTGGCACCTGGGCCAACTGGTTCGGTTCAATGTAGTAGACTAGACCCATCTGCCTGTCGTCTATATACCGGATCTCCAACTCTTGACCTACCCCAATGACCAAGCAGGTCCGCTTGAACACCCTGGCCTGCGAAGAGCATAGCTGGAAGGCGCCGGTAAGCATTGGGTTGATCACCAGCATCCGGTTGGGTCTGAGGTCAAGCAAGAGGAACTTGCCCTTGCGGGCTATCCGCTCAACCGTGCGGCCAGCGATGTCTTCAGGAAAGTTGGGGGCGGCTAGGGATCTGAGGACAGTTGGCTTGAGCACTTTGGCATAGCTAACCTTGCGACCAGCTACACGGTGGATTAGGACTTCTTTGATGACTTCCAGGTCAGGCGCTTCAGGCATCTTAGGACTTGCCTTTGAAATTGACTGGATTCTACTACAAATAAAAGGCGGAAGGCCCGCTCACGTCAAGATAGCTGGAATTGCTCGACTGTTGAGTTGCAAAGGTGCTGGGTAGGGAGAGTCTACTCCAGAAAGTCTCGCAGCTTCTTGGAGCGGGTAGGGTGCCGCAGCTTGCGCAACGCCTTTGCCTCTATCTGGCGTATCCGTTCCCTTGTCACGCCAAATTCCCGTCCAACCTCTTCCAGGGTGCGGCTGCGCCCATCCTCCAAGCCAAACCTGAGTTGCAACACGCGCTTCTCACGTTCGTTCAAGCTGTCCAGCACTTCGTCTATCTGCTCTTTGAGGAGCTGGTAGCTGGCGGCATCCGCCGGAGCTAGGGCGGTGCGGTCTTCTATGAAGTCGCCGAGGTGGGAGTCCTCCTCCTCTCCGATGGGCGTTTCCAATGAAACGGGCTCCTGAGAAATCTTGAGTATTTCCCTGACCTTTTCTGATGGGATATCCATGTCCCAGCTAATCTCGTCGCTGGTAGGTTCCCGTCCGTACTCCTGCACCAGCCTCCGGCTTACGCGCAGCAGTTTGTTGATGGTCTCCACCATGTGGACGGGGATACGGATGGTTCTGGCCTGGTCGGCAATGGCGCGGGTAATGGCCTGCCGTATCCACCAAGTAGCATAGGTGGAGAATTTGTAGCCTTTGCGGTAATCGAACTTCTCCACCGCCCTGATCAAGCCAATGTTCCCTTCCTGGATGAGGTCAAGCAGAGACATGCCCCTGCCGATGTATTTCTTGGCTACGCTGACCACCAAGCGGAGGTTGGCCTCCGTAAGGTGACGCTGGGCCGTCTTGCCCTCTCGCTTGACTTTGTTCAAGTACATGCGAAAGAGGAACTCGTACGGGCTCAACTGGCTCCACAAGGCGCCTTCTTCCACAATTTCCGCGAGTTCCTCCAGAGTGACGCCTTCACCAATGATCTCAATGGCGTCCTGTGGCAGGAGACGGCTGTTCAGCGAGAGCTTGATCACGCCCTCTTCGATATCTTCTAGGGTCCTGCCAGCATGGTCTGCTACTTCCTGCATCTTCTCGTGGTCGATGGGAGAGTCCACGGCGGCTCGAAAATCAGGATTGGAAGCGATCTCTTTGAGCGGCAGAGGATAAGGCCGCCCGTGTTTCCAGGCAAGCGCCTTCTCTATATAGGCAAGGCGGCCGCTTTCCCTGAGCAGATGATGAACGATCTCCTGGGCCTTGGGCGGCGCTCCGGTTGGTGAAGCAAGTTCCTGTTCCAACCGTTCAATGTATCCGCCGCTCTCCATGGCCCTGGCCAGCCAGCGCTCGTCTTTGGCGGTCAACAGGGACACACGACCTATCTCGCGCAAGTACATGCGCACGGGGTCGTCGATCATGTCCGTGGTGTCTATGCCTTCGTTAGCGGCAGCCGCCGCGGCAAGGATGGCCGCCTCGTCCGGCGCTTCAGATGGCGTTTCACCTTCAGAGGAGCCCTCGGACCATTCCTCTTCCTCGGAGTCTGCCTCAACGATTTGCGATTCGCGAGGGGTGACGGTGATCTCTTCTGAATCGTCGCTATTTCGGAATGGGATGGGTATCAATCCCCTGAGGTCTTCGCTGTGTATGGGGCGTATTCTATCGGCGGTTATCTCGTCTTCTACGCTATCGTCTGGTCTTCTTAACATCCCTCTCCTTTGTTGTTAAGGGCGGGTGTGATGCGGGTACTTCTGTTGGAATAGGTTTTTCAATTGTTCGTTTGTTTCAACCACTTGTTGCTCAATGTCACCGGATAAACCGGCTTCACTCAAGACAAGCTTCTCCTCCTCCTTGAGGGACTTCAGGCGTCTGATCTCAAGGTGATAACGGCAGTCCTTGACGGCTTGCTCTCTCTGGCGTAAATCCAAGGGAGGGACTGGCAGTGATAGAAGATGGTCTATGCGCCGTTGGAGATAGTCGTCATGCGTTTGCCGCAACTCATCTATTGTAGAGCATTTCAGCCAGGAGGAAAAGAGGATGCGGTCTTCCCAGCCTGTGACCGTTTGGGGGTCCATGTCCGCTAGATGCTCCCGCAAGTCCGGCCACTGCAAAATGAATCCCAGCAAGTGCTCTTGCAGGACGTCTTTGTTTGCACTTTCAAATGGCGACTCCGAGGCTTGACGGCGTTGTTGTGGGTTGGAGCGGCGCGAGGAGGATGCGCTCAGCTTCCCTAAACTGGCTTCCAACGTAGCCACCTGTACGCCCAATACCTCTGCCAGCCGCTTTAGATAGCCCTCTCGCTCAAAAGGATTCCCTATGGAGGCGATGACTTGGTACAGAGCTTCAGCGGCGCGGGCTTTCCCTTCACTGGTTGAAATGTCCCAGTGATCCTTTGCCGAACCTATAAGATAGTCAACTAGGGGCTTTGCTTCAGCCAGAGAGGCTTGCCAGGTTTCAGGGTTGCTGCGTATGAGTTGATCGGGGTCTTGGCCGGGAGGGAGAATTGCGACTCTAACAAGGAACGGATCGGTGGCCCGCTCGTAGATGGCGATGCTTCTTCGCCTCCCCACCAGCCGCTGCTCGAAAATGTGCCAGGACTCCACCAGGTCTCTGAAGGTTGCTTGTTGCCCAGCCGTGTCCGGGTCCAAGGCTAGCACGAATCGCCGGCCGGTGTTTCTAAGCAGGATGACCTGCTGCTCGGTAAGAGCCGTTCCCATGGACGCCACTACGTTGTTGAATCCGTGCTGGTGAGCGGCGATGACATCCATGTAGCCTTCTACAATGACGCCTTCTCCGGTCTGTTTGATAGCGTCTCTGGCCTTGTGCATGGCGTAGAGTAAGTGACTCTTGTCGAAGAGCTGTGTGCGCGGGGAGTTGAGATATTTCGGCTCGGAGCCGTCCAGGGAGCGACCGCCAAAGCCTACCAGGACTCCGTTGCCATCCCTGATGGGAAACACGAGACGCCCGTTGAACAGGTCGCGTGGTTCGCTGTCATCGCGTTGACTGGCAAGCCCGGCTTTCAAGATATGGCTTTCCGAGTACCCAAGCGACTTCAGGTGTTGGAGCAGAGCGCCGCCACCGGCCGGGCTGAGCCCTATTTCAAACTGGGCAATGGCGCCGGCATCCACTCCCCGCTGCTGCAAATAGGTTCTTGCTGCCATGCCTTGGGGCGCAAGGAGCAGCTCCTGAAAGTGAGCAGAGGCTGCTTCATTGATGCGTTGCTGGCTTTCATTTCGCCGATGCTGCCTTGGTTGGAAGTCGCTTATCCCGGCTCTATTCGCCAGCAGCTTTAGCGTATCTTTGAAGTCCAGCTTTTCGGCGCGCATGGTGAACGAGATGAGGTCGCCCCCCGTAGCGCACGCCCCAAAACAGCGCCAGGTCTGCCTCTCTGGGAAGACTACAAAAGAGGGGGTGCGTTCTGAGTGGAACGGGCATGTTGCTTTGTAACTGCGCCCCGCTTTCCTCAGGGAAGGCACGTAACCGCTGACCACGTCTATGATGTCAAGACGCTGTTTTATTTCGTCAGAAATCGCCATTTCTTCAAAGCATCCTTGCAAATACTCTGCCTGAGATACCAGGGCATAACCCTTCGGCAGTGGCCAAGGCGTACCGATCAGTCATGCCGGATATATAGTCCACGGTCATCTGCTGAGGGTGCTCTTCGCGCTTCCAGTACTCCTCAGGTATGCGGTCCGGGTTGTCTAGGAAGTAGTTGTAGAGAAAGGCGAGCACTTCGCGAGACTTGTTGGACTCTTCCCCGTTGCTAGCAGGCAGGTATACGTTTTCAAACATGAAATCTCTGAGTGAATTGACGGCTTCTCCAATTTTGGGGCTCATGGCTATGGTAGGGGGCTCTCTGTCGTCCCCGTAGTTTCCCGTAGCCTCCCAGGACGCCTCAACCACGTCGGTTACCATAGTATCAATTCGCTGGGAGTTTCTGTCACCAAGCAGTTGTCTGGCCGATGCCGGCAGGTCGCTCTCCTTGAGGGCGCCGGCGCGTATGGCGTCGCCTATGTCGTGATTGAGATAGGCTATGGCGTCGGAAAGGCGGACAACCTGTCCTTCTAGAGAGAGGCCACGAACCAGATCTCTATTGAAGATATCACTCCTTGGCTTCGAGTGATTGGCAATGCCGTGGCGTACTTCCCAAGTGAGGTTGAGGCCCTGGCCATCTTTTTCCAGTACCTCCACTATGCGCAGGCTTTGCTGGCTGTGCCTGAATCCTGAGGGGGCCAGCTCCGCAAGCATCTCTTCGCCAACGTGGCCAAAGGGGGTATGGCCCAGATCATGGCCCAGGGAGATGGCCTCTACCAGGTCTTCGTTCAGATTGAGCGCCCTGGCTATGGTTCGCGCTATCTGGGAGACTTCCAAAGTATGTGTTAGGCGGGTCACATAATGATCGCCGAGGGGAGAAATGAAGACCTGCGTCTTGTGCTTCAAGCGCCGGAACGCCTTGGTATGGATGATTCTATCGCGGTCACGCTGGAAGTCGGTACGCAGAGGGGAAGGTTCTTCCCAGGAATCTCTGCCTCTGGAGTTGCTTACTCTGGAAGCATGGGGGGAGAGCAACTTTTCCCTTGCTTCCAATCTCAAACGGACGCTGTGATCTGTGGCTTGAGATGTCATATTAAGAATATAGCACGCTGCATTCCTGGAGTGAAAAGCATGAACTAAAGCGGATTTGATGCAACTGGGGCAGTGCTGTTAAAGTGCTAAGTGGAAGTTAGGGTGATATAATCTACACCCACAGTAAGGTTCGTCTCCTAGAGACGATATCTATACTTCATATTAGCGGTTTAGGAGGCAAACCGTGTCAGGTCCCAAGAAATGGGTCTACCTCTTCCGTGAAGGTAGCGGAGAGATGATAGACCTTCTGGGAGGAAAGGGCGCAGGTCTAGCTGAAATGACTAGAGCCCAACTCCCGGTACCGCCAGGCTTCACCATTACTACAGAGGCCTGCAATGCCTATTACGGTCTGGAGAAGAGCTTTCCTTCTGGAATGTGGGAACAGACCCTGCAGGGCATGCGCGATATAGAGGCAAGCACGGGGAAGACCTTTGGCGACTGCGAGAACCCACTCCTGGTATCAGTGCGTTCCGGTAGTGCGATGTCCATGCCAGGCATGATGGACACGGTTCTCAACCTGGGATTGAATGATGAGACGATGAAGGGGTTGTCCAAGGCTGGCGGCGGCGAACGGTTTGCGTACGATTCATATCGCCGCTTCATTCAGCAATTCTGCAAGGTTGTGCTGGGTATGCCGGGCGAACCTTTTGATGACATTCTGGATGCGCAAAAGAAGGCCGCCAGCGTAACCACTGATTCTCAGATGACCGCTGAGGATCTGAAAGAGGTATTGGCCAAATTCCAAGAGTTGGTGATCAGAGAAACGGGTTCTGGTTTCCCCCAGGACCCATACCAGCAGTTGGAACTGTCCATAAAGGCAGTATTCTCAAGCTGGAACGGACGTCGCGCTGTAGACTACCGGAACTTCTATGGCATTCCTCATGATCTGGGTACCGCAGCAAGCATAGTCGCCATGGTCTTTGGCAATATGGATGAACGCAGCGGCACCGGAGTGGTGTTCACCCGCAATCCTTCCACTGGAGAAAAAGAGTTGTACGGCGAGTACCTAGCCAATGCCCAGGGTGAGGACGTTGTGGCCGGTATCCGCACTCCTGAGCTGATAGATCACCTAGCGGAGACAATGCCGGATCTGTATAACCAGTTGGATGAGATTGCACAGCGTTTGGAAGAACATTACAGAGACGCACAGGACATTGAGTTTACCGTGGAGCGGGGCACTCTCTATATGTTGCAGACACGGTCTGCCAAGAGAACGGCGCGTGCCGCAGTGAAAATGGCCGTGGATATGGTAGAAGAAACGCTTATCACCAGAGAAGAGGCCTTGATGCGTGTTGAACCTGTGCAGATAAACCAGCTGCTGTTGCCTAGGTTTGACGAAGAGGCGAAAGAACAGGCCATAGCCCGCAGGGATATGCTTGCCACAGGTCTCAACGCCTCTCCCGGTGCAGCCAGTGGCAAGGTGGTATTCAATCCCGATCGTGCCGCGCAGCTTGGAGCCCAGGGAGAAGACGTCATCCTGGTTAGGATGGAGACCAACCCAGACGATGTTCAGGGCATGCTGCTGTCCAAGGGTGTGCTGACTGCACGTGGCGGAGCCACCAGCCATGCTGCCGTAGTAGCCAGGGGGCTGGGCAAACCTTGTGTAGCCGGCTGCGACGCACTGGTAGTGGATTACGGTTCCAATAGTTGCACTATCAACAGTAGAGTAATCGAGGAGTTGACGGATATCAGCATAGATGGGACTACCGGCGAGGTTTTTATAGGCAGTCTACCCACTAGGGAAGCCAATTTTGTTGACGAAACAGACTTGAATACTCTACTACAATGGGCCGATGAAGTGCGGAAGTTGGGGGTGTGGACAAATGCGGATACACCAGAGGACGCTCAGCGCGCCTTGGACTTTGGCGCCCAGGGGATAGGACTCTGCCGCACGGAGCATATGTTCTTCGCTGAGGAACGGCTTCCAGTGGTAAGGCAGATGATTATAGCGGCTCCGGGCGCATCTGAGTTTGAAGAATGGATGCGTGACATTAAGGAGAGGATAGATAAGTCTCCCAGCAGTCACAGAGAAGAGCTTATGAAGCAGCAGGAGAACCAGCGCGCTACTTTGGGTGTTTCGCTGGATGCCAAGCGTTATTACGATGCCCTTGACAGGCTCTGGGAGTTCCAGACCGAAGACTTCAAGGGCATCATGAAAGTTATGACAGGGAAGCCTGTGATTATCCGCCTCCTGGACCCGCCGTTGCATGAGTTCCTTCCACCGTACGAAGACCTCCTGCGAGAGATCATTGAGTTGCGTACGAGAGAATCTGAAGCAGATGAATTGAAATCAAGGGAGGATCTTTTTGAGATAGTGGGAAGCCTGCGTGAGGCCAATCCAATGCTGGGTCTCAGAGGATGCCGCCTTGGCATCATGCACGGTGCCATCAACGAGATGCAGGTAAGGGCCATCTTCACGGCGGCCTGCGAACTTGTCAATGAGGGTTTCGATCCAAGGCCGGAGATTATGGTCCCTCTAGTTGGCCATGCCAACGAGCTGGAGGCGGTGAAGAGGCTGTTGGTAAGGGTGGCTAGACTGGTGCAGCAAGAGCAAGGAGTCCAAGTGCCCTACAAGATTGGCACCATGATTGAGTTGCCCAGAGCTGCACTGACTGCCGACGAAATTGCCAAGCATGCCGAGTTCTTCAGCATTGGCACCAACGACCTTACCCAGACGACCTTTGGCATTAGTCGTGACGATGAACAGAAGTTCCTTCCTAAGTATATGGAGCGTGGAATCTTCCCTGAGAACCCGTTCCAGGTGCTTGATAGGGCCGGCGTAGGCGCTTTGGTTAAGATGGCCGTGGAGAAGGGGAGATCAATCGATCCTACTCTGGAGGTTGGGATCTGCGGTGAGCATGGCGGCGACCCTTCCAGCATAGAGTTCTGCCATCAAGTTGGGTTGGACTACGTTAGCGCTTCTCCGTTTCGCGTGCCTGTGGCACGCCTTGCCGCCGCGCAAGCCGCTCTCACCGCACTGGACGTGGAGCCTGTCCTGGTTTCAACCGAAGCCGATGGGTGATCTGTAGTAGCTTAGATACGCTCTGTTATCTGTGCTCGTTCTGCCGATACCGCTCTTGCCGCTACAACAGGGTCTGAGTACTCCAAGCCTCGTTCCAGCACCCAACTGCGCACTGTATCCAGAGCGAACATCTGCTTGAGTTCCGCCAAGGCTTTCTCTGCATTGAAGTCGTTGCAGGAAAAGACGTCTATATTCACGTAGCTGCGCTTGGGGAAGGTGTGGACGCTTATATGGCTTTCCGCAATGAGTACAAACCCTGAAACGCCTACATCCATTGGATTCTTCCCTTCGTATGAATATACGTGGGGAGGTGAAATCTTAGTCATGCCTATGGCATCGGGGTACTGGTCCAAAAAATTGTAGATAGCGTCAACGTCTTCCAATATAGGTGCGCTGGCTCCAAAGCCATCAATTACTAGATGCATTCACGGCTCCAAACAGAGATAACTTGGCAAAAAGCTTCGCTTAGCATATCATTTGTCCTAAAATTCACACAAGGCACGACTCCTGGGGTGTCCCAGCTGCTGTTCACATGGAGGGGGACTCCTTTGCATGCTTAGGACTAGTTGAATATGGCCAGACAACCAATGATTGAAGTAGACCACCTATCGAAGTATTTTGGCGACTTCCCCGCTGTTAGCGACGTGACGTTCTCCGTCAATAGGGGCGAAATACTGGGCTTTCTTGGCCCCAACGGGGCCGGTAAAAGCACAACCATGCGAATCATCACAGGGTATATGCCGCCTACCAGCGGTACGGCTCGCATCGCGGGATTTGACGTCGTAAGCGATTCCTTAAAGGCCAGGCAGCAGATTGGCTATCTACCGGAAAACGTACCGCTGTACACGGAAATGACCGTGCGGGACTACCTGAGCTTCATGGGCACAATCCGGGGTATGGAGAGCAAACGTATACGGCAGCGTATAGATGACGTAGTGCAGATATGCCGACTGGAGGACTACCGGGATACCATCATTGGGAAGCTGTCCAAGGGTTTCCGCCAGCGCACCGGCATTGCACAGGCTGTGTTGCATGAGCCGGACGTCCTCATCATGGATGAACCGACTATTGGCATAGACCCCATACAGATAGTTGAGACACGCCAGTTGATAAAGGACCTTGGCGGTGAGCACACCCTGATCCTATCCACGCACATTCTCCCCGAAGTCAGCATGATATGTGAAAGGGTGGTTATCATTCACGAAGGGGAGATAGTGGCTGAGGATACGCCGCAAAATCTGGCCGACCGGCTGGAGGGCACGGAACGCCTCACTCTGGAGGTTAAGGGCCCCAGCAGCGAGGTGACCAAGGCGATACGCAGCGTGAAGGGAGTGCAGGACGTTAGGTTCAGCGAAGGAGACGCGGGCAGGGTGGTGTACAACCTGATATGCAGGCGAGGCGACGAAATGCGCATAGAGCTTGCGAAGACACTGGTGGAGCAGGGTTGGGGGTTGCTCCGTATGGAAGCCGTGACGTTGAGCCTGGAAGAGATCTTCCTCCGACTCACCACCGTTGAGGAGGAGTCCTAGCTATGCGTACAACACTAGCTATTACCGTTAAAGAGCTGGCAGTCTATTTCAAGTCGCCAATGGCATACATAGTAGCGGGGGTCTTCCTTGCGCTGACCGGAGTTTTCTTCATCGATAGCATCGACCAGACCTTTGCGGTGGCGGAGGTCCGCGGGTTGTTGCTGAGGAGCAGCTTCTTCCTACTGCCCCTGATCCCACCTCTCTTGACAATGCGCTTGCTGTCTGAGGAGCAGAAGTTGGGCACGCTGGAGTTGCTTTTGACCTCACCAGTGCGCGACTACGAGGTGGTCCTTGGCAAGTTCATATCCAGCTTCGTGATTTTGAGCGGCACCGTCTTGCTTACGCTCTTTTACATGGTCATTCTTGTGCTGTACGCAAACCCAGACCTAGGCCCAATTTTCAGCGGCTATCTGGGTTTCATCCTTTACGGCGGCGCCACGCTTGCCATAGGTCTTCTGGCCTCGTCTCTCACCGGGAATCAGCTCGTCGCTGCTGCCGTGGGCTTTGGAGTGATCCTGCTTTTCAACGTCATCGATCAGATTACGACCATTGTGGGGGGCACGGTGGCCACCGTGCTAGAAGCGATTTCTCTGACCAGCCATTTCGACGCTTTTGCCCGCGGCGTTGTTGATACAAGCGACATCATATATTACCTGGTGGTGACGGCGGTGTTTCTCTTCCTCACCATCAGATCACTAGAATCAAGGAGATGGCGTTAGAATGTCTACTCCCGCTAGGGATCCCTCTACCGATCAACAAGAAAGCCAAACTCTAGCCTCGCTCATGCGCCGCATCCCATTTAGGGGAGCGGTGAGCCTGGTCATAGCCCTGGCCGGTGTGGTTATCTTCTTCATTGGTCTTGTCCTTCTGGTCTTCATACCTGAGTTGCGCGGGCCTTCCATAGTGGTCATTGTGCTCAGCGGCATCTTTCTAATTGTTTCCCTGATGCTCTCTCTCAATACCGTGGTGCAGGGTGTTACGGGACGCAGAGGCAGGTACGGTCTGAACACCGCGATCATGGTGGCGGCGTTCTTGGCGCTGGGAATCTTGATCTACGTTTTAGGGGTCAATACGGCCTTCAGGTGGGACCTCACTGCGACACGCCAGTTCAGCCTTGCGCCTCATACCTTGAATATTTTGGATAACCTTGACGAGCCGGTTGAAGCCATCGCCTTCTTTGTGCCGGACGACCCCAGGCAGGAGCCGTTCCGGATCCCGGTGGAAAACCTGCTCAACGAGTTCCGCCACCGCTCAGGAGGCCAGTTTGACTACCGTTTCTCCGATCCGGATCGCGAACCCGCGCTGGCCAACCGTTACAGGGTTACCGAGTATCCCACCGTGGTTTTTGAGGGTCTGGATGGAGGACTGCAGTACAGGCTCACGGCGCCTCTGTTCGAGGAACGCGATATATCGTCGGCGCTGCTCATTGTGACCGGCGTGGAGCGCAAACAGATATTCCACCTCACCGGCCATGGTGAGCTTGACCTGAGCAACGATGAAGCCGATAGCCGTGAAGGATTCGGATTTGCTAGGTCTGGCATGAACAACGATAACTACAGTGTTTTCCCTCTTTCGCTCGTGCAGAACCCGGAGATTCCTGAATCGGCGGCTGCCATCATCATTGCCGGGCCCACAAGGGACTTGAACCAGACAGAGTTCGATCTGCTTTCGGAGTACCTGCGCCTGGGCGGCCGGTTGCTCCTTCTGCTGGAACCCGACCCTCCGCAGACCTTCAAGGACTTGCTTGCACCCTGGGCCATAGAAGTAGAGGAAGGGACTATAGTTGATCTGGGCAGTTCTCTGGCGGGCCAGCCTCAGACACCGCTCATACAGCGCACGCAATACAACGACCAGCAGCCTGTGGATGCCATAACGGCGCTGGTGGAGCAGAGCTATTTTGCAGGCGCAACTTCAATTATTCCCAGTCTACCCCCGGAGGAGATGCCTCGCACCATTGCACAATATCCCGTTGCCACCACCACCATCCTGAGCTGTTTGACTTTGGATGAAGAGGTCAACAACTGCCCCGACGGCGACTTTGCCATCAGGGTGCCTGCCTTTGCTTTGGAGGGCATTGCTCCATTGAACTTGAATCCTGACCCCAATGCGGCACGGCAAACCAAGGCGGTCATATTCGGGGACAAGGACTTTGCCACCAATTTCCATATCAACAGCGTGGGCAACCGGGACCTGCTGCTCAACTCGGTGAACTGGCTTACGGAAGACTACACCCTGGCCTCTGTACGATCGAAGCCCATAGCCTCAAGACGTCTCATTGTCACTGGCCGCGAGATGCAGTTGATACGCGGCCTGAGCTGGATTGTTCTGCCATCTTTGATGGCGCTGCTCGCCGGCGTGGCATGGTGGCGGAGGCGGTAGGATGAACTATCGAGTATCGTTCATCCTTGTGGTCCTGGTGGCTATCGTGGGTGGATACGTGGTGCTCTTTCAGCTTACAGACCATCCACCGTCCGAACCACAGAATCCCTGGGTCTACGACATTACATTCGGCGACATAGTCGGAGTAAAGGTGACGCATAGGGATGACACGCAGACATTCGTCAGATCGGAGACAGGCTGGGTGTTTGCAGACAGCGGTGACCCTGTGGACAACGACAGATGGGGTGGCGTCCCCCTCTTACTTACAGGGCCAAGGTCGTCAAGGGTTCTGGAAGAGGTAGTGCAGAATCCGGCGAGCTTTGGCCTTGATCCTCCGCTAACTCACATAGTGGTGACTCTGAGGTCGGACCGGGAGATAGATCTGTTCATAGGCGACAAAACGCCGGATGTCGGTTCCAGCTATGCAATGGTGGGCGGTTCCGAAACCTTGTTCACCGTTCCTTCCGACTGGACCGATGTATTGACCAGGTTGGTAACCGAGCCGCCCCACATAGGCCAGTCCACCGAAGCGGTGGCGTAGCGTTTCCTCACCACCGGTTGGCCCGTCGTCCACTGCGGTCACTACTTAGCTTGCAACAGGTCACCCAAGTCTGCGCATGACTTACGAATGCCTTCAGTGTAGAGAGGAGAGATGATGCAGAGCTACCTTAGCCACCTTGAATGCACAGCCTGTCCTGAAACTTACCCGGCGGATGAACCTCACAGAACTTGTCTCCCCTGCGGCAAGGTGCTTTACGCACGCTATGACATAGACGGCGCTCGTAAGGCTGTGGACCGCGATGCCCTCTCGTCACGGCCAAATAATATGTGGCGTTTCTACGAGATGATGCCGGTGCGTGATCCGGGCAACGTCATCACCCTTGGCGAAGGGATGACTCCTCTGCTGCCTGCGCCCAACCTGGGCGGGCAGTTGGGCTGCGGCAATCTGTACATCAAGGACGAGGGAGTTAACCCCACAGGCTCGTTCAAGGCCAGAGGCCTGTCCGCCGCGGTTTCCCGCGCCAAAGAACTGGGTTTGACTCGAATTACCATGCCTTCAGCGGGGAATGCGGCCGGCGCCATGGCCGCTTACTGCGCTCAGGGGGGCATGGAGGCGCACGTGTTCATGCCCAAGGACGCGCCCGTTGCCAATCAGCAGGAGTGCTTGGCCTTCGGCGCCCGGCTTACCCTTGTCGACGGTCTGATCAGTGACGCGGGCCGTATATCAAGAGAGACAGCCGCTGAAATGGGACTCTTCGATGTGTCGACTCTTCAGGAGCCGTACCGGGCCGAAGGCAAGAAGACCATGGGCTATGAGCTGGTTGAACAGCTTGGATGGCGCACGCCGGACGTGATTGTCTATCCCACCGGAGGCGGCACGGGAATCGTCGGCATCTGGAAGGCGTTCCACGAGATGGTGGCGCTGGGCTGGTTGGACCAGGTGACCACCCGAATGATAGCGGTGCAGGCGGAAGGCTGCGCCCCCATCGTCCGCGCCTTCCACAACGGAGCCGACCACGCGGAGCCTTGGATAGGGGCCACTACTGTGGCAGCCGGTATGCGCGTGCCTTCGGCCATTGGCGACTACCTGATATTGCAATCGCTGAGGGAAAGCGGCGGGACGGCCTTGACCGTTACAGACGAAGAGATGATGGAGTCGGTGAACCAGATGGCTCGTGCTGAAGGCGTATATCCAGCCCCGGAGGGCGCAGCCACCCTGGCTGGGTTGAAGAAGCTTCTGGCAAAAGGCGAAGTGGACCCGTCCGGGAACATAGTTCTAATGAACACAGGGTCTGCATACAAGTACTTGGATGTGCTGCCCGGCTCATAGGTGAGCTGGCTCATTCGCGGGAGTGCTACAATTGATGACGCTATGAGTAGGTTGTTCACGGAGAGGCTTTCCGAAGGCCCTATCCTTGCCGATGGCGCTATGGGTACGGAGCTGATCAGGCGGGCCAACGTTGCCGTGGATACTTGTCTGGAAAGGTTGAACCTCACCGCTCCAGAGCTGGTCAGGCAGGTCCACTTGGACTATCTGAAGGCGGGAGCGGAGTTGATAGAGACCAACACGTATGGTGCTAATCGGATCAGACTGGAGTCGTACGGACAGGCTGATTCAGTAACGGAGATCAACAGCAAGGCAGTGCAGATAGCCAGGGAAGCGGAGCGCCTGACGGGGCAACAGGCTTGGATAGCCGGCGCGGTGGGGCCGCTGGGGAAGGCGGTCGAGCCGTTGGGGCCCATTACGGAAGATGATGCCAGAGAGGCCTTTGCGGAACAGATCAAAGCCCTGGCAGATGCGGGAGTAGATGCGCTGCTCCTGGAAACGTTCCACTCTCTGGCTGAAATTCAACTGGCGGTTACCGTCTGCGGACAGGCCACGGACCTCCCGGTTATTGCGCAACTCACGTTTACCGAAGAAGGGCGGACACTGGCGGGCGACTCGCCGGAAGAGGTGGTCAAAGCCTTGGCAGGCTACAATCTCACCGCGATAGGGGCCAACTGCAGCGTTGGCTCACAGCCGATTCTTGACGTGGTGGAGGCCATGGCGTCCGATGCAGGCGCGCGCCTTTCCGCTATGCCCAACGCGGGCTTTCCCACCGAGGTGGAAGGGCGCTTGGTCTATCTCTCATCTCCGGCGTACATGGCTGGCTATGCGGGGCAGATATTGGATGCTGGCGCTTCGATAATTGGAGGTTGCTGCGGCACTACGCCCGCGCACATCGCGGCCATTAGACGTGTGATGGGAGAACGGCGTGTCCAGACACGGGAAGCCGACGCCGAGGCTGAAGTCAAGGTTGTCGAGAGTAGGAGGGAATACGCGCCCGCACCACCCCCTACCACCGAGCTTTCCCAGAAACTGGGTAAGCAGTTCGTGGTCACCGTGGAGGTGCATCCACCGCGCGGCTTTGACGTGAGCACTACACTGACCAGCCTACGGAATCTTCTGGGCATGGTCACCGTGGATGCTTTCAATTGTACGGATATACCCCTGGCCCAGGGCCGCATGAGCGCCCTGGCAATGAGCAGTCTGCTGCAGACCCGTTTGGGCACTGAGGCTATCATGCACGTTGCCACCAGATACCGCAATCTGCTGGCCCTGCAGTCCGACTTGCTTGGCGCTCATGCACTGGGTGTGCGCAACATCTTTGTGTTCATGGGCGACCCTCCCCTCATGGGCGACTACCCTCAAGCGGTGAGCTTCTCGGACATCACTTCTTCGGGCCTGATTCGTTTGATCAGCCAGGCCAATGAAGGCTTGGATACGGCGGGTAGGCCTATTGAGCAGGCCACTTCTTTCCTGGTGGGGTGCGCCTTAAACCTGGAAGCGGAGGACATGGCCAAAGAGCAGGCGAGCTTGGAAAGGAAGATGGCCGCCGGGGCCGACTTCATACTGACACAGGCCGTGTTCAGACCTGAGGCCGTTGAGAAGTGGCGGCAGAGGCTGGGAGGGTTCCCCAAACCTGTCATCCTGGGTGTGCTGCCCCTGCGCAACTACAGGCATGCCGAGTTCCTGCACAACGAAGTGCCGGGTATGGTCATTCCGCCGGAGTGCCAGTTGCGGATGAAAGAGGCAGAGAAAGAAGGCGGCGAGATGGGAGTAACTCTGGCCCAAGAGTTGCTCAAAGAGGTGAAATCGAGCATAGCCGGCGTCTACTTTGTGCCTTCCTTTGGCAGATACGAAGTAGTGGCTCAAGTCCTAGACGGCCTGCCGGACATAGTCGAAGCGCGGCCGTAGGGCGCGGTCACTCAACAAGCCATCCGGGTTGCTCCAGGTATTGCTTTATGGCTTTCAGAAGCTGACCCGCGGGCACCCCGTCAACGGCGCGGTGGTCAAAGGTTAGGCTGAGGGCAACCATGGAGCGCTTGGTGATTTCGCCGTTGTGGACCACGGGCTTCTCTACAAGGCGTCCGGTTCCCAGTATGGCCACTTGTGGCGGGTTGGTGATGGGTGTAAACGTATCCACGTCGTAGGCGCCCATGGAGGTTATGGTGAATGTGCCGTCCGCCATTTCAGCAGGCGACAACTGATCGCGCAGCGCTCTTAGCGCCAGTTCCCTGGCTTCCCGGCTGATATCTAACAAGGTCTTTTGCTCGGCGAGCTTGATCACAGGCACTACCAGGCCGGACTCAACGCCTACGGCAAACCCTACGTTAACATGCTTGTGCAGTGTAATTGTTTCCCCGGTTACAGTGGCGTTCAACCGAGGATGTTCGATCAGCGCTCTTGCGCATGCCTTAATCAACATGGCCAGGGCCATGGGACGTACTCCCTTGCTGCGCCACTTGGAGACCAGGTCCTGCCGCAGTTGCTCCGACTCCGTGGCGTCGGCCTCCGTGGTAATGGTGACTTGAGCCGAGGACTGAAGACTGCCGTACAGCCTGTCTGCAATAGTTCTGCGCATACCGACGACGGGAACCTGCCGGATTTCAGAAGCGGCGTCTCCCTCTATCAGGGCTCTGACGCCGGCTTCCTGCACATTACCGCTCTCTCCGTCCGCTTCTACTTGGCCCAGGTCTATCCCGTAGGCCTCCGCCAGTCGGCGGACGGCGGGGTCTGCGTGAGGTACGTACAGCTGAGAGGCCGGTGAAGCTGGGGAAGAGGCCTCTTCGCCGATAGTGGCGAGCAGGTCGCCCGCTTTGGCGGAAGCGCCGTCAGCGACCACGATGCGGCTTACGACTCCGGAGGCGGGCGACTCGACTTCGGCGGTGACTTTGGCCGATTCTATCTCGGCGATGGGTTCGCCCTGGGACACAAAGTCGCCCTCTCGCTTCAGCCAGCGAATAACGCGTCCTTCTTCCTCGCCTACGCCCCAGTCTGGGAAAGTGAGATCGGTGGGCATACTTGTCGGGGGTTAGTAAGTATCGAACATGCGCTGAATTTCTTCGGGGTCGTTGGTCTTGGTAAGCGCCAGTTGCAGGAGGATCCTGGCCTTGTGGGGGCTGAGGTTATCCGCCGCGACCCATCCCGCTTCACGATGGCGGCTGGTGCGGATGACTCGACCGGAACCGGCCCTGGTGGAGGAGACGACTATTGAGCCTTGCCTGCCGGCTTCCAGAAGCGCTTCTTGCTGCACCTGGCCGCCCGCGCCGCCCGCGCCCATACCGGCGATCACTATACCGGGCGCTTTGGCGTCTATCAGGGCGCGTACCACAAGGTCGTCTGCGCCTTCGTAAGCGTACACTATGTACACCTTGGGAAGGTCGCTGAGGCCGTCAACGTCGAACTCGGTCTGGTAGGTGTGCTTGCGCACGGGCTCTCTGTAGAACATCGGCTTGAGGTCGGAGTCAAGATATCCCAGGAACCCCATCTCGCGAGTACCGAAGGTCTCTACCCGGTAGGCGTTTTGCTTGGTCACCTCGCGGGCAGCGTTGATCTCGTCGTTGAGCATGACGGTAACGCCCTTGCAACATGCTTCCTGGGAACTGGCCAAGATGATGGCGCCCAAGAGGTTGTTGTCGGAGTCGGTGCCCATGGCGGAGGGTGGCCGCATGGTGCCGGTAACCACCACCGGTTTATCCGACTTGACGGTGAGATTGAGCCAGTAGGCGGTCTCCTCCATGGAGGAGGTGCCGTGGGTGACTACGATGCCTGAAATGCCGGGGTCTTCCTGGAACAGGCCGTTGATCTTCTTCGTCAGCTCCAGCCAGCGCGTTGGGCCAAGGCTGCCGCTGCCCGCCATCCAGAGATGTTCGGCCTTCACGTTGGCGAAGTCGCTGACCTCCGGTATACGTTCCAGGTTCTGATGAACGTCCAGCCTCTGTCCAGCCACGCCGTATTCGAAGAAGGTGAGCCTTGGCGAGCCCCAAGACGAGATTGTGCCGCCGGTACCCAGAACCCACACTAGTGGCAGTTGATTGCTTGTCATGTCTTCCCTCTCTGACTAGTACTCGTTGAATATCTGCTGGATTTGCTCGGGGTCCTTTGTTCTCGTCAGCGCCAGCTGCAGGAGAATCCTAGCCTTTTGGGGGCTGAGGTTATCGCCAGCTACGATTCCTTCTTGCTCGTACACGCTGGTGCGGATGATTCTGCCGGCGCCGGCCCGCGTGGTAACCACTACTGCGATGCCCTTGCTTCTTGCATCCAGCAGGGCATCGTTCACACTCTGTCCCACGGCTCCCGGCCCCATGCTGCCAATCACGATGCCATCCACTCCGGCATCCACCAGAGCCCGCGCTTGGATGTCGCTGGCTCCTTCGTAGGAGTAGAGGACTTCCACCTGTGGAAGGGTGTCCAATCCACTGACGTCGAACTCGCTCTGGTGCGTGTGCTTGCGAGTAGGACGCCTGTAGAACACTGGCTTGAGGTCGGAGTCCAGGTATCCCAGGAACCCCAGCTCGCGGGTACCGAAGGTCTGAATCCGGTAGGAGTTTTGCTTGGTCACCTCGCGGGAGGCGTTTATCTCGTCGTTGAGCATGACGGTAACGCCCATGCCGCGCGCCTCTTGAGAACCGGCGAGGATGATTGCGCCGAGCAGGTTGTTGTAGGCTTCAGTGCCCATAGCGGAGGGCGGCCGCATGGTGCCGGTAACCACCACCGGCTTGTCGCTTTTAACCGTGAGGTTCAGCCAGTAGGCGGTCTCCTCGAGGGAGGATGTGCCGTGCGTGACCACAACGCCCGATACGTCGGGGTCATCCTGGAAGAGGCTGTTGACCTTCTTGGCGACCATCAGCCAGCCGCTATCGCCCAAGCCGCCGCTGCCCGCCTGGATGAGGTGCTCCGCCTTCACCCGGGCGAACTGGTCGACTTCAGGGATCTGCTCAAGGTTGTCGTGGACGTCAAGGCGGACTCCGGGGACGCCGTACTCAAAGAACTTCAACCTTGGCGCACCCCATGCCGCGATGGTGCCGCCGGTGCCGAGCACCCATACCAGGGGTAATTGGTCAGTCATGATGACGCCTCCGTTGGAAACAGGATAAGCGGGACATTTTTATCACAGGATAACCGTTGTGGAAATAGGGCATGAAGGGTATGGAGACAGACGGACAAACTTGACATAAGTCGTTGTTGGGGTGTTCTGAAAACGGTTAATAGGCATGAGATGGCGTTTAACGGTTGAGTTGTGTTGTGCCTGAGAGGGGGATTCGTTTCAGACGTTATGTCAAGCTGCAAGGCTAATGCGAACCAATATTTTTTTGAGGTGAGAAACGAATCCGAATGTCGTAGAGAGGCGGTAGGTTTTCGTAATGCGTTTGGGAGTACCGATGGGGTGCTCCATGAGCCTGCCGGGAGTTTGTGGGGGACGGTTTTGCTTGGTGCGGCCATGGGTAGATTTTAGGGGTATTGGTGGGTGGAGGGAAGTGGGTGATGGCAGGGAGACAGATGGGGGTTGCTCAGGGTGAGCGGGTTTTGGTATCCGTTCGCCCTGAGCTTGTCGAAGGGCACCGGGGCGGGGGTGTCACACACCCCTTCCCCACACCATCACCCTGCCGTATCCTGTACCCATGAACACCACCCCTAAACTCCACAACGACAACGATCGTATCCATGACCACGAGCCTGTCCTGAGCCTGTCGAAGGGAATTGTTTTCGCATTTTTCGAGAAAAGTTGGCCCGTTTTAGCCTTGCTACTTGACATAACGTCTGAAACAAATCGCTGCCAAACACCCCTTACGATGACGCCGAGGGATGCGCCCTTCGATAAACTCAGGGCGAACGGATGTGGGGTCTGCTGGCCCCGCCCCTGGGTTCCCGCCGTCGCGGGAACGACGGATGCGTGGGGAGAGGCTGTAGGGGTTAGCTTGCCGGGCCGACTTTTTTGCGTGGCTTTCTGGCCTTGGGTTTTGCGCCGTTGCTGAGCAGACGGCCAGCCTTTTGCAGGAGCGGCTTCAGGTATTGGCCGGTGTAGGAGTGGGCCACTTGAGCTATGTCCTCGGGGGCGCCTTCGGCTATTACGTAGCCTCCCTTCTCGCCCGCTCCGGGGCCCAGGTCTATGATCCAGTCGGCGTTCTTGATCAAGTCCAGGTGGTGCTCGATCAAGATTACCGTATTGCCCGCATCGACCAGCCGGTGCAACACTCCGAGCAGGGCGTCGCAGTCCTGGAATGACAGGCCGGTGGTCGGTTCGTCCAGGATGTAGAGGGTCCTGCCGGTAGACCGCCTAGAGAGCTCGGTTGAGAGCTTGACGCGCTGCGCTTCTCCACCGGACAGGGTGGTGGCGGGCTGGCCCAGCTTGATGTAGCCCAGACCGACGTCACGCATGGTTTCCAGCTTGTTGCGCACCTTGGGGAAGTTCCAGAAGAACTCCAGCGCCTCGGAAACGGTCATGGCCAAGACATCGGCAATGGTGGCGTCTTTGAATGTGATCTCCAGGGCTTCACGGTTGTAACGCTTTCCATGGCACACCTCGCAAGCCACGGTAACGTTGGGCAGGAACTGCATCTCTATCTCTATATAACCGTCGCCGGTGCAGGCCTCGCAACGGCCTCCCTTGACGTTGAAGGAGAACCGTCCTGGCTTATAACCCCGCGCTCTCGATTCCGGAACGGAGGAGAACAGCTCCCTGATAGGAGTGAAGGCCCCCACGTAGGTTGCGGGATTGCTGCGAGGCGTCCGTCCAATGGGGGACTGGTCTATATCGACCACTTTGTCGATGACCTCTATCCCATCCAGACCGTCGCTGTCGCCGGGGCGGTCTTTGGCTCGGTAGAGCAACTGCGCCAGCTTCTTGAAGAAGACCTCATTGATCAGGGTGGACTTGCCGGAGCCGGATACGCCGGTGACCACCACGAGCCTGCCAAGCGGGATCTCCACATCGATGTTCTTCAGGTTGTTCTCACGCGCTCCCTTGATGGTGATGCGCTCTCCGTTGCCCGACCGCCTGGCAAGCGGCAGAGGGATCTCGCGGCGACCGCTCAGGTAAGCGCCCGTCACCGATTCATCGGAAGCGCAGATATCATCCAACTTGCCTATAGCCACAACCCTGCCGCCGTGCTCACCGGCGCCGGGGCCCAGGTCTACGATGTGGTCCGCT
Source organism: Dehalococcoidia bacterium (assembly GCA_034421495.1). Classification (GTDB taxonomy): domain Bacteria; phylum Chloroflexota; class Dehalococcoidia; order Lucifugimonadales; family QGNO01; genus DAOUJH01. The sequence continues at coordinate 253 of DAOUKI010000135.1, read as the reverse complement.
GACCGCATTATGGCTTCGTCATGCTCCACAATGATCACGGTATTGCCGAGATCGCGGAGCTGTTGGAGAGTGGTGATCAGCCTGGAATCGTCGGCGGGATGCAGCCCTATGGAAGGTTCGTCGCAGACGTAGAGAACGCCGGTAAGACCAGAGCCTATCTGTGTAGCCAGCCTGATGCGCTGGGCCTCTCCGCCCGACAAAGTAGAGGCCGTGCGATCCAGGGTTACGTAGTCCAGACCGATGTCCAGAAGGA
>DAOUKI010000134.1:0-7178 GCA_034421495.1 Dehalococcoidia bacterium | reverse complement strand
GAGTGATCGAAGCGAGTGTGCGGCAAAGGCTGGACAGTTCTCGTCGGGCAACCGAGAGGCCGATTGGCCGGAGCCAAAACGAGCTTAAGTCACTCAGGACTCCTCTTTTCTAGGCACCCCTGCACAACGAGCCCCATCTATCCATTTCCGGTGCGCCTGTTATAATGTGGCTCTAAACGGCGGCGACATCTGCGGCGACCGATATGCTACTTACAATCGACATCGGCAATACGAACATAACCCTGGGCGTGTTCCAGGGCACCGAACTCAAGGCCACCTGGCGGCTTGCCACAGACCCGCGGCGCATGCCGGACGAGTACGGTCTGACCATCCTCAATCTACTCTCGGTCCAGGGTATCTCCGCAAGAGAGGTCCAGGCGGTTGCAGCGTGCAGCGTGGTACCGTCGCTGACCCAGATATTCACTGAGCTCTGCGAACGGTATTTTGACGTCAGCCCCCTGATAGTGGGCGCAGGTGTACGTACGGGCGTCAAGATCCTCTACGACAACCCGCGCGACGTGGGCGCCGACCGGATAGTGGATGCCGCGGCGGCATTCCGGTTGTACGGCGGGCCGTGCATCATTGTTGACTGCGGCACCGCCACCGTGCTGGATGCGGTGTCGGACAAGGCAGAGTACCTGGGCGGCGCAATAGCCCCCGGGCTGCGGCTGTCCGCTGAGACGCTGTTCTCCAATACATCGATGCTGCGGCGCGTGGAGTTGGAAGCGCCCAGGACGGCCATCGGCAAGAACACCACTCACGCCCTGCAGGCCGGCCTGGTGCTGGGCAACGTTGACCTCATAGAAGGAATGGTAAGGCGGTTCAAGCGCGAGTTGAACAGCGGGAGCTGTAAAGTGATCGGCACGGGGGGCCAGGCCCCTCTCATAGCGGCGGAATCCGGTGTGTTCGACCACGTCAACCTGGACCTGACGCTCATAGGCCTGCAGCTAATCTACGAAATAAACAACGACCGGCAGGGAGAGTCCCAATGAAGTCTCCGTTTCAAGACAGGGCCGTAGTGCTGGGCGTCACGGGAAGCATAGCCTGCTACAAGGCGGTGGACCTGTGCAGCAAGCTGGTACAGGCGGGGGCAATGGTTGACGTCATCTTGACCAGGTCGGCGCAAGAGTTCGTCAGCCCGCTCACTTTCCGCAGCATCAGTCACAGAGCGGTGGTCACGGATCTGTTCGACGCGGAGTCGGAGCTGAGCGTGGAGCATGTGGCGCTGGCGGAGCGCGCCGAGGTGGTCGTGGTAGCGCCCGCCACGGCGAACACGATAGCCAAAATAGCCCTTGGCCTGGCCGACGACGCTCTTTCGGCTACTATCCTTGCCACCAGGGCGCCCCTGGTGATAGCGCCGGCAATGGACGCCAACATGTTCCACAACCCTGCTTTGCAGGAGAACCTGTCCAAGCTGAAAGAGCGTGGAGCTGCCATCGTGGGCCCCGGCGAAGGGAGACTGGCTTCCGGTCTGGTAGGGAAGGGGCGCTTGGCGGAAGTGCCGGAGCTTCTGGGCCGCATAGCGGCTGTCCTCGGCGGGAAAGGCGACCTGGCTGGGCGGCGAGTCGTAGTCACCGCGGGCGGTACTCAGGAGGCCATAGACCCGGTGCGCGTGCTGACCAACCGCTCGTCGGGGAAGATGGGCTACGCCATTGCCGAGGCCGCCCGCGATAGGGGAGCGCTCCCGCTGCTCATAACCGCTCCCACAGGGCTGCCCGATCCGGCGGCTGTAGAAGTGCAGCACGTGGTGAGCGCCCAGGATATGTGCGACGCGGTAGTGAACGCCTGCGGAAGCTCGGACGTTGTCATCATGGCTGCCGCCGTGGCCGATTTCCGCGCCGCTGCGCCCGCTGAGCAGAAGATCAAGAAAGGCGCGGCGGAGAGTTCGTCCGTTCAGCTAACGCGGAACCCGGACATCCTGGCCGAGGTGAGTGGCGTCAAGGTGAAGGTGGGCTTTGCCGCCGAGACCGAGGACCTGCTCAGCAACGCCAGGAGCAAGCTACAGTCCAAAGGAGCCGACCTCTTCGTGGCCAACGATGTCTCGGAAGGGCAGGGCATCTTTGGTTCGGACACCAACAAGGTCACGATTCTGGACGTGGCCGGTGGAGTGGAGGACCTGCCCAGGATGACCAAGTACGAGGTCGCGCACCGTATTCTGGATAGAGTAGCGGTGTTGCTCAAAGAGTAGGGTAGGCCGCCGGCAGGTTACCCCGTGTTCCGTTGACTTCGGGAGTAAGGTTCTGCTAGTTTTCTACGGAGATCCCGAATCTCAAGTGGAGCACCGCATTGAAGACTCCGTTCACAATCTTGATTGCTGTGGTTCTGGCTATCGTAGTGGTGTGGTTGGCGCTAGCAGTGTTTGGGATAGCTCTGTAGCTACACCGGAGACACCGAACCGTCTCGTCAGCATAGGTGCGTCGGTTGGCCCAGGAACGTCTCCGAGTTCCTCACGATTGAATCGGGTATCCCATGCCGTGTTAAGAGTCAGCAGGCTTGAGGTTGGCTGCTTCCATGGCCTTCACCTTGTTGAGTCGCCGCTCGTGACGCTCTTCCGCGGAGTAGCTGGCGTTGAGGAAAGCGTCCAGGAGTTCCCTGGCCAGCTCCATACCCACAATGCGGGAGCCTATGGCCATCACGTTCATATCGTCGTGCTCCACGCCCTGGTGTGCGGAATAGGTGTCGTGGCAGACCGCGGCGCGCACCCCGAACACCTTGTTCGCCGTAATGCAAGCGCCCACGCCGCTGCCGCATACCACAATGCCCCGTTCAACCTCGCCTGAGGCAACGGCGCGTGCCACCGGCTCCACGTAGTCGGGGTAATCATCGTTGGGGTCATGGTGATATGCGCCCATATCCACCACTTCATGCCCCCCCTTCTGGAGATGAGCAATGATCTCCTCCTTCCAGAGGAATCCCCAGTGGTCCATGCCTACGGCGACACGCATAATTCTCTCCCGTCGCTTGCAACGTTGCTAGCATTCTGTGCCACTTGTCGCCGCTAGTCAACCGCGTTGACTGGACTGCAGCCTTCCTATAATCTCACCAAAGATAACCACCCCTGGGAGGCCCTGATGAAAGGCGTTACAGCCATTGCCAATATCTTGAAGATGGAAGGGGTGGAGTATCTGTTCTGCTTCCCGTCCAACCCGCTCATCGATGAAGCAGCGCGAGCGGGCATACGCCCCATCCTGGCCAGGACGGAGCGCGGCGCGGTCAACATGGCAGACGGCTATTCCAGGATTGCAGGCGGAGGAGCCATTGGGGTGGTGGCCACTCAGTACGGGCCTGGAATAGAGAACGCTTTTGGCGGCATTGCCCACGCCTACGCGGACTCAATACCCATCCTGGTGCTGCCCAGCGGCTCGGATCGCGGTCGGGCCAGCGTAAATCCCACCTTCAGCGCGGTCTCCAACTACCAGGGCGTCACCAAGTGGACGGCTGAGCTCAACATGACCAAGCGCATCCCTGAGATGATGCGGTACGCCTTCAAGTACCTGCGAACGGGGCGGTCAGGCCCTGTGGTGCTGGAGGTGCCCACGGACGTCTATGCCGAGGAGATAAGCGAAGAGGAGTTCGACTACAGGCCGATCGGTGGTCATCAAAGCGCCGGCGACCCCAAGGACGTGGCGGACGTGGTTCGGGCGCTGCTCAAAGCGGAAGCGCCGGTAATACACGTAGGGCAGGGCGTGGTGGAAACGGGGGCATGGGATGAGCTGCGCGAGTTCGCCGAGATGGTCACGGCGCCGGTAATGACGATAACCACGGGCAAGAGCGCCTTCCCGGAGGACCACCCGCTGTCGATTGGAAACGGATCCACTACGGCAACCGGCATGGTGGACGCCTTCCTGGGAAAAGCGGACCTTGTGCTGGGAATAGGCTCAACGTTCTATACGTCGCTCATGGCCTGCCCGGTGCCAGAGGGCAAGGTTATGATCCAGTGCACCGACGACCAGCGCGACCTGAACAACGAATATGCGCTGGATTACGCCATACTGGGCAGTCCCAAGCTGGTGCTTGGCCAGTTGATAGAAGAGGTGAAGAGGCAGGCCAAGCCGGGCAGTGGAAACGATCGAAGCAAGGTCTACGACGAAATCAAAGCGGCAAAAGAACGCTGGCTCAACGAGTGGATGCCCAAGCTCACCTCGGAAGAGACGCCGATGAATCCCTACCGCGTCATATGGGAGCTGGACCAGACCCTGGACAAGGCCAATACCATCATGACCCACGATTCGGGCAATCCCCGCGACCAGATAACGCCGTTCTACCAGGCCACGCATCCCAAGGGATACATAGGCTGGGGCAACTCCACCCAGCTTGGCTACTCCCTGGGCATATCGATAGGGGCAAAGCTGGCCGCGCCGGAAAAGACGGTGGTGCATCTGATGGGCGACGCCGCCATAGGTATGGCCGGCCTTGATTTCGAAAGCGCGGTTCGAGCCAATGCGCCCGTGATCACCGTTGTACTGAACAACGGCCTCATGGGAGGCTACGGAGATAGGATGCCCGCCGCCAGGGACAGGTACGGCACGCACCTGCTGGGCGGCGACTATACCAAGTTCGCCGAGTCCATGGGGCTATACTCGGAACGAGTGGATAGGCCCGGAGAGATCAGGCCCGCCATCCAACGTGCGTTGAACGCCACTGAACAGGGCCAACCCGCCCTGTTGGAGATGATGACCAGGGAGGAACCGGCGTTCTCTAGAGTAAGCTGGGCTTAGCCAACTGTCACTCTGAACCCTTGGGGTGAAGAATCCAAAGCCTCTGACACTTGGGAAGATCAACGCACAGGATGAGCGGGTAGTTGCGCTCGCTCTCTCCTCACTCACCAGGCTATCCGGCTTGCTTCATCCGATGCCGTATCGAACAGGGAAAGCTGATCGCTTTCGGTGAAGTTGGACACGCCAACCCCCAGTAGGCGGAACTTCCTATCGGGCGCCAGCTCCTTTTCCAGCAGATGCATGGCCGCTTGCCTGACATCCCCCGGCTCGTTCACCGGCGAGGGCAGAGTCAGCGACCTGGTGAAGGTGGTGAAGTCGGCCAAGCGCAGCTTCACGGTTACCGTCTTGCCCTTGAGATCCGATTTCTGCAAGCGGCTCGCAACGCGCTGGCAGATGTCCGCGACGCGTTCCGCAAGCTCCTCCGGGTCGGATATGTCTTCGCCGAAGGTGCTCTCAGCGCTCACCGATTTGACGTCGTGCTCGGTGACAACTGGGAAGAGGTCTTCGCCCCTGGCCATGGTCAGCAGCGCGGGCCCTCTCTTGCCAAATACCTCCCTGGCCCACGTTTCCGTTTGCCCGGCCAGGTCTCCTATGGTGGCTATGCCTTTTTCAATCAAACGGCGTTCGCTGCTGGGGCCTATGCCCGGAAGTTTCAGCACAGGCAGAGGCGCCAGCAATTCGCGTTCCCGGCCCGGTTCCACTACAACCAAGCCGTCGGGCTTTTCCAAGTCTGAGGCTATCTTGGACACCGTCTTGGAAGTGGAGCAACCCACGGAAACGGTGAGGCCCGTCTTTCCCTTGACCTGTAGTTTCAGCAAGCGCGCTATCTCCGACGGTGGAATGCCGTGTTCCACAACATGGCTGACATCCAGGTAGGCCTCGTCCAGGGACATAGGTTCTACCAGGGGTGTAACCGCGTGGAACACGGCCATCACTTCGCGGGAGACTTCGCCGTATCTATCGAAACGGGGCGAGACGCGGATAGCCTGCGGGCACAGGCGCAAAGCCCTTCCCATTGGCATGGCGGAACGGACTCCGTACTTTCTTGCCTCGTATGAACAGGAAGCGACTACGCCTCGGCCAGTAGGGCTTCCACCCACGACTACCGGTTTGCCCCGCAGCTCCGGGCGGTCCATCTGCTCCACGGAGGCGTAGAAAGCGTCCAGATCAGCGTGAATGATGCATCTCATTGACGATACCGAGGTCATTTCTCTTAGCTCTTGCCTCTGCTCATTGGAGACCTTTGCAAAACCTCTTCCCCCTTGACGGGGGAAGACTGAGATGGGGGTGAACCGTGACCTGGTCACCACTCTTGCCCCCCATCCTAACCTTCCCCCACAGAGGGGGAAGGGACTTTCGGCCTGCTCATTGCATACGGCGCACCGAAGGGATGAATACGTAGTAGACAAGCGTCACTGGAATGAGCAGCAGCGCAGAGCCGGCCACCGCCCATTGAATGCCGATGGTCTCCGCCAGCGCCGCTACGGCGAACACAACTACGTTGCTCACCCCGATCTCCATCATGTAGAACGACATGACGCGTCCTCTGTGCTCATCGTCCACACTATACTGCACCAGCCCGTTGCTCAGCGCCATGCGCGCCGACTGCCCCAGTCCGATCCCTATACATATCAGCAGGGCAAGCTCGAACGAGCTTGTGAAAGCGTATAGAGCGAGCAGCAACCCCAAAGAGGGTGTGCTCCAAAGGAAGATGGCTCCGCGGTTCCTGTTGCGCATGGATGCCACGAGCAGCGAGCCGACAAGGGAACCCACACCGGAGATGCTCATCAACATTCCAAGCCTGAAGCTGGACTCGGTAAGCAGCTGGGGTAGGCTACTCAGCAGTCCGCCAATGAGCGGCAGAGATACAACCCAATCGTAGCTGCCCGGCGCAACTATCTGGATGTCTTTGGCAAAGGCGGGCATCAACGGCATAATGGGCATGGAAAGTGAGACGCTCAACATGGTCAAGGTGAGCAGTGCAAGCACCAAATTGTTGCTCCTCACATACCGCAGCCCTTCCACCAAGTCTCCCCAAGCGCTTCTACGGCCTGCAATGGGGGTAGTGGAGGGGAGCATGGCTATGAGCGCAATGGCTATAACGTACATTCCGGTCATGGAAAAGTAGACGGTTTGCACGCCAAACAAAGCTATGAGCAACCCCGCCGCTCCGGGAGCGGCCAGTCTGTTGATGTTCATGCCTGCCGCGTTCAACGCCACAGCGTTCATCAAGCGCCGCGTGCCCACAAGCTCAGGGATGATGGCCTGCCGGGAGGGCATCATGAAGCCCATGACCAGTCCATGCACGGCGGAGGTCGCTATAAGAAAGCCCACCCCGGTCCCTCTTTCCAGGCTGATTATCCCCACAACCATGGCAATGGCTACGCTGAGCGCTACGCCCGCCGAAGCCGCTTGGCCCACTAGCAGTATTATCTTCTTCTGCATCCTGTCCGCTATGAC
>DAOUKI010000133.1:0-4090 GCA_034421495.1 Dehalococcoidia bacterium | reverse complement strand
GAGCTACCCGCCCGTTGGGGGTGTTGAGATAGCCGGGGGCTGAAGCCTCTGCCAGGTGTCTCCCGGTGCCTGAGTGGACCAGTCCTGTTTCATCTAGATAGCGTATGTTGGTGAGTACACCGTTTTCGCCAAAGTCAAAAGCATGGTTGTTGGCACAGGCGAACAAGTTGAGTCCTAGCCATTGGAGGTCTTTGGCGAAACGAGGGTCGCAGCGCATATATGTGCCGCCCGAGAGATACGCTGGCGGGTCTTCATAGTTGTTGAACAACACCTCGATATTCGTGAACCCTACATCTGCGCTTTGTAGCAAATCTCTCAGTTTGAGGAAGCGCTCCTCCCGGAACATACTCAATCCCTGGGTGATAAGACTCTCACCCGTGATGGCCATTAGGATGTTTCCTTGCTCGGATTCATACAGCATGTTGAATTCCCCCATGAACTGGTCTGTATCTTCCACCCGGAACCAAGTCTGATGCGGCTCCGGTTGTGAACTTCAGCGAATACGGCGGTTACCTGTGCATCATACCACCGCTTGCTCTCCGCCGACACGGGTCACTACAGGTCAGCTAACCACAGGCCACAACGGTTGATATGCCGGTAGATCGCAGCTAGGCTTAGAACAGCAGCCAGGATTAAATGGAGGAGGTGCTCCAATGGCTAAACCGAGGGTGATTTATATGGCCAAGGAAGGCTCCCTACTGGAAGTAGACAAGGACTACTACGACCGTTTAGCAATAGAAACAGAGAAGCGAGACTTGGTGGAACAGTTTGTGATTCCCTCCAGGTCGGGAAAAGCCTGGACGGTGCACGCCGGCCAGGTCTGCCGCATCGTTGTAGCAGAGGGTCCCCAGGTGGCCGATTTCAATGTTTGGAACCTTCACAACCCACATGAACGATTTTGGGCAGCGCGGACCAAACAACTCCACAGTGCCCACGTGACCAGGCATGATAGGCTCTGGTCTTGCATGCCGTATCTCCGGCCTATGCTGACTATTACCAATGAGACTATACGATACGGGTTGGATGAGGACGGAGCTGGCTGCCATGACCTCTTGGGCACGCGCTGTGATCCATACGTTCACAAGCTGCTGAACAATGAGGAGTTCGATTTCACCTGTCATTCCAATCTGGTGCGAGCTGTCCTGCCCTACCACCTGACCGAGAACGACGTGCATGACGTCCTGAACATTTTCCAAGTAACTGGCCTCACAACAGACGATAAGTACTTCGTTAAACCCAGTCCGGCCCAAAAAGGGGACTTCTTTGAGTTCTTTGCCGAGATCGACCTGCTTTGCGCACTCTCTACATGTCCCGGAGGAGACCTTTCCATCCCATCATGGGGCCCTGACGCAGGAGATCCGGCTCCGACATGCAGACCCCTAGGTGTAGAAGTGTACCAACCGGCGCCTGAGTTACTGGAAGGGTGGGAATCGCCTTACCCGTCCGACTATCGCGGCGCCCACGGAGTTACCATCCCCCAGAGTGGTATGGCATAGGCCGTTCCCAGTGCAGAGGCAAGAATTGAGCCTATACTCGGCGCAACCGTGGTGATGCTGCGGCGATAGCCAGAACAATCAAAGCTAGAGAGCCGCCATTGATAACTAGGGCTGCCGGCGCGTTAATAACCTGAGCCAGAGCGCCTACCTGCACGTGTCCCAGAGGACCAATGCCCAAACCCAACACCCAGATGCCTACGGCTCTGCCCCTCTCCTCTTCACTTACGTTGAGCTGTAGAGTGGTCTGCTGAAGTGTGTCGAAGGTACCCATGACGATGCCGGTCAGCGTAATCGCAGCGAGACCGAGCAAGAAAGAAGGAGAGATGGCAAACCCCACCAAGCTTATCCCAAAGACGGCGCTAGCCGTTAGAAGAAGCTTTCCCTTGTAGGAGATGTTGCCCAAGGCAACCAGGCCTAGCAATCCCACCAGTGAGCCAAAGCACTGTAATCCCAACATTAATCCTAGTCCCCATGCGCCTACGTCGAAGACATCCTCGGCAAACACGGGCAGAACGGCTAAATGAGAAAAGGCGAGAATTTCGGTCACAAAGACCAAGCCAAAAAGCATTGCTACAGTGCGGTTCTGCGTGATGAGGCGGAACCCTCCGAGGAAATTGGTCAACGTGGAAGGGCTGCCGCCAAGAGCATACGTCGAGCCGGTCCGGAGCCAAAAGAACAGGACAAGAGCCAGGAAATATCCGGCCCCCATAGCGTAGAAGGCGCCGTCTGCGCCCAACCAAGCAATGAGACTTCCGCCAAACACGGAACCTGGGATACCCATGCCCCAAAAGGCGGTGTTGTTCAGTGCTATGCCGTCCTTGGCCCTGGCTGGCCCAACAAGGTCGTAAATATAAGGGTGGCGGACAGTGAAGAGAAACGCCTGGACTGTGCCGAAACTTGCCCCCAAGGCAATAGTGAGGGGAACGTTGATGATACCCGTAGCCACCAAGAGTGCGGATAAGAGGCTCAGAATAACTTGGATGGCGACCAGAATCCGCAAGACCCTTCGGCGGTCTATTCGATCAGTGATAGCGCCTGCCACGGGGCCGAGACAAAACGGTATGAATCTCAGGGCAGTAGCAATACCTAGGATGAACGGAGAGTCGGAGAGTTCAAGCACCAGCCAGCCGAAGAGCACGTTCTGTATCCAAAAACCGTGTGCTGTCCCCAGAGTGCCAAACCAGAGGATGCGATAGTCGCTGGACCGGAACGAAACGAAAGCAATACTGGGACGCCAGCTTTGGGTTTTCTCAGGCATACTTGCGAGGTCTTCCTGCTCCCCGTGACCGTATCACTCCACGGCTAAGCTTGTTAAGCCCTTTATAGTAGATGGCAATTCCCTAAAAGTAGCGACCTTGGCAGTTGCTTTGGACAAATCGTGAGTTGCAGTGAACTCGTTTGCAACCACAATGCAGTCAATACCTGCCGCTATTGCCGACTTCAACCCTCTAGCCGAGTCCTCCACAACTACCGTTTCAGCGGCAGTAGCGCCAAAGCGTTGGAGTCCCTTCAGATAGGGTTCGGGATGTGGTTTAGCTCGCTCGTAGTCCTCCCTGGCCAAATAGAATTCCATATAGTCCAGGATGGACCGCCTTTCGTGGATTAGGGCGAAGTCAGCCGGTTTGGAGGTCGTTACGATGGCCATCCTGTACTCACCTGAGAGTACGTCTAGCGTCTCCAAGACACCCTCGATCTCGATGTCTTCTGTTCTAAGATACTCCTGGTAATAGACATCACGAACCTCACGCTGCCTGCTGATGGTCTGTTCGTCAATACCTGCCGCTCTGGCTTGGGCCCAGGTGGCCTCTCCCTGGATCATGTCTCGGAGGTATTGATCTCTATCCAAGGCAAACCCGATGTCAGCCAGGGCGCGCTCTCCAGCTTTGTAGTACCAGAACTCGGTATCGACCAGAACCCCATCATGGTCAAACAGAATGTATTTCTTCACTCTGCTCGAACACGTACCCTCACGTGATTCCTTCAAGGTTGCTCTGCAAGCGTGCCTCGATGGGTTGGTCCGCCTCCGGAAACTCGAAAGAGCGACCGGTTATCTTCTCGTAAAGGTAGATGTAGCGTCTTGAGAGCTCCATTACAAGGTCATCCGGCGCTGGTGGTAGGACCTCATCCTCGTAGGGGTTGCAGTTCTCAGTGAACCAGAGCCGGAGGAACTCTTTGTCGACGTTGTCGGGTTCCTGCCCATCCCGCATGCGCTGTCGATAAGAGTCGGCGATCCAGTAGCGACTAGAGTCAGGGGTATGGATCTCGTCGATCAGAAGGATCTCACCGTTCTCGTCACGGCCCATCTCATATTTGGTATCGACGAGAACCAGACCATGCTCGGCTGCCTTGGCTTGACCGAAAGCAAAAAGTTCCTGCGCGATGCGGCTACATTGTTCCCAATCATCGGCCGTCATCCAGTTCTCGGACACGATCTCTTCAGGGCTGATCGGACGGTCGTGATGCTCCTCCTTGGTGGTCGGTGTGAGGTAATTCGTAGGGAGCTTCTGATTTTTTATTAGGCCTTCGGGCAAATCGATGCCACAGTATTGACGCTGACCACTCTGATAGACCGTCCAGAGGGAGGTGTTCGTGGT
>DAOUKI010000132.1:0-7804 GCA_034421495.1 Dehalococcoidia bacterium | reverse complement strand
GGCGCAGACATCGATGCTGCCAGGTTTGGGGGCGAAACACCTCTACACGAAGCCGCAAAGTCCAACGACCGGGAAGTAGTCATGGTCCTCCTAGATCGTGGTGCGAACACTGAAGCCGAGTTTCAGGGGAGGACTCCCCTGTATTGGACGGTATTCAATAACGACTTAGCGATGGCCGAATTGTTCCTTGACCGGGGCGCGAACCCCAACGTTGGGATTGAACATGGAGACACGCCCCTGTATTGGGCTATAGTCGACAAGAATGCAGCAATGGTGGAGGTGTTGCTCGAAGCCGGAGCAGAGGTCAATGTCAGCAATGAGAACGGCTGGACTCTTCTGCATGATGCCGCTTATGGCGACGGGTTTGATATCACGGTCTTGCTAACAGACCGGGGGGCTGAAATCAATGTCGCCGATGGTCTGATGCAAACACCTCTTCACGCGGCGGCCTGGAATGCCCGTCCGGAACTGGTAGCGCTATTGGTGCGCCACGGCGCGGACACCGAAGCCATTGATCAGTACAATCGCACACCTTTACTGATTGCCATACATCAGAGTCGCCTGGAAGTAGTAGAGGCATTGCTGGACGGAGGTGCCGACCCCAACTCTGAAGTATACGGTGACAACACCCCGTGCATACGAGCCCAGGGGAACGAGGCGTTCAACGAAAGTCATCTTGTGCAGCGTCTCTGCCAGGGTTAGGTTCAGCGTCAAACCGGCATGGGCAGACGTGTGGGGCTACGAGGTGAACATCTACAACGTGCCGGACTTGGAATCGTTCCTCAGGGCCGTCCTGCTGCTGCCCAGGTCGATCACATCCGATTTCAACTTCCCGCTATGGCGCTACTACGGAAGGGGCTCAGGCGCCAGCGGCGAGCACCACGAATACTCGCTGCGCAGACAGCTAACCCGTCTTTCACGCTGATTGGCAAACAGTCCCGCCCGTGTAGAAGCACTACCGTTCAAACTACTCTCCCCCCATTCGTCGTTCCTGCGCAGGCAGGAACCCAGGTGGGGTAAGGGGGAGCGTCCGGGAATCACACCATTCGCGCTGACTGACCACGAATCGAAGCACTACCGTTCAAAACGCCGTATAGACTATAATTCACCTGAGGAAACAGTCATGATGAACGACAAACTGAGTACAGAAGAACGAGACATTCTCGATAAGTTCGAGCGAGGCGAATTGCGATCTGCCCCCGGTGGTGAGCAAGAGATGGAAGCGGCCCGCCAGGCAGCCATGCAACTGAAAGGAGTGAGATGGCACACAAAGTGGCACTGATAAACATGAAGGGCGGCGTTGGAAAGTCAACCCTTGCTGTGAACCTTGCATGGGAAATGGCAACAGACCCTTGGCACAAAAGCGTCTTGGTAGTAGATCTTGACCCGCAATTCAACTGTAGTCAATATCTAGTGGGCGCGCGCCAGATGGAGGAGGTCATATCAAGCGCACAGCCAACCGTTTGGGACATCTTTGAGCAACTCACGGCGGTACCTGGCAGACCAAGTGCTGCTATCGACCCCATGAACGCCGTAGTCAGCGTGTATTTCCCTCGCTCTGGAGGTTCAATTGACCTTATACCCTCGAGGTTAGAGTTGTCCCAAGCGCTCCGCAATCCAGCAGGTAAAGAGCAGTTGCTCAGACAGGCTGTCGATCAACTGGAGGGAAAATATGACCTAGTGATCATAGACTGTGCTCCAACCGAGTCAATGCTCACCACAGCGGCCTATCTTGTTGCCGATCATCTCTTGATCCCAGTTCGACCGGAGTTCCTATCCACCATTGGATTGCCATTGTTAGAGCAATCTCTGAATGACTTTGCTGCGTTGTACCCAAGTAACTCTCCGGAAGTTCTTGGTCTTGTATTCAATGCTATTTCTGGATATTCGCCTGAGGAGGTAACTTCAAGGAATGAGGTTCAGGGAGTTGCAAACGCAAGTGGTTGGCCAGTCTTTGATGAAGAGGTTGGCTACTCCAAATCGTTCCCAAAGAGTGCACGTGAAGGCAGCCCTATTTTTTGGACTTCCTATGCACGAACAACAACTAAGGGTAATTTCCACCGTTTCGCCCGCGAGTTTGCAAACCGGATCGGTATATGAGTGAAGAGAATGATATAGCGATTTTGGCTGCACTAGATCTTCTAGTAGCTCGGTACGGCCCACGTCTCGTAATCCGGTTAGCCGAGTTGATTCGAGACCCGAAACAGGCAGAAGAGCTTGCGGTGGCATTGGAATCAGCAGCGGCTCGGGGTCCTAAAAAAAAGACTAGGCCAAGGTCACAAAGAACCGACCGAGTCGGGATGAGTGTGCTGAACGATTTGAGGTTAGCCGATCCTCAGAAACATTCCGTGGTAGCTGAGATCAGACGTCATCTAATATCACGTACAGTCCTCAAGTCTATGGATGAACTCCGTCGATTCGCAAAGATGCATGACCTCTCAATAGGTACGGCATCTTCAAGGAATGCTGCTATTTCACCGTTCTTGAGGTCACTGTCGCAACTCCCAACGCCTGAGATCGTGTCACTGCGCAATTTGATAGTTCAGGCCGATGTAAATGACCGGAGCCTAGACATGTGGAGAGATGTGATCGTTAGACCTCGATCCCCCAAATCAGATGCAGAGCAAACAGCGCAGTAAAATGAGTCTCAAACAACAGGTTCTCTGCCTCTCTGGGCACAGACAGCGAGATAGTCCTCTATAGAGAGCCGGAACTCCTTGTCCAGTTGTTTCACAGAGGTTCCTTCAAAGAAGAGCACGTCACGGGTGTCTACCACCTCTCCGTGGAAGACGCTGACCTCGTAGTCGAAGTTGACAACTGCTCGATAGCCTCTGTACTCCATCATGGCTCCATCCCTGACCTAAAACTCCGTTATCACCCCGCGCCCAACTTCGCCTTGCTCTAGGTCATCGTAGGCCTTGTTGATATCGTCCAGCTTGTATTGGCGGGTGGCAATGGAATCGACGTCTATCTTGCCGGAGCGGTACAGCTCCACCATGGTCGGCATGTCTATGGCTGGGCGTGAGCCGCCGTAGTAGCTGCCCTTGATGGTCTTCTCCTGTCGCACGATGGACATCGCCTCTATGCCGGAGAGCTCCCCAATAGGAGCCAACCCGACGATTACGGCGGTGCCGCCCTTGCGAATGGCGTTGTAGGCCTGGGACGTGGTTTCCGTGGAACCGAACGCTTCGAAGACAAAGTCGGCGCCCAGTCCTTCCGTGATTTCACGGATGCGCTCCACGGGGTCTTGCATGGTGGGGTTGACCGTGTGCGTAGCGCCAAAGCGGGCGGCGAACTCCAGCTTTCCTTCATTGATGTCCACGGCGATGATCTTGGATGCGTTGAGCAGGCGCGCTCCCTGCACCACGTTGAGGCCTACGCCGCCCACGCCAATAACGGCGACCGTTTGGCCCGGCGATATCTTGGCGGTGTACATGGCGGCTCCGACCCCCGTGGTTACGCAGCACCCGATGAATGCGGCGGCTGCCATCGGAACGTCGTCTCCAACCGGTACGCAGCCCGACTCAGGAACAACGGTTTCCTGGGCAAAGCAGGCCACCTTGCCCATGTGCATGATGCGCTGGTCTCCCTTGTGAAGGCGGGTGGTGCCGTCATAGAGAAAGGGGCCTGTGGCGGCATGAGCGTCGCATAGGTTGGCTCTTCCGGAGAGGCAGAAGAAGCAGCGTCCGCAGTTGGGGACAAAGGAGAGGATGACGCGCTGGCCTGGCTTTACGGAGGTGACGCCTTCCCCGACATCTATGACGGTGCCCGCGCCTTCGTGGCCAAGTACTACGGGCAATCTGGCGGCGGCAGCGCCGTGCATTACGTGAAGGTCGCTGCGGCATATGCCGGCGGCGCCTACTTTGACGTGGACTTCGCCAGCCTTTGGCGGGTCCAGCTCGACCTCTTCTACGGACAGGGGCTGTCCAACTTCCCAGAGAACTGCGGCTTTCATGCGTCTCACCTCGCTGAAAGAGATGGGCGGATTCTACCAGACCACTACGGATCGTGCCGGGTAGAGGAGGGGAGGGGGCGTATTCGCCGCGTGTTCAGAGAGCGCGAAGGACTACGTACGGGTAGATGCCGGTGTCGTGGAGGTCGCTCCAGAGGAAGCGTATGGCGTAGCGGCCAATCTGCATCCAGTCCAGCGCCACTACGTCACTGCGTATATCCGCAATGGAGATGAGCCTTTGGCCGGTCATCTCATTTACGCAGACGGCGCATCCGCACTGGGAGCGCAGGTAGCGGTACTCAAGAACGGTGTCGTGGCCATCCTCCCAGTGGATGTGGACGCCGTCCGCTAGAAGCTTAACGTCTACGGGTTGGGGCATGGGGCCGGTCATGGACGGCCGGGCTACTCGCGTGGCTTGAGATCGTCCACCATGGCTCTAGCCGCCGCGACATCCTTGAAGTAGTCGTAGTTTACCGGCGTCCAGCCCGCCCAATGCTCAGGAACGTCGTCCTCGGCGAAGATGGCGTTGACCGGGCAGACGGGCTCGCAGGCGGCGCAGTCTATGCACTCGTCGGGGTGGATGTACAGCATCCGGTCTTCAGGGTCGTCGGCGCCGTAGATACAGTCGACGGGACAGACGTCCACGCAGGACAGGTCTTTTACGTCAACGCACGGCTCCGCGATGATATAGGTCATTACGACGACTCCTTAGCTAGCTAGTTGCTATTAAGTATCAGTTGGGAGCAATTATATGGAAATTGGGCAAGACTGGCAATGGGGTAGTGCCTAGGCAGGCTTGGAAGGTCTGCGTCGGCGGGAACGTTGTTGCCCAGCACTTGCCAAAATGTGGTAGAAAGATGGCTGAGGAGCAAAAGCAATGAGCAACCTTACCTCAAATGAAATCCGTACCCTGGCTTCCTGGCTTGATGTCCCCATCAGCAATGAGGAGATAGATGAAGTCACTGCAAAGTACAACGCCTCGTCTGAAGCCATTGCCCAGCTTGACGAGTCGCTATGGCGAGACATCGATCCTATCCCCTGGGTAGCGGACACCGACTGGCTTGACGAGGATGTAGTCCCGGGGAAGGACTCACCAGCGCATCAGCAACCAATCAGCGTCGCGCGGCCTATTGATGTGACTACGCCGCTAACCGTGGCTGATTTGAGCAATGCCGTTGGGAAGAAGGAGATATCGCCGGTAGAGGTCGCGCAGGCCTACCTGGATCGGATAGACGCCGTTGACAGCAAAGTGCACGGTTTCATAACTATAACCGGGGAGGAAGCGCTCAGCGCAGCCACAAAAGCGGAAGCCGAAATCCTGAAAGGGAACTACCGGGGGCCTTTGCACGGCATTCCCATTGGCATCAAAGACCAGATTTACACAAAGGGGATAAAGACCACCACGGCACAGCCATACGGAGAGAACTTTGTCCCTGACTACGATGCCACGGTTGTCGCCAGGCTTAAAGAGGCCGGCGCCGTTCTGATGGGCAAGCTGAACCTGACGGTCATTGGAGGCGGTGGCCGGACTTACTACCCGTACGGCATTCCCACCAACCCGTGGAACCTGGACTACTCCGCCGGAGGGTCGAGCGGCGGTTCCGGCATAGCCGTGGCCGCCTGCCAGCTTCCCATCACAATAGGCGAAGACAGCCTCGGCTCCATAAGGGGCCCGGCGAGCTACTGCGGGGTCGTTGGTTTGAAGACCACATATGGGCGAGTAAGCCGCCACGGGATGACCGAGTTCGACTGGTCTTTGGACACCATCGGCCCAATGGGGCGGACCGTGCTGGATTGCGCCTGGTTGCTGGAGGCCATCGCGGGCCACGATCTTTCGGATATCACCACAAGCAGAAGACCCGTTCCTCACTATGAAGCGTTCCTAACCGGCGACATCGCAGGGATGCGAGTTGGGGTGATAAAGCAGCTCCTATATCACGAAGAGATAGATCCGGAGATGCGTGATGCCGTTCTGGCGGCAGTCAAGGCGCTGAGCGACCAGGGAGCAAAGGTGGAAGAGGTCTCGCTGCCCAACATTCAATACGTCGGCGTTGCCAGTGGTGTCGCGGATCAGGTCAATAACGTGAACCTCCATCTCGCCCGGTTCAAGCAACATCCCGAACTGTACGACTACGCGACAAGGACACGTTTCCTCACGGCTGCATTGATGCCTGCTTCCGTCGTGAGCGTGGCTTACAGACTGAGGAACCTGATCCGAAGGGACGTCCTCGGCCTCCTGTCCAAGTTCGACGTGCTGGTCTACCCCGGCGCGGCCGGCCCGGCGCCGAAGATTACGCCGCCCTCCAAGTCCACGAACAAGGACGATATCCTGGACCGGATGTTGAACTCTCCTAACTTGACGTCCGCTTCAAATCTGGTAGGGGTGCCCTCCATAGTGCTGCCTTGCGGTTTCAGCTCAACGGGCTTGCCTTTAGGGCTGCAAATCACAGGGAACATGTTTCAGGAAGCTACCGTCCTCAGGGTTGCGCATGCATATCAGGCCGTGACCGACTGGCACCTCCGAGTTGCTGAACTCTAACGGCCAGTCCCTTCCTAGCCGTTCTCCAAAACCGACACCGCCTTGCCTAGTCGCTTCATAACCCGGTCCTTGCCCAGCACGGCCAGGGTGTCGAAAAGGGGTGGAGCGGCGGTACTGCCGGTCACAGCCAGGCGTACGGCCCCGAAAAGCGGCCCCGTCTTCATTTCGAGCCGCTCCGCCAGTGAGCGCAGCACGCCTTCCAGAGTATCGACATCGAACTGCACGATGGGCTGAAGCTCTTGGACAACGGCCTGCAGAGCGCTGAGGGCGCCGCCCTCGTCCAGCCCCTTGGGAGCCAGGGGAACAGCGTACTCCAGGTCTTCGACAAGGAAAAAGGAGGTCAGACCCCATACCTCCTCCGGCGACAGCTTCTTGAATCGCTCGTGGAGCAGGGGGACGATGCGCATCAGGTAGTCCCGGTCAAGGTCTATGGTTCCGACCAGATCGTGCTCCGCTATATAGGCCTGCAGCGCCTCGCCCAGATACTCCGCCAGCTCATCCGTGGACATGCCGCGGATGTAGACGCCGTTCATCCACTCCAGCTTCTCGATGTTGAAGATGGCGGGCGACTTGCCGATGCGCTCCAAAGCAAAGTGCCGGACAAGGTCTTCGCGGGAGAAGAGCTCCGTCCTGTCGTCCAGTGACCAGCCAAGCAGGACAAGGAAGTTGAGCATGGCGTCCGGCAGATACCCTAGGTCGCGAAATTCGAGCAAAGAGGCTGCGCCGTGACGCTTGGACAGCTTGGCGCGGTCCGAGCCCAAGATCATGGGCAGATGGGCGAATGCGGGAGGCTGGTAGCCCAGCGCATCGTAGAGCAGGACGTGGCGAGGCGTGCTGGGAAGCCACTCCTCGGCGCGCATGACGTGGCTTATGCGCATCTCGTGGTCGTCGACCACGTTGGCCAGGTGGTAGGTGGGGAATTCGTCCGACTTGAGGATGACAAAGTCGTCGATGACCGACAGCTCAACCGTAACCTCGCCGCGAATCAGGTCGTGGACGGTTACCGGCGGGCCCTGCAGCGGCGTGGCAAACCTTACGACGCAAGGCAGGCCTTGTTCGGCCCTGGGCTTGGCGTATTCGAGATCGCGGCAACGCCTGTCGTAGCGTGGAGGCAGGCCCTGCTTCTGCTGCTCCTTGCGCATCCGGTCCAACTCTTCCGGAGTGCAGTAGCAGTAGTAGGCGCAGCCCTGGTCCACCATATCCCGCACGGCGCGATGATAGAGGTCGAGGCGCTGCGACTGCAGATAGGGGCCGTAAGACCCGCCGACCTGCGGCCCTTCGTCCCAGTCCAGGCCGAGCCAGTTCAGCGATTC
>DAOUKI010000131.1:0-6238 GCA_034421495.1 Dehalococcoidia bacterium | reverse complement strand
GTGACGGTGGTCGACGACGACCGCGCCATCGTGCTGACACCCGCTTCCCTCTCGGTCGACGAGGGCGATACGACGGGGGTGACCTACACCGTCAAGCTCGCCACCCAGCCCTCTGAGAACGTCACCGTTACGGTGACAGGCCACTCCGGCACCGACCTCACGCTCACGGGCCTCAGCTCCACCAACACCCTCACCTTCACCACCTTGAACTGGGATACGGCCCAGACTGTCACGGTCAAGGCCGGACAGGACAACGACGGCGCAGACGACTCCGTCACCCTCACTCACACCGCAGCAGGCGGCAACTACGACGGCGTGGCGGCAGACTTGGCCGTCACCGTCAACGACGACGAGACGGAAGAAAAGGAGGACTCACAGCCAGTGTTAAGCTGTGACGACGTGGAGAGCTACACAGAAGAGGACGTGGACGTAACCAACGGAGGCAGGGAGTTGCCCGATCAGGACAAGAACACCAGTGGCAACGTGCCTCTTCTGACAACTGAGAATTCCCTGGAAGGCTACATAGCCCCCTGCGACGACTGGGACATGTTCCGCTTTGAGTTGGAGGAGGGGAAGTACTATCGCATAGACTTCCTTGGCAGCGCCACAAGGGACGGCACGTTGGGCGCCCCGAACATTCTCGGGTTCTTCACCGACGGTCCGAAGTCGAGTTGGTTCAGGACCTCTGTGGAGCCGGTCTGGTACCGGCACAGCGATGGGAAACGCCCATTCAGCGTATATGCCGAAGGCGGCCATGTTCCGGTAGACACCATTTGGGTGACCTCTGACGCCGAGCGCCAGGACAATCAGCTACCCCTCACAGAGGGAAACCGCAGAGGCGGTGTGGGAGACAACGCCCGCCAGTATCTGATGAGATTCCCTGCCGGAACATACTACGTACTCCTCGGCAGCAGCGACTATAGCATTGGCACATACCGCATCAGTCTCACAGAAGTTTCTGACGATGACAGCGGAATCCGGGCCCTCTCTCTGGGTAGCCAGGCCACCGGAAGTCTGGATTTTGTCGGAGACAAGGACATCTTTGAGTTGGATCTCGTTGCAGGGAAGACCTATGGCATATCTATCCAGGCAATAGGGTCAACTTGGGGGAATTTCTCCGCCCCCTTCGTTAGTAGTGTGGAAGACGTAGACGCCTCCACAGTGACAAGTTTCAGCTTCGCTCACATTAACCATGCGCAGAATCTCACCTTCACCGCAGCCACAACAGGCAACCATCGTTTCACGGTGGAAGGCTATGTAATCGACGATATCCATTTCGCCTACGGCAACTACGGACTTACGGTCACAGAGACGGTCACGGAGAACGTTTCCCCACCATCGGCGCCGCGGAATCTGGCAGTTTCCTCACAGACCCACGACAGCGTCACATTGACCTGGGAAGCCCCTGAGACCGGCGTAGTTGAGAGCTACCAGATTCTTCGACGTTCCCGGGACGGAGCGAAATATGAAGACAATCTCGGTGATGCCGAGTTCGCCGTAATTGAAGACAACACGGGGTCTTCAGCCACCACCTACACCGACACCTCCGTCGATAGTAGAACCAGGTATGTCTACAGGGTCAAGGCCAGGAACGCGGGAGGCCTGGGTAAGAGGTCCAGCTACGCCAACGCAGAGACTCTCTCCGATAACCGTGCCGCCACAGGCGTGCCCGTCATCACTGGTTCACCGACCGTAGGTCAGACGCTTATGGTCGACACGACGGGCATCGACGACCCCAACGGCCTTGAAGACGTCACCTTCTCCTATCAGTGGCTGGCCGACGACGCCAGCATCTCAGGGGCCACTCGTAGCAGGTACACCCTCACAGACTCCGAGGAAGGGAAAGCAATCAAGGTCAGGGTGTCCTTCACCGACGACGAGGAAAACCAGGAATCTCTGACAAGCGTTGCCACCGCAGCGGTGGAGGCTGCGCCCGTGGCAGACACACTGGTGAGCTTCATCCTCGTGGATACGTCCAACCAGTCTCAGGTGGCGACGCTGACCAACGGAATGACGGTCACGCTGGACCAACCTGCCAGTGGCAGTTACGGCATCCGGGTGGAGTTGGCGACAAACGCCGGGGTCGGCAGCGTGCACTTCGAGCTCACGGGACCTAAGACGGTCTCCCAAACCGAGAATATCGCGCCTTACTCCCTGTATGGGGACAACGGCACGGACCTGAACGGAGAGGGACTGCCCACCGGTATGTACACCCTGCGAGCCACCGCATACTCGGAGTCAGGTCGGGGCGGCGATGAACTTCAGGTACTGGAGGTGTCGTTTACGGTCTCAGACTCTTAGCGTTCGGGGTGGGGTGCGATGTCTCGCAGCCGTTGATCAACCTCGGGGTGTTTCGTTACTCCCGGCGGCCCAACTGCTCCTGCGAACTGAGTATGCAACAGCGACTACTCTTCACCCGTCATTTTGCATCAGAATTGGTGGCAGGGCGAACCTGGCTGCGAATGTCCTACTGAGACAGGCTTAGTTAGAAAAACAGGCCGTTAAGGAATCACAGAGGAAGCGTACGTCCTTCTTCTCTCAGATGCTGGCGTCGTTGCTTGGCATCCGGCATCGTCTTGGACACCAAGTCCCAGAAGTTCGCCGAGTGGTCGCGGTAGGTGAGATGCGCCAACTCGTGTACGACCACGTACTCAATGAGGAAAGGCTTCAGCATGACGGTACGCCAGTTGAAACGCAGCGTGCCATCGGGTGCGCAACTTCCCCAGCGCTGGCGCTGGTCACGAATTAGTACACGAGACATCTCTCCACGGCCTAGCCGAGGCCACCAGCGTTCCACGGTCTCCGTCAGCCGCTCGGTGGCGCGGTCCCTATACCACTGTATGGTGGCCCTACGAATCGATTGGTAGCGCTCCTCGCCGTTAAGGGTCTCTGGCACAGCAACCCTGAAGCGCCAGTGGTCGAAACGGACGTTGGGGCATCCCGTATGTAAGATACTCATGGACGCGCGTGGGCTGGCGACTGTCCGACGTAGTCGCCTGGCTGGAGGCCCCGGAGCGGAGATGGGACCCATTGAAGGTCAGGTAGGGATGACGGGAACCATGAAGACTTTCTGCCAGCCCAAGCCAACTAGTAGACGTCGGCGATTCCGACGTCCCATACGGTGTACATGGTGCGCTAGAGAATCCTTGAGGGTATATTGCCGCCCTGGTAACTACTGCGGGGTTATGTGCCTAACTGTAGACTACAGTGGAACATTACAGACTGCCTGGGACAACTATAGATGGCGGAGGGAGCGGGATTCGAACCCGCGAGGGGGCTCAACACCCCCAACCCGCTTAGCAGGCGGGCGCACTAGGCCTCTATGCGATCCCTCCTCCAGTAAAGCAAACTATAGCAAGGCAGCCATTCAGCCGCAAGATAGACTACCCCTGGCAGACGTCGCAGAAGTAGGCGCTGCGCCCCCTGATCACCAGCCGCTTCACCGGCTTGTCGCAGTCGCTGCATGGCTCGTCCGCCCTCCGGGGTACGTGCAGAGCCTCGTGGCCTGTTTCCGATAACGTGGGAGACGCTCCTCCGGATATCAGCGGCGCCAGCACGCCAACCGCTCTCCGCAATATCTCCACAATGCAAGCGTGCAAGCGGCCCACCTCTTCATCCCTAAGCTTGGAAGCGGAGCGATTGGGGTGTATCCGGGCGCAGAACAGCGCTTCGTCGGCGTAGATGTTGCCCACTCCGGCGGCTATATCCTGCTCCATGAGCAGCGGTTTGATGGGAGCGTTTCTTGACGACAACCTATCCTTCAACCAGTCCGCGGTGAACTCCGGCCCCAAAGGCTCCGGCCCCAGACCTGCAAACAGTGGCTCTACGTCCTCCACAAACCATAGCTTGCCCAGACGTCTCCTATCATAAAACCGCATCTCGCCACCGGTAGAGAGCGAGAACACGGCAGTGGGCACTCGCTCCGCGGGCTCTACGGGCGCTTCAATCTTGATGTTCCCTGTCATGCGCAGATGGGCAACGAGCGCGCCTTCGTCCAGGGGGAAGTGGAGATACTTGGCTCGTCTCTTCGCATCCAGCACGACGCGGCCTCGCATGTGCTCCACGAACTCATCGGCAGACGGCTCCAGGACGGCCTTTGCATAGTTCAACGTGACGCCGGTGATGCGGGCCTCCACTATGCCAGACTCAATCAGGGCAAGGCGTACCGATTCTACTTCCGGGAGCTCTGGCATCTCATTCGGCCTGCTGTTGAGCCCGCCACTCACCTACGAACTGTTCGCTTTCCTCGTTCAGTATTCCTGTGGTCAGCGACAGTTTGTCCTGGAATTCCGCCAGCTCTATCAGCCGCTCCACAGAATAGCCGCTGTACTGTCCCCCCCGGCCGCTGAACCTGCCGCCCAGCACCAGCCTGCTCACGCCCGCTGCCATGATGGCGCCAAGGCACATGGGACAAGGCTCCCAGGATGCGTAAAGTGTAGCCCCGGGGAATCTCAACGTCTTGGTGGAGGTGCCGGCATTGCGCAACGCCTCAGTTTCGGCGTGGGCCGTGGGATCATAGGTGCTGTACTCCAGGTTGCGGCCCGTGGCTATGACTTCTCCGTCCCTGGCAAGCACCGCCCCGAATGGCTGGTCGCCCAGTTCAAGGCCCTTCAGCGCTTCGTCTATCGCTATCTGCATGAGTTGCTGGTCATTCAATGTCATGGTTGCCTCCAGGGATGCCAACGTGGTCTATCCTGCTGTATATCATACATAAGCGCCCACCCTGTGTACCTTGAGGAAGTTGGTGGGAGCGCGTGCCGTGAACGGCGAGGAGCCGACCAAGACTATCCTATCGCCGCGCTGCACCAGATCCTTCTTCATCAGCACCTCTTCCACAACGCCGGACGTGTCGGCGGTGACCTGCGGCAGCTCGGTGACTATGGAGAGTACACCCCACCAGAGGTTCAACTGCCGGGCCACGTTCGGCTCTCGGGTCAGCGCCAGGATGGGCACGGCAGGCCGGTTCTTGGACACGCGGTGCGCCGTTACTCCAGAGCGGGTCAATACCACGATTGCACGAGCATTGAGGTCGCCGGCCAGACTGCAAGCGGCCCGCGCCACGGCCTGAGCCTCCCTTCGGTATCTGCCCGTCACACCGATCTCTTCCGGCACGTATATTTCCTGGGCCTTCTCGATGATGCGGGCCATCACCTCCACCGCCTCTACGGGGTATGACCCAATAGCTGTCTCTCCGCTGAGCATCACGGCGTCGGTTCCTTCCCACACCGCGTTGGCCACGTCGGAAGCCTCGGCGCGGGTGGGCTGCGGCTCGTTTATCATAGACTCCAGCATCTGCGTGGCCACTATGGTTACCTTGCCCTTCTGGTGAGCCTCGCTGATTATTCTCTTCTGCCAGGCGGGCACCTCTTCCGTGGAGAGTTCCACCCCCCATGTCGCCGCGGGCCACCATCACGCCGTCGAAAGAGCTCAGGATGCCTTCCAGGTTGCGCAGGGCCATCGCCCGCTCCACCTTGGCTATCAGCGGCAGCCGCTTGCGATACTGGCGCATCATCTCCCGCAGTGGCCTAGCGTCATCGCCGCTCCGCACGAAGCTCATCGCCACCCAGTCAACGCCAATATCCAGGCCCACCTCAAGGTCGTCCCGGTCTTTTTCAGTGAACGTGGGGATATCCAGGAAAATGCCGGGCAGGTTGATGCCCTGGTATGCGCCGAGCAGTCCCCCTTTGACTACGCGGCACCTGATGTCCTGCCCCTCTACAGCCACTACCTCCGCTTCCAGGCGGCCGTCATCGAGAAGGACGCGGTTCCCCGGCGACACGAAGCGGTACATGTCGGGGTAGGTGGTGCTTATCCTGCCCTGCTGACCCTCCGTCTGATCATGGCAGATGAGGAGCTCCGAGCCCTGCTCCAATTCCAGTGCGGCGCCGTTTCTCAATGGGCCGGTACGCATACGGGGTCCCTGCAGGTCCTGAAGCACGGCCACGTGTCTATTCAGTCGTTGCGCCGCATCACGAACGATCTGCACAAGCTGGGCGTGGTCTTCATGCGACCCGTGGGAGAAGTTGAGGCGCACCACATCCACACCGGCACGGATCAATTCTTCCATCCGTTGAGGAGAAGACGTGGCGGGGCCTATGGTAGCGACTATCTTTACGGCGCGCATGGGGATATTTCCTACTCCAAGTCTCCCCAGGTGGGGCCTATCTTGAGCTCCACTTTCAAAGGAACGCTCAATTCCAAGGCGGAAGGCATAAGCTCCAGGATCATATCCTTCATC
>DAOUKI010000130.1:0-7410 GCA_034421495.1 Dehalococcoidia bacterium | reverse complement strand
AATCCCGGCAGCCCCAAGCAGATCATAACTATACGAGGGGTGGGTTACCGCTTCGACCCATGAAGCTCTTGAACCTTCGCCACTGGCAATTAGCGCTCCTCTTCACCGTTCCTATAGCCGTCTCAGCCGGAGTGGTCTTCTACGTATTCGGCCTTCCTGAACAAACGCCCCTTAACCGCCTGGCGCTGGCGGCAGGCTTGGTAGGAATTATTGCCTTCTTCCTATCCATTTGGCTGGCAAAGATCATATCCCGCCGCACATTCGACTCCCTCCACCCCTTGTCGCAGGCCATGCTCCACATTGCCCAGGGAAACCTGGACTACCGCCTACAGGCGGGCAACGAGCCCAAGGAGCTGATAGATGCGTTCAACCAGACGGCGGCTACGCTGAGGAATACCATCGAGGAGCTGTCCGAGGAGCGAAACAAGCTATCGGCGGTTCTGGACACTATGGCCGATGGTGTCGTGGTCATAGAGGCCGATGGCAGGATAGAGCTGATGAACCGCGCCGGGGAGGACATCCTCAATGCAAACGCAGTAACCGCGGTGGGATCGCGTTTCATGGAAGCCGTGCGCGATCACGAGATTCGTGACGTCATCTCCAAGGCGCTCCAAACCAAACAGCCTCAGCGCGGCGACATAGAGCTCCTCCAGAGGCGAAGGTACCTGGTTGCAATCGCCGCCCCTTTGACACAGGAGGAAACTTCCGGCGTTCTGCTCACGCTGCATGACCTAACCCCGATACGCCAGTTGGAGACTACCCGGCGCGAATTCGTGAGCAACGTGTCCCATGAGTTGCGTACGCCCATCGCATCTATCAAAGCCATGGTGGAGACGCTCCAGAGAGGCGCAATGGAAGACAGGCAAGTAGCCGTTGACTTCATGGAGCGCATCGATAGAGACATAGTGCGAATGAACGACATAGTCAGCGAGCTCTTGGAACTGTCGCTGCTTGAAAGCGGGCAGATGAAACTGGACGTCTCTTCCATAGACGTCATCCCCTTCCTGGAGGAGATCAGGCAGGAGTACCAGGCGAAGGCGGAGGCAAAGAAGATACGGCTCACAGTGGAAGAAGACGCCCACCGGCTCAGGGTAATCGGGGACAGGGGCAAGGTGCGACAGGTCCTGGCGAACCTGCTGGACAACGCCCTGAAAGCTACCGCTGAAAGCGGCGAGATAGGGTTGTCTGCGGAAGCGCAGACCGGCTCCACCAGAATCAGCGTCTGGGATACCGGAGCAGGCATAGCCCAGGAGCACTTGCCGCATATTTTCGAACGGTTCTACAAGGTGGATAGATCGCGCAGAGACGGCGGCACCGGCCTGGGTCTCGCCATAGTGAAGCATCTGGTGCAAGCTCAAGACGGCGAGGTCTGGGTGGAAAGCAGGGAAGGGGAGGGCAGTACCTTCAGCTTCACACTACCCGCGGCCCGCTGACTTCGGCTGTTTGAAGCGGATGCCCCACTGGAGCTTCCGTTTTTGGGGAATGGGAGGAGATTAGCGATGACTTTCACCGTGTACGAGAATAGAGTCCACAATTACGCATCCATTCACAGGTCGTATTGTAGCTACGTCAAAATGCACGGAGGAGTGAGCCGTGTTACCCCTCCCACAGGCCGCTACCATGAAGAAATCGGCACTCTTTTAGAAGCCTTGAGGATGGCATTCATCACAGGTAGAAAATACCTCGCTTTGTGCAGTAGGTGTTTTCCGGACGGAGTGCGTCTACAAAGCTGGCAACGGATGAATCCCTAATCCTTTGGCGCACAGGGAGCAATTCCCAATTTTCCGGCAAAGGTATAACCCACGCTTAATCCCCTGATAAAGTGCCGTTAACTCCCCCGCTATAAACTTCTTCCTTGGGAGAGAGAACTTTCCCCGGCGTAGTCGGGACATAAGAGTCAGTGCCCTGACGCGTTGATGCCCTGCATGCGGCACAACCCGTTTCAATCGAGCACCCCCGATAATAACGTGGTTGTGCCGCGTACTTCCTTAGAGGAAATACGACGAACAACTGCTAACACTCCGTTAACATCTTGTTAAAATTCCGTTCAACAACCGTGCCTCCTGTTGTTCTACGATGCTAAAGGCGCATGGCTAACAACTATACTGGGTACGGTGTTGATGGATTCAACTCACCAAGCACAAGGTAGAAGTATTTCCTCCACAGGCGTAACCAAAACAGGGGTCACCGGTCTTGCAAAGCGCCGGAGACGGGGCGAGCTTGAGGGCCGCATAGCGCATCTTCTGTTCTTCCTGGCAGCCTCCGTATCCGTGCTTACCACAGTCGGTATCCTGGCAACCCTTGCCTTTGAAGCGTTCAACTTCTTCACTGAGGTGTCGCCGTGGGATTTCCTCACCGGCACCAAGTGGTCTCCTCTATTGAAAGACCAGTTCGGAAACACCCATTTCGGCGTTCTACCGCTGGTTTCCGGCACGGTGCTCGTTGCTGGAATCGCGGCGCTGGTGGCGGTGCCCACCGGCATCGGCATAGCCATCTTCCTCTCCGAGTATGCGCCCGATAAGGTGCGCCGCATCATCAAACCCATCCTTGAGATACTGGCCGGCATACCCACGGTTGTCTACGGGTACTTTGCCCTCACCTTCGTTACCCCGCTGCTTCAGGACATTATCCCCGGTCTCCGCATATTCAACGCTCTGAGCGCGGGCCTAGTCATGGGACTGATGATAATACCCATGGTCTCCTCCATCAGCGAGGACGCCATGGTGGCGGTGCCTAGGTCGCTGCGCCACGCTGCCTATGCCCTCGGCGCAACACGCATTGAGGTGTCGCTCAAGGTGGTGGTGCCCGCAGCCATTTCCGGCATAGTGGCCGCCTTCATCCTCGGGTTCTCAAGGGCAATAGGCGAGACCATGCTGGTAACCATTGCCGCCGGAGCCACTCCCAGACTGGGGTTGAACCCCTTGGACAGCATCCAGACAATGACGGCATATATTGTGCAGGTCGCCCAGGGAGAAGCCCCGCACGGCACCATGGAGTTCAGCACCATATTCTCGGTGGGGCTGCTCCTCTTCTTCATGACTTTGGTTATGAACCTGGCCGGGCACTTTGTGGTCCGCAGATGGCGGGAGGTCTACTGATGGCGTCCGGTGTCACGTCCTCCTTCAACCAGCGGCTCAAGTTCAGGAAAGCCGTTGGAGCCGTATTCTACGTCCTCTTCCTTGCCGCCATTTCCCTCGGTATCATCGGCCTCATGACCCTCCTCATAAGTGTGCTAGTACAGGGACTCCCCTGGCTGAACTGGCACTTCGTAAGCAGCTACCCCAGCCGCTTCCCGGAACAGGCCGGAATCCTGGCGGCACTAGCGGGCAGCGTCTGGGCAATGGGATTGGTGGGCTTGTTCACCGTGCCGGTGGGAGTGGGAGCGGCCATCTATCTGGAAGAGTACGCTCCAAAGAACTGGTTCACCCGGTTCATTGAGGTGAACATCGCAAATCTGGCCGGGGTCCCTTCCATAGTGTACGGGCTGATGGGCTTCGCTCTGTTCGTTACTGCCCTAGCGCTTGGCAGGTCTGTGCTGGCGGGGGCGCTGACCCTTGCCCTTCTGGTCTTGCCAATCGTCATTCTTGCCTCCCGCGAAGCGATCAGGGCAGTGCCAACCACCCACCGGGAGGCAGCCTACGGATTGGGGGCCACCAAGTTCCAGGTTGTCAAGGGAATAGTGATACCCCAAGCCATGCCGGGCATAATGACCGGCACCATACTGGCTCTGTCCAGGGCCATCGGCGAGACCGCGCCGGTTATAGCAATCAGCGCTCTGGTGTTCCTCAGATTCGTCCCCACGGATCCACTGGACCGCTTCACCGTAATGCCCATCCAGATTTATAACTGGGTCACACGGCCTCAGGATGGTTTCAGGGAAATCGCGGCCGCTGCCATTATCGTGCTCCTGGTCGTTCTCCTGAGCATGAACGCTATTGCCATCTACATTCGCAACAGAACACAGGTTAAATCGGAGGAGTAGGGATGGATCAACGCCTGAACGGGACCATTCTGCAAGTATCGAACCTGGAGGTCTACTACGGTGCTTTCCGTGCTTTGCGTGACGTCTCAATGAAGGTGCAGCGCAACAAAGTTACCGCGATAATTGGACCTTCCGGATGCGGCAAGAGCACTCTGCTCAGGTGCTTCAACCGCATGAACGAGCTTGTCCCGGGGGCGATAATTAAAGGTGACGTACTCTATAACGAAGAGAACTTGTATGACCCTAGCGTGGACCCCACGGAGGTCAGGGCACGCATTGGAATGGTGTTTCAGAAGCCGAATCCTTTCCCCAAGTCCATCTATGAGAACGTTGCCTTCGGCCTCAAGATCAATGGATTCAGAAACAACATGGAGGAGGCGGTGGAGAGGTCTCTCCGCCGCGCCGCGCTATGGGACGATGTCAAGGACCGCCTCAAGGAGCGCGCTTTGAATCTTTCCGGCGGCCAGCAGCAACGCCTCTGCATTGCCCGCGCCCTGGCCGTGGAACCGGAAGTGGTGTTGATGGACGAGCCGGCGTCCTCCCTTGACCCCGTGTCCACCCTGGCAATCGAAGACCTGATCCGGGAGTTGTCCTCGGAAGTCACCATCGTCATCGTTACGCACAACATGCAGCAAGCCGCCCGCGTATCGGATGAGACTGCTTTTCTCATGATGGGTGACGACAGGGCAGGTTATCTTGTAGAGTTCGGGGCAACGCACCAGATCTTTACCGATCCTAAGGACGAACGCACCGAAGCGTATATCACCGGCCGCTTCAGCTAGTAGGAAGGAGGCTGAATTGCCTAGAGGAGATTTCGATAGGTCGTTAGCAGCGCTCCAGGACGACTTGCTAACGCTGGGCAGCATGGTGGAAAAGGCGATAGCCAGGTCTATCGATGCTCTGAAACACCGTGACCTTGAAATGTCCAGGCAAGTCATCAAAGATGACGATCTGATAGACAGGAAGAGGTTTGCCATAGAAGAGGAGTGCGTGGAACTGATAGCCACGCAGCAGCCCATGGCTGGCGACCTCCGCATACTGATTGCCGTGCTGCACATAGCCGTAGAGCTGGAACGGATGGGCGACTACGCCGAAGGCATCGGCAAGATCAGCGTTATGATGGGCAGCGAACCTCCCCTGAAACCTTTGATAGATATACCGCGCATGGCGGAGAAGTCCATGGATATGCTGCGTCGCAGCTTGGACGCCCTAGTGCACCGGGACGAAGTGGCAGCGTTGCAGGTCTGCAACGACGATGACGAAGTGGACGCCCTATACGAACAGGTATACAGGGAACTGCTCATGTTCATGCTCCAAGACCCCAAGACCGTACAGAGAGCCACGTTTCTATTGTGGGTGTCCCACGACCTGGAGCGGATAGCCGATAGGGCTACCAACATTGCGGAGAGGGTTATCTTCCTGGTAACCGGCAAGTTGATGGAGATAAACGTATCCAAGTATTGAGCAACCCGCGGAAACCGCTACTGGTCTGACTCAAGCAACCTCTTCAGGTCGTGCTTGGATTGAAGGATATCCGCCCAAAGGTCGCCCATCTTCTCTATCCTGCCCGGCACCGTATCTATAGTGAAGTCTGTCGGGTAAATCTCGCTTAGCTCTTCCCAGAGCACCGGGGTTGACACAGGCGCGCCTGGGGCGGGGCGGACCGAGTATATCGAGGCCATGTTCTTGCCCCGCGTGTTCTGGTTGTGGTCCAGGAATATCTTCCCCGTCCTCTTGTTTACCGACCACTCCATGGTGACGTCCTTGGGGGCATGCTGCAGGAGAAACCGTCCTATCAGTTCGCAGGTCTTGCGGGCTGTTCTGTAGTTGTATTGCCGCAGCACAGGCACATATATGTGAAGCCCGGTCTTGCCGGATGTCTTCACGAATGACGAGAGAGAAAGCTGGTCCAATATCTCCTTCAGCGCCAGCGCCACGTCCGCCACTTTCTTGAAAGCGCGCCTATTCAACTCCGGCTCATCTCCTGCTTGCTCTCCGCCTGAGTAGATGTAGGGGTCGAGATCAAAAACGATGAAGTCCGGATAGTTCAGAACGCTTTCTTCAATCGCTTCTCTGCTGCCGGTAAACGATGTCCCCAGATTGGCGGCGTCCGGTTCCAAGACCACGCGCGACAGCCAGGGATGGAGCTCTATGTTGGCCAGTTGCGCCAGCCAGACTAGGGTAGGGAGGTTGCCCACCATGAGGTACTCGCCGTCGCCCTCGTTGTGAGACGAGAATAGAGGCAGCTTCTCCACGAAATCGGGGGCATGCTCCGAATGCTTCTGATAGAAGTTCCCTCCGTCTATGCCGTTGGGATACCTGGTCAGCGTCATGGGCCGGTCTTTCAAGTGGGGGAGAAGAACGTTGCCCATGCTCAGGTAGTAACGAATCATATCCCTCTTAGTCTTTGCCGGGCTTCCTTTGCTCTCAGGCCAGAGCGCCTTGTTCAGGTTGGTCAGGCTAATACGGTATCCATCTACGTCCAGCCTGATGGCTTCCTCACTGCCCGATAAGCGCTCCAACAGTTGGGAGACGTCGGTCGCTTCTGATCGAGCAGGCTTGACCGGCAGCGCAGCCGCCGGAACGACGACCGTTTCCACCGCTTCACGAGTGACGTTCTTGGGGTCAACGTCAAGACGCAGGCCGCGAAACACCGGCGCTCTGAGGCGGCCGTCGTCTGTCCAGTTGGCGAACTTGACCTGGGCTACCAGCTCAGGTCGCACCCAGCAATTCTCCGCGCCGCCCAACTCCTTATCCCAGGCAAATGGGGGCTGTTCCGCTTCCAGCTCCACCAGTTGAGAGTAGAGCTTTTCCAGCATGGCGTTGTCGTACCCTGTGCCCACCCGGCCCGCATAGCGAAGTTCGCCGCCTTCGTAATAGCCCACCAGCAAAGCGCCAAAGCTCTTGGAGCGGGCCCCGGCGCCTCTGGTGTACCCCCCAACGACCAGCTCTTGGGACTTCACGTGTTTGATCTTGAGCCAGGCGTTGCTTCTTTTCCCCGGTTCATAGGCGCTGGAACGCCGTTTAGCGATGATCCCCTCCAACCCAAGCCCGACGGCGGCGCTGTAGAAGGAAGCTCCGTCACTTTCTACGTATTCCACCATGCTGGTGTGCTCAGAGGGCACAAAGGCATGGCCAAGCAGCCTCTTTCTGTCTATCAGCGGCGCCTTTCTAAGGTCAACACCGTCCAGATAAAGCAGATCGAATGGGTAATAGACCATGTTGGCTTTGCCTATGGGACGGTCCACGGCACCCTTATCGAATCCCATCACCTGCTGTATGAGGCCAAAGTCCGGCAACCCATCCTCATTCAGTGCGGCCACTTCGCCATCCAGGACCATCTCGTCGTACTCCTGAGCCTTGAGGTCGGAAACCACCTCAGGCAGACGGCTGGTCAGGTCCAGGCCGTTCCGGCTCAGCAGGGTAAC
>DAOUKI010000129.1:0-5457 GCA_034421495.1 Dehalococcoidia bacterium | reverse complement strand
ATCTGGGACAGGTACTTGATCTAGCCGAGGAACAACACTCCAAACACCGTATGAGAAACACCAGTCCAATAGTCTTTATAGCAGCATCCATCATAGCTCTTGGTGGACTGGGTGTAACGGCGGTAATCGCATTTTTCGTTCTCAACGCCTGGTTCGGCGTATCGGTCCTGGCGCAGGCCCCGGACCAGCCCATAGACTTCCCGCACACGGTACACGCAGGCACAGTGGAGGAAGGCGGAATAGGGTTGGACTGCACTTTCTGCCATCGCAATGTCACCGATGGAGCGGCGGCTACGGTCCCATCCGTCCAGCAGTGCATGTTCTGCCACAGCCAGATAACCGGCACCACCGCCCAGGCAGAGCGGGAGATAGCCAAGCTGACTGCGGCCTCGGAAGCCGGGGACCCCATCAACTGGAAGCGCGTCCACAGGCTGCCTGACCACGTGGAGTTTGTCCATGACGCCCATATACGCTATTTCGCCGAACAGAACGGCGTAGAAGCCTCCGCCGTCTGTTCCACCTGCCACGGAGACGTGGCTTCAATGACCAAAGTAAAGCAAGTGCGGGCGCTGAAAATGGGCGACTGCGTGGACTGCCATAGGGAGTACAGCGCACCCACGGACTGCACTATTTGCCATCGTTAGGTATTAGGGTATGACAACTACAAGACGGGACTTCCTGAAATGGTCTGGAGTGGGTGCACTGGGAACGGTAGTGTTCGTCGGGTGCGGCATTCCGGAGGAGGAACTGCTGATACAAAGCCCGGCCACTATGCCGGAGAACATGGTGTCCGGCCTTGAGGCGTGGTATGCCACCTCCTGTGCGCAGTGCGGAGCCGGAGAAGGCGTTATAGTCCGTATCATTGAAGGGCGCGCCATAAAGATAGAGGGGAATACGGACCATCCCGTAAGCCGCGGTAAGACATCGGTAAGATGCCAGGCCGGCCTGCAGGCGCTGTATAACCCGGATAGAGTGGACGGCCCAATGAAGCGCACCGGTGAGCGGGGTTCAGGCGATTTCATGCCAATCACCTGGAACCAGGCGCTGGATGAATTGACCGCAGGTCTGCAAAGCCAAGACCCAAGCTCCGTTACCATGATCACCGACCCCATGCGGGGCACTCTGGGCAAGATTGCCAAGCGTTTCATGAACGGATACGGCGGCTCTCACATGGCGTTGGAATCCATGGAGAACACGGTGCTCCGCAGGGTTTCCAGGGAGTTGTTCCAGCAAGACCAGCTGCCCGTCTTCGAAATAGAGAAGGCCGACTACGTTCTCAACTTTGGCGCGGACTTTCTCTCCACGTGGCTGTCACCTGTGCAGTACAGCAGGGCCTATGGCCAGTTCAGGCAGGGGCGCAACCACCGCGGCACCCTGGTGCAGCTAGAGCCGCGCATGTCCATGACCGCGGCCAACGCCGACAAGTGGCACTACCTGAATCCGGGAACGGAAGGAACAGTCGCCCTCAGCATTGCTTACGTACTCATGTCGGACTCTGCCGACAGGCTGGACCCCGCTGCGGTAGACGCTATGACGGGAGGCGCCGGAGCGCAGGCTCTATCGGCGTTCGCCCCCGAGTCCGTAGCCGGGAACACCGGCCTTTCCGCAGAGTATATTCGAAAGATAGCGCACGATCTGGCAGCGAGCCAGCATAGCCTGGTAATAGGCGGCGGCTCCGCGGCGGCTCACACAAACGGCCTTGCCAGTATGAAGGCCATCTACAGCTTGAACTTCCTCCTAGACAGCATCAACAAGGATGGAGGCATCAAGTTCAACCCCTCTTCTCCTTTGTCGGAGGAGGACGCGGCGTCAGACGTAGCCGCATTCGCCGATTGGGAAGACCTCAGAAACAGGATGAGCGGCGGTCAGGTTGGCGCTCTCCTAGTGCATGGAGCCAACCCCGCGTACACGCTGGAGTCCATCGATTTTGCCGCTGCGGCTAACGGTGTTGGCACAATAGTCAGCTTTGCCAGCTTCATGGACGAAACGGCCGCCCTTGCAGACCTGATACTGCCCGATCACACCTACCTGGAGTCCTGGGGAGACGACGTCCCCAATCCGGGGCCTGGATATCAGGTCGTCACTTTCCAGCAGCCGGTGGTGTTCCCATTCCACCAAGAGGGTGGACGCGGCACCAGGGCATTCGGTGATGTGCTGCTGGACCTGGCGCGCAGGTTGGGAGGTACGGGGTTCAATCTGCCCTGGCCGACTATGAAAGACGCCGTGAGAGCCAGCGCCCAGGAGTTGCAAGGGCTGAATAGAGGATCGGTACGCGCCGCCGATTTCGAGGCTTTCTGGATTTCAGCGCTGCAAAGAGGCGGCTGGTGGGATGAGAGCTTCAAAGGGGACCAGCCGGCCGTTTCTCCACCGTCGCTAGCTGAACTGGCGGCTAACCCTGATTTCTCCGGCGGCATGGGCGAGTACCCCTTCTATCTGATACCTTTCCAGTCTAACTCGATAACCGACGGGCGTGGCGCCAACCTGCCCTGGCTGCAGGCCGCACCCGACCCGATGACAACCGCGACTTGGGAAACGTGGGTGGAGATCAACCAGCGTAGAGCTGATGAGCTGGACATCAAGGAAGGGGACATCCTTGACATACAATCGCCCAGCGGGACCATCAGAGCCTTGGCCTATCCGACCCCGGCGGCTCACCCGGATGTGCTATCCATTCCTACCGGGCTGGGCCACACTCACTACGGGAACTACAAAATAGGCCCCGATCTGTCCCGTACCCTGGTGGCCAAGGACCGGGGTTCCAACGTGATGTCCATCGTTTCACCATTGAAGGACGGCCAGACCAATGCGCTGGCATGGTCAGCCACCAGAGTTCGTATAAGCAAAACCGGCGAGTGGGTTCGTCTGCCTAAGTTTGAAGGGGCGGTGCCGCCTCAGTTCCCTGACGGGCTATTCCCGCTATACGGCCGGGGTGACGCGACCCATTAAATGAGGTGTTATAGATGGTAACGGCAAGGAAAGACAGAAAGTGGCAGATGGTGGTGGACGTCGACAAGTGCACCGGTTGCCAGGCGTGTGTAATAGCATGTCAGGCAGAGAACAACGTGCCGCTCAACTCGGACGAGATATTCAGACAGCGCCGCGCCATAGAGTGGCTCCGTATAGAGCGCTACTGGGAAGGCGAGTTCCCTGACGTGAAGGCCCGCTTCCTGCCGGTGCTCTGCCAGCAGTGCGGCAGCGCTCCTTGTGAGCCCGTATGCCCGGTATTCGCCACCTACCATAACAACGAGGGCTTGAACGTTCAGGTCTACAACCGCTGCGTGGGCACGCGCTACTGTCAGAACAACTGCCCATATCACGTGAGGTTCTTCAACTTCTGGGAACCGGTATGGCCGGAGGCGCTGCGCAACCAGCTCAACCCCGACGTAACGGTGCGAAGCCGTGGCATCATGGAGAAGTGCACTTTCTGTGTACAGAGGGTTCGCAGAGGCGAGTTGGACGCCGATAGGGAAGGGCGCGAGGTGCGCGATGGCGATATTCAGCCGGCATGCGCTCAGGCCTGCCCAACCGACGCTCTGATGTTCGGCGACGTGAAAGACCCCCAGAGCAGGGTGTCCCAGTTCGCCAACGACAAGCGGGCGTTCCATCTGCGGGAACAGCTGGGCACGGAGCCTAACGTTTTGTATCTCTCTAAAGTTGATGCGGAGGCCAAAGAGCTTACCCATGCATGAGCACCACGACTTTGGGCCGGAGATAACCATAGACGGGTTCAGCCGCCACGTGGCTGAACGCCACTCGAACGTTGGCAGGTTTCACCGCAACCTGATCCTGGCAAGCGGAGCCTTGCTGCTGGTGGGAATAGTCGCGTTCGCGTTTAGGGCTATGGGTGACGGCTTCGAGTACAGGTCGCCCTGGGGATACTATGCAGCCGTCGTGGCGTTTCTCATGACCACGGCGGGAGCGGCGCCCCTGGTTATAGTGGCGCTGCGGCTAGTGAAAGCGCACTGGCGCAGACCTCTGGCCCGCATCTCCGAGCTGTACGCCGCCGTGGGACTGCTTACCTTCGTCATGTTCCTGCCCCTGCTTTTACTTGTACCCTCCGCCAACAACCGGTTCACTCTGTGGTTCCAGGCAGATGAGGGCGGCTCGGTAATGCGAATACCGGGAGCGCCGCACTTCTGGATTGCGCTGCTGCTGGGACTGCTGACAGTATGCGGACTGGCGCTGCTCTGCATATCTTCTCGCCCGGATAGGGCCAGCCTGAGCGACCTCGCATCCAAGCCGAGGGGTATGCTGAGCCGCGGCTGGCTGGGGACTCGGAAGCAGTGGGTGACCATGCGCGGGGGGCTGGCCTTCCTTGGCGCGTTCTATTTCATACTCCTGGTGGGAACGCTCTCGCTGTTCAGCGTAGATTTCGGCATGGCGCTGGTGCCGGGCTGGAAGGACGCCATCTTCCCCGCATTCCAATCTCTCACCGGCTTGCAGGCCGGCCTGGCTACTGTGATAGTGACCGCATGGCTGTTGCGGCGGTACGGCGGATTCCAGGACTACATTCGCATGGAGCACTTCTGGGGCGCCAGCAAGATACTCCTTGCCCTCTCCCTGATGTGGTTCTACTTCTGGTGGTCCGGCTTCATCATCTTCTGGTACGGTCGTTTGCCCGTGGAACAGGACACGCTCAACCTGCTCATGTTCGGGCCCTACAGAGTGCTGTTCTTCGGAGCTTTCATCCTCAACTTTGTCACGCCCTTCCTCATATTGCTGTGGAACGTGGTGCGCAAGACCACGTGGGGCCCCACTCTGGCTGCCGCCTCCATACTGGTTGGCACGCTGATCGACAAGATACGTATTTACGTCGCCTCGTACTCGGTGGACTTCTCCGGCTCGCCGGTGCACATAGCTGACCACGATCTGGCTCTCATCCCGGCCACGCAGTACCCGGGCGCCTTGGACTTGCTCATAGTGGTAGGAGGCATATCCGGTGGAATATTCGTCTTTTCGCTGGCGGCGCGGTATCTGCCGGTATTCTCGCTGTGGGAGATGTCGGAAGGACTGAGGCTGCGAGCGGTCAGGCCGTTCTTGAGAACACGTCTGCTGATACTGGGTAAGCCGGAGTAGATACTAAGGAGCGTCATAACAAATGCAACAACGGGTGACACTCCCGCATAGACAGATCAACGCGGACTTATTGAACGTCACGCTGAAAGCCCCCCTTTGGTGGTGGATTACGGTCGGCATTCTGGGGATTTTTGTTCTGCTGGCATTCCTTTCCGTCAGCTTCATGGTCAACAAGGGGCTGGGCGTTACCGGGCTGAACCGTCCCGTGATGTGGGGCTTCTTTATCGTAGACTTTGTGTTTTGGATAGGCATTAGCCACGCTGGAGTAATGCTCTCAGCCATCCTGCGACTGAGCAAGGCGGAGTGGCGCAGGCCCGCCACGCGCGCCGCTGAGGTGCTGACCGTCCTTTCGCTGCTCTGGGCGGCTCTGCACCCCGTGGT
>DAOUKI010000128.1:0-15799 GCA_034421495.1 Dehalococcoidia bacterium | reverse complement strand
GCAGTCGCCTTGAACAAGGTCGATATGATGGACGACGAGGAGCTCCTGGAGCTTGTTGAGTTGGAGGTCAGGGAGCTGCTCTCCCGCTACGATTTCCCCGGAGACGATATACCAATAGTGCGCGTTTCCGCTTTGAAAGCTCTGGAAGGAGACGATGAAGCGGAGCAGGGTATCCTGGAGTTGATGCAGGCGGTTGACGACTATATTCCACTACCGGAGCGCCCGCGCGACCAGCCCTTCCTGATGCCCGTGGAAGATGTGTTCGGTATCAAGGGTAGAGGCACCGTGGTCACCGGACGCGTGGAACGCGGTGTGGTAAAACCCGGCGATGACATAGAGATTGTGGGGCTTGTAGATACCCGCAAGACCGTGGTCACAGGCGTGGAGATGTTCCACAAGCTGCTTGATGAAGGCGAGCCCGGAGACGCCGTGGGGTGTCTGCTGCGCGGTGTGGACAGGGAAGATGTGGTGCGAGGCCAAGTACTGGCCAAACCAGGCAGCGTAACGCCGCACACAAAGGCCCTGGGCCAGGTCTACGTACTGACCAAGGAAGAAGGCGGACGTCACACCCCGTTCTTCAACGGCTACAAACCTCAGTTCTACATAAGGACTACGGACGTTACGGGTGAGATAGAGTTGCCCAGCGGTGTTGAGATGGTAATGCCGGGCGACAACATTGAAATGACCATCAAACTGATCTCACCAATCGTGCTGGAGAACGGACTGCGGTTCGCTATACGTGAGGGCGGCAGGACCGTGGGCTCAGGAGTGGTGACCAACATCGTAGAGTAGGGACATGGCCAAGAAGAGAACTGAAGCTAGGATAATCGTCACGCTGGCCTGCTCGGATTGTCGTGAGCGAACGTACACCACGGAAAAGAACCGTCGCAACGACCCCAACAGGATGGAGCTGAACAAGTTTTGCCCGCGCTGTAGAGGCGCGCGTGCCTATAGGGAAGTGAGATAGCATGGCAAGGCCCATCCTGAGGCGGCAGTCTCCCTCAGAGGCGTCGAGAGGCGGGCTTTTCCGCTTCTTCGGCGAGGTTATAAGCGAGCTCAAGAAGGTCACCTGGCCTACTCCCCAGGAGACTGTGCGGCTTACCATGCTGGTGATTGCCGTATCCATAGTAATAGGCACGGCTTTGGGCCTGATAGACATTGTATTCACTGAACTGCTGGATATAGTCCTGTCCTAGCCCCTGAGAAAAACCGGCATGACATCCAAGACCAAGCAAGCGCAGACCGATACAACACAACCTCGCTGGTATTTTGTCCACACCTACTCAGGACAAGAGGAGCGTGTCAGGAAAAACCTGGAGCAGCGCATTACCACCATGGACGCC
This sequence comes from Dehalococcoidia bacterium, assembly GCA_034421495.1. Classification (GTDB taxonomy): domain Bacteria; phylum Chloroflexota; class Dehalococcoidia; order Lucifugimonadales; family QGNO01; genus DAOUJH01. The sequence continues at coordinate 14,456 of DAOUKI010000128.1, read as the reverse complement.
CATCACAAGATCGTCCAGGTGATTGTTCCCACCGAAGAGGTAGTGGAAATAAGGGAAGGCAGGCGCGTTCCCAAACGGGTGCGGCTCTATCCCGGCTATATCATGGTCCAGATGGACATGGACGACGAGAGCTGGCACATAGTGCGCAATACACCAGGCGTTACCGGCTTTGTTTCTTCGGAAGACGAACGTGATAAGAGACCCAAGCCTGTTCCGCTGGAACCTTGGGAAGTGGAGAACATTCTCCAGCAGGTAGCATCGGAGACGCCCAAGGCCAGAGTGGGCTTTACCAAGGGGCAGAGCGTTAGGATCACGGACGGCCCCTTTGCCGACTTCATTGGAGTGGTGGACACAATAGACACCGACAAAGGGAAGCTTAACGTTCTGGTGTCGTTCTTCGGCAGAGAGACACCGGTAGAGTTGGACTTCCTGCAGGTGGAAAAGCTTTAACTTGTAGCAATAATGGCAAAGAAGATAAGAGCAATCATCAAGCTGCAGATACAGGCGGGACAGGCAACGCCCGCTTACCCCGTTGGTCCCGCCTTGGGCCAGCACGGCGTGAATATCATGGGTTTCGTGAAGGATTTCAACTCACGCACCGCCAACCAAGCGGGCAGCATAGTCCCGGTTGAGCTAACCGTATTTGAAGACACCTCCTTTACTTTCGTAACCAAGACCTCGCCCGCCTCGGACATGCTTCGCAAGGCGGCAGGCATAGAGAAGGGCAGCACGCAGGCAGGCAGAGAAAAGGTGGCCGCGGTGCCCCGCTCTGCCATACGTGAAATAGCCGAAACCAAGATGAACGACCTGAATGCGGCTTCGGTAGAAGCCGCCATGAAGATTATAGAGGGCTCAGCGCGCAGCATGGGCATAGAGGTTACCGAGTAATGGCCAAGCTAAAGAAGAGGCTGTCAGAAGCCACAACCAAGGTGGAAAAAGATAGGAATTATGAGCCTGAAGAGGCCATAAACCTAGTGAAACAGACCGCCACGGCTAACTTTGACGAAACGGTGGAGATTCACCTCCGCACCGGCGCAGACCCCAGGCATGCCGATCAGCAGCTTCGCGGCGTGGCTCTTCTGCCCAACGGCTTGGGCAGACCGGTAAGGGTGCTGGTATTTGCTCAGGGCGATGCCGCCAGAGCGGCAAGGGAGACGGGCGCCGACTACGTAGGCGACGACGACGTCATCAAACAGATAGACGGCGGCTGGGTGGAATTCGACATCGCAATAGCCACGCCGGACATGATGGGCAAGATAGGCCGGCTTGGCCGAGTGCTGGGCCGCCGGGGGCTTATGCCCAATCCCAGAACGGGAACCGTGGTGCAGCCGGAAGACATTGGCAGGGCCGTGGATGAGGCCAAGAAAGGACGCGTGGAGGTTCGCATGGATAGGACAGCAATAATCCACGCTCCCATTGGCAAGGCTAGCTTTGAATCGGATAAGCTCTACGAGAACCTATCGAGCCTGATGGAAATGGTCACACGCTCCCGGCCTGCCGCCGTCAAAGGGCAGTTCATCCGCAGCGCCTACATGACCTCCAGCATGGGACCGAGCATTCCGCTTGACCTTGCTTCTTTGACCGCGCTAAGGGTAGAATAGACCCCCAAACTGAATAACTAACGCCGTAGACAGCGGGTGCCGTTAGAGGCTTAATCAAGTCCCGCCGAGGCAGGAAAGCAAGCTTATAAGTTAGCTTTACTTCCCCTGTCTTTTACGGCAGGGGATTTTTATTGAGGTAAGGATGCCTACTCAGAAAAAGATAGACGAAGTGCAAATCCTGGCTGAAAAGCTTTCACAGGCTACCGTTGCCGTAGCGGCGGACTTTAGCTCCATGCCGGTCAAGAGCATGACGGGGCTACGCAAGCATCTACGCGAGGCCGACGTGGAGTTCCGGGTAGTCAAGAATACTCTGACTCTGAGGGCCGCGGATGCGGCGGGCAGACCGGAGGTGAAGGAGCTACTGGATGGGCCTACGGGCCTGGCGTTGGGCTTTGCCGATCCCCTTCTACCGGTAAAGACAATCTATGATTACGTCCGCAACAACAGGCTGCCCATGGTGGTAAGGGCCGCTACCATGATGGACGGCCGCGTTTACAAGGATGCGCAGCTCACGTTGCTGACCACCTTGCCTCCAAGAGAGGTGCTGCTGGCCCAACTGCTGGGGCAGATGGCATCTCTGCCCACCCGCCTAGTCAGAGCTATCAACCAGCCTTTGCAGGGACTGGCGAACGTGATGAACGGCCCGCTGGTCGGCCTGGCAAACGTCCTGCAGGCCAGGGTTGACCAGCAGGAAGGAAAGTAGAACAAAGCTATCAGATTCAAATAGCTCAAATTGCAGAAACCCAATTAGTAAGGAGACGTCAGTGGGCAAAGAAGAGGTTATAGAAGCAATAAAGTCGTTGTCGGTTGTTGAGCTGTCGGAAGTGGTGAAGGCTCTGGAGGAGGAGTTCGGAGTAAGCGCTGCCGCCCCAGTAGCCGTGGCCGCCGCCCCAGTAGCAGCTGCCGGAGCCGCGCCGGAAGCTGCCGCGGAGGAGGAGCAGACCGAGTTCAAGGTGATGCTCAAGGAAGCGGGAGCCAACAAGATCAACGTGATCAAAGCTGTGAGGGAAGTGACTACCCTGGGTCTGCGCGAGGCCAAAGAGCTGGTGGAAGGAGCGCCCGTAGCTGTGAAGGAGGGCATTGGCAAAGAAGAAGCCGATGACATGCTCAAGAAGCTACAGGAAGCGGGCGCCACTGTTGCCGTAGAGTAAACCGCTCTATCAGGAGGTGTGCCGACTTTGAGCCGTAGTAAAGACAGGGCACGCTACGAAGCTATGAAGCGGCTCAACCCGGATTACAAAGGTTTCCGGGGTTATTCGGTTGAGCCAAACCGTCCCGGGCAAACTCCCACGGAAGCGGTGACCTGTACGTTGTGCCGCCGCAAGCGCAATGTGCCTGTGGGCACGGCGTTGGAGCAGGGCCAGACATTTGTTTGCCAGAGTTGCCGTGAAGAAAGCGGCTCCTAGAGCCATTGAGAGGCATTATGGCGGAGCAGGATAAGCCACAGTACAGGCTGCTGATACGCGATATGCCGGCCAAAGAGCGGCCACGCGAGAGATTAAAGAACTCAGGCGCCGCCTACTTGAGCAATGCCGAGTTGATTGCCATTCTACTCCGCACCGGCACCTCATCCGAGAACGTCATAGACCTATCCAACAGGCTGCTGGCGAAGTACGGCGGCTTGGAAGGCATATCCAAAGCCAGCTTCCAAGAGCTGGCTTCCATCCACGGCATGGGAGACGCCAAGACCGCTCAACTCAAGTCCGCTCTTGAGCTGAGCAAACGTTTGCTGGCGGCTAGTGGCGACGCCAGGCCGGAGGTCCACTCACCTGAGGCCGTCGTCAATTTGCTGGGAGCGGAAATGTCGCTTCTCGAACAGGAGGAGTTCAGAGTCGTTGCCCTCAATATCAAGAACCAGGTCATCAACATTTCAACTGTGTACAAGGGCAACGTCAACTCAGCGGTGGTGCGTGCTTCAGAGGTGTTTCAAGACGCCGTCAGGTCCAACTGCCCCTCGGTCATCCTTGTGCACAATCATCCATCGGGCGACCCCAACCCCAGCCCTGACGACGTAGCAGTGACCAAGCAGCTAGTGGCCGCCGGCGAACTCCTGGATATAACTGTGCTCGACCATGTAGTAATTGGGCAGAGCTCCTACGGAAGTTATATCAGCATGAAGAAACGCAGGCTTGGGTTTGGATAGCAACCAAGCCCTGCAGCCGACCCCGCCACGGCTCAAAGCTCCCTGGTCTTACAAATGGACGGCCTTCGGCATTGTCTCTCTGGGCACGCTGATGTCCACGCTGGACGGGAGCATAATCAACATAGCCTATCCGGTCCTTTCGGAAACGTTTGGCACGGACGCCTCCATCGTGGCCTGGGTAGGCATAGCCTTCTTCCTCACCAGCACCAGTCTCCTGCTGACCATGGGTTGGATTGGCGACTTCCTGGGCAGGGAACGACTGTACATAGCCGGGATTGTGCTTTTCACGGTGGGGCTGGCGCTGGCCGCCCTGGCACAAAACATAGCTCAGCTCATCTTGGTGCGTGCCCTGCAGGGGATCGGCGCGGCCATGGTAGTTTCGGTTGGATCGGCCATCTTAGCCGCCACATTCGATGCCAAGGAGCGCGGCCTTGCCTTCGGCCTGCTGGGCGCAACGGTCGGTCTGGGGCTGGCCGGTGGGCCGCTGCTTGGCGGCGTAGTCATCGATCTTCTGGACTGGCGTGCGGTGTTCTACACGCGACTCCCCCTAAGCCTGGTTTCGGTGCCTTTGAGCTGGCTGCTACTGGCACGTCAGCCGCGGACGCCGGGCGCACTGCACCTGGATATCCAGGGGGCGGTGATCCTCCTGGCCCTGCTCAGCGGCTTTCTTCTGGCAGTAAATCAGGCAGGGAGATTGGGGCTCACCTCTCCCCTAGTGCTGGCGGCCATTGCGCTGGCGGTGACGGCACTCCCGCTTTTTGTGTGGTGGGAGTTGCGAGCACAGCGTCCTATTGTGGATGTGCGCGCCTTCCGCAACCCGGCGCTCTCCACCGGCGTTGCTACGCTGCTGGCGCATTTTCAGGCATGGAGCGCCGTGGCTTTTGTCTTACCCTTTGCCATGATAAACGGTCTGGGCTACAGCACGGCCAAAGCGGGTCTCGTGCTGGCCGTCTTCTCAGTGGTGCGGTCTCTGATCTCGCCGATGACGGGCTGGCTGTCCGACCGTATGAGTCACGGGTTGCTGATGGCTTCAGGCTTGGTTGTAGTCTCAGTGGCGCTATTCCTGCTGTCCGGGCTGGGAGTAAGCGCAACCGTGTGGCAGCTTGCCATGATTCTATCGCTGGCTAGTCTTGGCTCCGCCCTGTTCGATCCCACCAACGCCAGTTCCATCATGAGCACGGTGCCGGCGGAACGTCTGGGAATGGCGGGAGCCTTCATCGCTACTGGCCGGCAGATAGGCCTCTCAGGCGGCGTGGCCCTGTCCGGCGCCATACTGGCCTCTCGCGAAGCACATCACCTGAGCAGCGGCCTGCCACAGAACGAGGCGCTTGTGGCAGGAGCCGGAGACACCCTTGTAGTAAGCGCGGTTATTACCATCATGGGCATAGCGCCCTTTGTGCTGGGCAAGCTTCGCTCACTAGCCAGACGCTAATTGCCAGCCGACCGATTCATCGTTGTTCCGCCCAGCCAGCTCAAACCGGTGTGCCAGCTTTCAGGTGGTCGCCTGCGGCCAGCGCCTGGTAGGCCTCGGACAACAGAGCATCGGTCTCTTCCCAGCCAACGCATTGGTCCGTGATGGAGACGCCGTACTCCAGCTTGGAAGGGTCGCTTTCGTCAAGCTTCTGACTGCCGGCGACTAGATTGCTTTCCAGCATCATGCCCACGATGCCCGTATTTCCCGACAGGCGCTGCTGGAGAACGTCTCGGAAGGCGACAGACTCAAGCTCGTAGACTTTGTTAGAGTTAGCGTGGGAGCAGTCCACGATCAGCCTGGCGGGCACACCGGCCTGCTCTAGTAAAGACGTGGCCCTGTCCACAGAGGCGGCATCGTAGTTTGTCCCGGTAGTGCCGCCGCGCAGGACTATGTGGCTGTTGGGATTTCCCTCCGTCATCACTATAGAGGCATAGCCTTCGCCGTCCACTCCGAGAAAAGCGTGCTTGGCGCGGGCGGCGACCACTCCGTCGACGGCGAGCTGGATGCTGCCGCCGGTGCCGTTCTTGAAGCCAACAGGCATGCTCAAACCGCTTGCCATCTGGCGATGTGTCTGGCTCTCCGCGGTACGGGCGCCAATGGCGGCCCACGAAACCAAGTCCGCTATGTACTGGGGCGTGATGGGATCCACGAACTCCGTGGCGGAAAGCAGGCCTATCTCGGCGATGTTCAGTAGGATTTCCCTCGCCATATACAGCCCGTGCTCCAAGTCGAAGCTGCCGTTCAGATGAGGATCGTAGATAAGACCCTTCCAGCCAACGGTAGTGCGGGGCTTTTCAAAGTAGACGCGCATCACAACGAGCATACGGTCGCTGTATCTGTCAGCGAGCTGTTTCAGCCTATGCGCATAATCAAGGCCGGCCTTTGTATCGTGGATGGAGCAGGGGCCTGCGATAAGCAGTAAGCGATCATCTTCTCCCGAGAGAATGGCGGCAATCTCCTCTCTTCCTTTCACAACCAGTTGCGCCACGGAGTCAGGGGTGGGAAGGCGGGTTAGGTACTCCGCCGGTGAGGGTAGCCTCTGTATGCTGGAGACGTGTATGTTTTGCAGTTGACCCATGATGATTCCTCGTTTTTCCTATGTAATCAAAAAAGCCCTCGCGAGGAGGGCTTTTTGATTTGACTGTGCTGTGAACTAAACAGCTACCCTCCCCGTCCGGGCTTTGTACGTAAACTCAAAATAGTAGGGAAGGTATGCCATTAACCTGCTCATGACGAGTCATATTATTGGCCTGTTTCGCCAAGCTGTCAAGGGCGTGCCCTATATCCGTGGGTATAGGTAGACACTATTTGATCCTATGGCCTGCCATCAGCGGCCAGTATCTTATCCAAGCCTTGCCCACGATACGAGAGGCGTGTACAGGCCCAAACGAACGGCTGTCGCGGCTATCTTGCCTGAAATCGCCAAGCACTAGATACTCCTCGTCCCACAGCAGCCACTGACTGGGTGACGGCGTGTCCGTAGGAACGGGTTTGGCAAGATAGGGCTCGTGGAGCGGGCGGTCATCGATGAGGACCACGCCTTTGCTGATCTTGACGTGCTCTCCCGGCAACCCAACTACCCGTTTCACGCAGTTAACCCCCGGTTGGCCAGGGTCCAGCAGGACTACCACGTCTCCTCGCGATGGCGGTGTAGAGCCAAAGGCCAGCCTGTCTACCAGTATCTTATCGCCATGGGTCAGTCCCGGCTGCATACTGTCGCCTGATATGGAGAAACGACAAAGAGTTGCCAGAGGAAGACGCAATATAGAGTTCAGGAGGCGTCGCATGTATTCAATTCTAGGCGTCGCATCAAGGGTGAGCAACGTGGCGAGTCTTGATGCTTGGAGTGTCTCTTGATAACCTAGCTCTGCTGAACATACAAATCTGGAGGGATGAATGTTCTCGTTTTTCGGTCTGTCTACAACGCTTCGAAAAATTGCTTCCACCAAAACAGCCTATGCTCACTGCGATATCCCGTGCGGAATATACGACCCCCACGTGGCCCAGATCGCCGCATTGACCACGGTTCGTATGAACCAGCTCATAGAGGCACTGGAAGCCCCTGGTGCGGATGCCTCCGCCCAGGAGCGCAATGCCTACGTACACGCAGTCAGCCGCTACACCACTGTCAAGGAGGAGCATGCCGAGCTTTGTAAGAAGGAGCTGCGGGTCCTCTGGGGCGACTATTTCCGTCCCGAACATGTCGAGGAGCACCCCGATCTCCACGAAAAGTTCTTCAACGCTATGAAGGCCGGCTCCAAAGTACGGCAGAACCAGGACATGCAAGCCGCGCAGGACCTGCTCTCTGCCACCCAGGACATAGCCGAGATCTTCTGGAAGACCAAGGGCGCCACACCGGTAAGGCAACCTTCCCGCCAGGGTGCGGCAGGCGGCGAGCTGGTCTACCCCAGCTAATCCGGCGAGGGACTTAGCGCCGCAGAAGCCGTGCGGGTTATTCTTGCCCGCTCAGCCACCGCGAGGCATCCTTGGCGTGATATGTCAGGATGATGTCCGCACCGGCGCGCTTGATAGAGGTTAGGATCTCCAGGACGATCCGCTTCTCATCCAGCCATCCGGCGGCAGAAGCGGCTTTGACCATAGCGTACTCGCCGCTGACGTTGTACGCCGCCAGCGGATGCTGGAACAGTCCCCTGGCTCTATTCAGCACATCCAGGTAAGCCAGAGCAGGCTTCACCATAATCATGTCGGCCCCTTCACTGATGTCCTGCTCCAACTCTCGCAGCGCCATGCGGGCGTTTGCCGGGTCCATCTGGTAACCCCGTCTGTCTCCAAACTGCGGCGCGGAGCCAGCCGCTTCTCGGAACGGGCCGTAGAAGGCAGAGGCGAACTTGGCCGCGTAGGCTAGGATTGGTATCTCTGAGTGGCCACCTTGGTCCAGTGCATCCCGGATAGCCTTGACCTGGCCGTCCATCATGGCGGAAGGCGCCACCATGTCCGCACCGGCATCTGCGTGGGACAGAGCCGAGCGCGCCAGCAAGTCCAGAGTCTTGTCGTTGTCCACCGTTCCATCGCCGTCTATGATGCCGCAGTGTCCGTGATCCATGTATTCGCAAAGGCAAACGTCCGTGGTCACAAAGAGCCGCGGAGCCGTATGCTTGATCATCTTCACCGCCTCCTGCACAATTCCCTGCGGGTCGTATGCCTCCGTACCCACTTCATCCTTGAAAGCGGGCAGCCCGAACAGCATTACGCCCGATATGCCCAGCTCCGCTACTTCCATGACTTCCGTCAGCAGCTGGTCCAACGAAAGCTGATAGCAACCAGGCATCGACTCTATGGGGGTCTTCACCTCACGCCCATGGCAGACGAAGAGCGGGTATATGAAATCCGACGGCGCCAGAGATGTCTCTCTGACCATTTCACGAACAGTCTCGCTTCTTCGCAGTCTTCTTAGCCTGAGCTGTGGGAACGCAACCATACTTCTCCTCCCTTCTACCCGGACTGGACCTGACTTGAAAAGTGCTCTTTGAGGGCTTCTACCAAACCGGCTATAGTGTACTCCCTAGCTTGGACGGCAACCTTCAAACCCAATCCGGCGGCGGTTGCCGCGGTAACGGGTCCTATGCAGGCTATGGCAGGCTTCTGCAATAGCGAGATGTCTCCGTCCAGGATGGATACTAAACTCGACACCGTGGAGGAGCTGGTAAAGGTAACGGCGTCTATCTCCCCTTGCTTCAACAGGGCAAGCGCTTCTTGCTTGGACTCCTCAGAGGCAAGGGTCTTGTAAGTGACGACGTGCTCCACTTCCGCACCGAGCTTTTGCAGTCCCTCCACCAAGGCATTGCGTCCTTCCGCGGCTCTGGGCAGCAAGACGCGGTCACCGGGCTCTATGTGCTCCTGCAACGACTCCACCACGGACTCCGAGATATACTCCGAAGGCATGCGGTCGGCGTGGATGCCATGCCGGGCCAGCGACTCTGCTGTGGCCGGTCCAATGGCGGCAACCTTGACCCCGGCGAAGGCACGCGAGTCCAGGCCGACTTCCCTGAGGGCCTCCCAGAAGGCATCAACGCCGTTGACACTGGTGAAGACGACCCAACTATAGCTCGCCAAGCTCTGGGCGGCACGCTTCACTGGGGTGTCATCATCGGGGGGTACAATCCTGATGCTGGGCAACTCTATGACCTCCGCGCCTTCCCTGCTGAGCAGGTCGGCGGTGGCGCTGATCTGTGTCCGCGCCCTGGTGACCATTATCCGTTTTCCCGACAACGGCCTGTTGTCGAACCAGCGTATCTCCGAACGCAAAGCCACGGCGGGGCCGAATACGGCCACTATAGGAGGCTCCAATCCGGCCTCCCTACCAAGGTCTAGCACGGTGTCCAACGTTCCTTCCACAACGCGTTGCCCAGGCCTGGTTCCCCACTGTATCAAGGCGGCTGGAGTATCGGCGGGCATTCCGTTTTCCTGCAAGGTCTTGCATATTCCGCCCAGGCTTTCCCAGCCCATGAGCAACACCAGGGTGCCACCGCCCGACGCAAGTGCTTTCCAGTCTACGAGGGACTGTTCCTTGCCTGTGTCTTCGCTGCCGCTGACCACGGTAAAGGAGGAGGCCACCTCTCTATGGGTAACGGGGATACCGGCGTAAGCCGGCACCGCGATGGCGGAGGTTATGCCCGGCACAACTTCAAAGGGTATGTCAGCTCTGGCCAGCGCCTGTGCCTCCTCGCCGCCGCGTCCGAAGACAAAGGGGTCTCCGCCCTTGAGCCGCACCACGGTTTGTCCCAGCTGGGCGCGGCGCACCATTTCGGCAGCGATCCCCTCCTGAGCACCGGACTCGCCGTGCGGCGATTTCCCCACGAAGATCACCTCTGCTCCGTCAGACGCAAAGCTGAGGATACGCTGATCAACCAGCCGGTCGTAGAGCACGGCGTCGGCGCTGCCCAGGAGTTCCAGCCCTCGCAGTGTAAGCAGGCCAGGGTCTCCTGGGCCCGCTCCCACCAGGTATACGGTACCCGCTCGTCCGGCCTTCATCTCATGCCACCCGCGGATCTAACCGCTTCGATAGCCCCCGTTGAAAGGAGTTCTTGGTAGACCTCGTGTGCAACGGCTTCCGGGTTCTCAGCGCTTCCCGACGCCGAGGCTCTGAACAACCGCTTCCCAGAACTGTCGGCGGCAAGCATGGCACTGAGGGTCAGGGTCTGAGCGCTGATCTCCGCGTAAGCCCCGAACGGAGCGGTGCATCCCGCGCCGAGGAGGGACAACAGAGTGCGCTCTGCTCTCACGCTCATTGCCGTATCCGGGTCTTGTATTGGCTCCACCAGTTGCCTCATCTCTTCATCGTCAGACCTTACCTGGACCGCCAGTGCTCCCTGGCCGGGGGCGGGCACGAACTGCTCCGGCTCAAACACCTGGGCGGCCTCTTTCTCTCTTTGCAGCCTGCGCAAGCCGGCCATTGCCAGCACCGCACCGTCGTATTCCTCGCCGGATGCCTTTTGAAGGCGGCTGGGGACGTTGCCTCGCATGGGCAGGACTTGAATATCCGGGCGGACGGCAAGCACCTGGGCTGAGCGGCGCGGGCTTCCGGTGCCTATGCGGGCGCCCCGTGGCAACTCCGCCAGGGGAAGCCGCCATTTGTTTACCAACACGTCGCGGGGGTCTTCACGGCGTACGACCCCACCTATGTGTAGACCATCGCTAATCGTGGACGGTAAGTCCTTCAAGCTGTGTACAGCCAGGTCTATCTCCTGCCGCAGCAGGGCAGCCTCAAGCTCTTTAACGAACACGCCAACGCCTATCTGTGGCACGGGCGACCGGTCATCCAGATCGCCCCCGGTGGAGATGGTGCGAATTTCCAAGAGCCTATCGGGGGCTGCGGCCCGCAGCAGTTCCAAGACCTCCTCGGTCTGCTTCAAGGCCAGTTCACTGGCGCGCGAGCCTGCAATTACGGGGTCCAATTCAAGCTCCCACTCCCTGTGATGCGCCGGGCTGTTCCTCCAGCATCCTCCTCAGCCTCTCTCTTGCTTGCGCCGTCTGCCCGCTCCGAAACATGGCCAGGAGCTCATCGTCCATGCACTCCTGCCAGCGGTCGGGGTCCGGCCGTAGGCCCTTTGCCCGCACTTCAGTCCGCACGTCGGCGAGAACGTCCACCATATCCGCCCACTGCAAGCAAAGGCAGAGGTCGGGGTCGGACATTCTCTCTCTGAGCCTGCGAGCCAGCGCCGGACTGAGTCCCGCGGTTGATATAGCGCACTGCACCTCGCCGTTCTGCCCTCTTCTGGCTATCGCGGGGGCTATGAAGCTGCACAGCTGCGGCCTATCCACCACGTTGAGCAGGATGCCGCGGCTATGGGCCTCTTGGGCAACCCTTGTGTACTCATTCTCGTTGAGGTTCTCCGATACAACAAGGAATGCCCCTTCCAGGTCGCCTTGCCGGTACTCCCGGGGCTTCCACTCTATGAGGCCGCGTCCCGCCAGGTCTTGAAGCACAACGGAGACCTCGGGGCTGATCAGGGTCACCCGCGCGCCGTGTTCCAAGAGCCCCTGCGCCTTGCGCTCGGCCTCATGCTCTCCGCCGACCACAACGCAGTGGCGTCCGTTCAAGTCTAGATAAACCGGATAGTACGCGGGCATGGCCTCATTTTACTCCGCAACTGCTGGACTGGGTACCTAACTTCACCTTCTTATATTAGCGGTAGCTGTAAAGTACCTGTTAGCCTCGTCCCGTCTGACTGGGAATCCCCTTGCCCGCGGACTTCCATGTATAATCCCCCTAACCAACCAGCGAGGACGTCATGATAAAGCAAGACCGCTTGGTGAATACATTCTGCGACCTTGTGCGGATAGACAGCCCATCCGGAGAAGAGGAAGAGGTTGCCCAGGATATCACGCGGCGTCTCAGCGGCCTCGGTTTCGATATACAGCGGGACTCCTACGGCAATCTGATAGCCTCCGAGGAAGGCGACGAGCCATTGATGCTATCGGCTCACATGGACACCGTCGAGCCGGGCCGCGGCATAAAGCCGCAGGTGCTGGATGACCGCATCGTCTCCGACGGCACCACCATCCTCGGCGGCGACTGCAAAGCAGGTGTCGCCGCCATACTGGAGGCATTGGAGTCGCTACACGAGGACGGTGTGGAGCGGGTCCCCGTACAGCTTATCTTCACCCGCGAAGAAGAGATCGGCCTGCTCGGCGCTCGCAATCTTGACGTGTCGCTGCTCAAGGCCAAGCGCGGCGTCGTCTTCGATGGCAACGGCCCTCCCAGCAAGGTGACCAGCACAAGCCCCACCTACGTCAGCTTCAACATAAACGTCACAGGCCGCGCCGCACACGCCGGCGTTGAACCTGAGAAGGGACTATCCGCCATCCACATCGCCGCCGAAATCATCACCGGCATGCGCCAGGGCCGCATAGATGACGAGACCACTATCAACGTCGGTGTTATCTCCGGGGGTTCGGTGCGCAACGCCGTTCCTGAAGAGGCCTCCTTCACCGGCGAGTTTCGCAGCCGCAACATAGAATCCCTGGAGTTGATCCGTCGTGAGATCAGCGAAGTGTTGGAACAGGCACGTGGCAAGTATCCGGAGGCCGTCATTGAAGAGACCATGAACGTAGAGTTCGAGATGTACCGGCTGGGCAAGGACCACCCCATGCTCCGAAAGGTGTCGCGCATCCTTGAGGGCATGGGCAAAGTGCCGGAGGTCGTCCCCTCAGGCGGCGGCACGGACGGCAACGTATTCAACAAACACGGCTTAAGCTGCGTTGTCGTCGGCATGTCCACCCGGGACATGCATACCGTGCGAGAATACGTGCCCATCGATGATCTGACCGACACCGCCCGCTTCTGCCAGGCTTTGCTTCTGGACAAGGAGTAGGCGTGAATGACCTTGTCTATCTCATTCACTGGAACCGGGATGAAGCGGCAGAGCGCGCGCAAATCATAGAAGCCGCCGGTTACCGGGTAGACGCCTCGCCCTTCACCTCCGGTTCCCTGCGCCAACTCAGGGATAATCCACCGACCGCAGTGGTGATAGACCTGTCCCGCCTGCCCTCGCATGGCCGCGAGGTGGCAATGGCCTTGCGCTACTACAAGAGTACCCGCGCCATACCCATCATCTTTGTTGACGGACAGACAGACAAAGTAGAGCGAATCAAGGAGCTCCTTCCTGATGCGAAGTACGCCGCATGGCAAGGCATAGGCCCGGCTATTCAAGAAGCCATCCAATCTCCTCCTTCTGACCCGGTGCTGCCTCGGACTGTCTTTGACAGCTATGCAGGCACTCCGCTCTTCAAGAAGCTGGGTATCAAGGACGGTTCTCGCGTATCCCTTGTCGATGCTCCTCAACGGTTCGAAGCCAAGCTAGGCGACTTACCGGAAGGCGTTCTGCTGCAAAGGAGCGAGAACGCCCCCAGCGATCTGACCCTTTGGTTCGTCACCTCCAGCGAACACCTGCAAGACCATGTCCATTCCATGCGCCGCTCCATTGGCAAGGACGGGCTATGGGTCATCTGGCCCAAGAAGACCTCAGGTATGCAATCGGACCTCAGCCAGGTGATCGTGCGCAGGATAGGCATGGACGCCGGCCTGGTCGACTACAAGATAGCCTCTATAGATGAGACCTGGTCCGGCCTGCGCTTCGCGCGGAAAAAACGGAGAGGCCCGTCTGCTTCCGCCTAGCGTTGTCCCAAGCATGCAACGTCTGCTATCATCCCCGCTGAACAAGCCAGAAGCCCGGAGGTGAAGCGTGGCTACCACCCAGACCTTTGAAGAAGCGGTCCAGGAGTTCATAGAGCTATCCAGAGAACTGGTCGGTAAAGAGACCGAAGAGAGTATGCCTCCCGCGCCGCCAGCGCCTTTCGAGCAGGACGGCCCCCCCTACGAAAACCCCATTCGCTTTGACCAGCGCAACATCCAAAACTACATGCGCACCATCGGCGACGACAACCCCCTATACAACGACCCCGATTATGCCAAGGGCACGCGTTACGGCTGTCTCATTGCGCCGGGCCCCATACTGTCCCAGATAAGGGGAATCACCGCTCACGGCGTACAGTACGGCGGTGAAGGCAAGAAGCGCAAGGAAGGCTATCCCGTGGCCAACTACTTCTCCGGCGCCGCTTGGGAGTTCTTCGATACGGTCAAGGTAGGCTCAAAGTTTCGCTCCTCCATGGTAACCAAGGACCTCTTCACCAAACAGGGTTCGCGCGGCAACCTCATCTTCTTCATATCTGAGCTGATGTACTGGGACTATCACGGCGACCTAGCCGGCAAGTGCTA
>DAOUKI010000127.1:0-30318 GCA_034421495.1 Dehalococcoidia bacterium | reverse complement strand
GGCTTCCGCCGTAGACGCCTCCTGAGCTGACGTAGATGAATCGCTTCACCCCGGTGAGGCGCGCCAGCTCCAGCATGTTGACTGTACCAGTGAAGTTGATGTCTACGAGGCGCTTGCTGTCCGACCTTTCCAGATCCTCAAGCACCACCGTGTACACGGCGGCGTGGATGATGCCTTCCACTCGTTTGCCTGCAGCCGCCTTCTCCAGCGACGCCATGTCCAGGATATCTGCCTGTGCCCAGGTGATGCGCTTCTTCACGGAATCCGTATAGCGCAGTAGAAGGTCGTCCGGCGGAGCTATGTCCACCGAGACGACGTCCCGTCCCTGCTCGGCCAGTGTCTTCACTACGTTAGAGGCGACGAACCCTGTGCCCCCGGTAACGATAACCGTCATCTCCGCCCTCCTATGGCTTGAAGAAGGCCAGTATATCAGCAGAGGCGGTCTTTGCGTACCGACAGCCCGCGCCAGCAACGACCTGTCACTTTACTCAGGCCGCTAGTTTGGTCATGTATACTGGTTGGCGATGTCCACAGAAGCCGAAACACCCCATGACGACAGCCGCTTCTGAAACCCACGACAAGCCGGCACGACTCCCCGTTCTTGGTCTACTGAGCAATAAGGACTTCCGCATGCTCTGGGGAAGCAGCTGGGCATGGCATACGGGTCGCTGGACGTGGATGGTGGCTTCCGGTTACCTGGTGCTGCAGCTGACCGATTCAACATTCCAAACCCAACTCGTCGGCGTGGCCTTCTTCTCCTCCATGCTGTTGGGCGGCATCCTCAGCGGTGTCGTCGCGGATGCTTTCGATAGGAAGCGCGTGCTCATAGCGGCGCATCTCATGGACTTGGCCGTGCTTGGCGTTACGGTTTTCCTGGTGTTTACCGGTCTGGCGGAAGGCTGGCACATAGTGATGCTAAGCGCCGTCTACGGCGTGCCGCATACCCTGGATATGGCGACGCGGAGGACGTTTGCCCTGGACATTGTGGGCAGAAGTGGAATCAGCTACGCCAACGCTCTGGAAGGGATGAGCATGATGGCGGCGGGCATGCTGGGGCCGTTCCTGGCCGGCGCTCTGATAGACCTCATCCCTCTGGGGAAAAGCGCGGATGCCACCACGCCGTACTTGTTCATAATGATCATCTACGGCACTGCCCTGCTGGCGTTGCTGCGCGTACGTTCTCCAAAGCCTCAGAACAAGATACCGATAAGGCTCACCGCCATATTCACTCCGATAGGGGAAGGTGCGCGCGCCATAGCGTCCAACCGTGCCGTGATAGGCACGCTGGGCATAATAGTGATCATGAATCTGCTGTACTACTCCTATATCCCGCTGGTGCCAGTCTTCGCCGACAAAGTGCTAGGCGTGGGGCCAACCCTGCTTGGCGTGCTGGCCTCGTCGCAGGGCTTCGGAGCATTCCTCACCGCTGTTTTCATAACCACAAGGCCAAGGATAAACCGCAACTCCACGTACTTTGTGGTAGGCACGGCTGTGGCGTTCAGCGGGCTACTGGTGTTTTCGCTGTCTCGCTTCTATCCGCTGTCCGTGGCTGGCCTGATACTGGCGGGTCTGGGCATGTCCGGCTTTGTCAGCATGGTGTTCACACTGGTGCTGCTGTCCGTGGGAGAGGAGATGCGGGGCAGGGCAATGGGGTTCGCCAACACGGCGATAGGGATATCGCCGCTGTCCATGCTCGCCTTGGGCTGGCTTGCCGAGGCTATAGGTCCCGGACAGGCGGTGTCCATCAGCGCCTTGATAGGGCTGGTGCTGAGCGTACTGTGGTCGTACCGCTCCAGGGAGATGCGGCGGCTCTAACCATTGTCAGAAGGTTCCAAATGACCTGTTGGGCATGCGTATCACTGCAAACGCCAAGGCGGAGACCAGCAGGAGGGCGGCGCTGTAGAGGAACACAGTCTTTACCTGGAAGGCGTCGGCGAAAAGCCCTGCGATGAAGGGCGAGATGGTGGCGGCTAAGAAGGTCATGCCGTAGGTCATCGACGAGATGGTGGCCTGTAACTCCCTTCCACCCAAATCTGAAGCCGCGGCAAGGAACAGCGCCTGCATGGAGTAGAGGAACGCGCCCATGACGATGATCACCAGTACCATGAAGAAACCGGGTTCCACGAAATAGAGTGCAACGAGCAGAACGGAGAATGCTAGCAGCGAAGGCACTATGACGACCTTTCGTCCCAACCTGTCGGAAATAGCGCCCATGACCGGCTGCGCTCCAATGCCTACGACCTGGGAAAGGGCTAGATAGACGGCCATTTCACCCAGCGAGTAATCCAGGTCCTCCCGCAGGTAGACCGGGAGGAATATGACGGTCGCGCTCTGGCCCAGGCTGCGAATTCCGGAGACGGCCAGTACGGAGGCAAGACGGCGGTCTTTGAACAGGTCTCCAAGTGCGCCGAAGTACTCCTTGAGGGAAGCTGTCCCTCCCTGCACGGCGGGCACGTTGCTCATCATGAACCAGACCACCGCAGCGGCTATCAAAGCCGGAATGATGCTCCACTGCAACGCCCCGTCCCAGACAAGCGCGGTGACGGCGACGGCGGCGATGAGAGGGCCCGAAGCTTCGCCAATGCTGCCTCCCATGCCATGAAGGGATATCATCAGCCCACGACGGTCGGGGAACCGCCGGGACAGAGTGCCGAGAGCGGGCGGGTGATATAGAGAAGGCCCCAAGCCGACCAGCAGCATGGCAAGAAAGAGCAGAGGGTAGCTGGGGGCGGAACCGACCAGGAAGTACGATATGCCCATAAGGCTCAACGATATGGCAAGTAGTAGGCCGGCCTGGTTGCTGAAACGGTCGCCCAGATAGCCGGCGCCCAGCGTGGTGACACCGCTCGTGGCCTGGCGGGCGGTGGCAAGCGCTCCGAAGGAGGTGTTGCTCAGCCCAAGGGCAATCTTCATCTCCGGGAAGACAATGGTCTGGAACCCTGAGATGTAGACGTGCTTGATGGCATGACCGAGCACAATGGCGACGGTGAGCAGGGTGCCCCTGCTATCTTCGCTTTTATGTCGTACCGGTGTTCCGCTCAATGTCTGGATCTCTTCAGCCGTGATACTCCATGCAAAACGCATGGAGTATAGAAGCTGAGGAGAGGAAAGGCAAAGGCTGGCGGAGGACTACCACTCACCATAGCTCAGATGCGGAGTTGATGGACTGCGAGGTAGACGGCGGCGGCGACAGCGATCAGGGAGTAGAAGCCAAAGCCTATAAGAGGCAGGGCAACGAACGCGGCAATTCCCATGGTGACTCCGGCAACCCACTGCAGTTCGCGACCACGCTTGCCGCTGACTACCCGGCTTATGCCCTGGCCAATGAGATAGCCCATACCGACAAGCCCCGCCAGCGTCGCGTAATATCCAAGGATACCAAGTGGCAGGGCACGTAGGAACACCAAGACCGCAACGCCTGCGATGGAAATGGCCGCTGCCGCTCCTATGGCGCGGGCGTAATAGGCCGGAGTAATGTCCCACTGGGGTATCTTTGTAGGCCGTCCGCACTCGGGGCAGCGAATGCCCACCGGATGCTGCACCACGCACTTGACGCATATTGACCTGTTGCAGTGGCCGCAGCTGAGGGCTGTTTCCGTATCGGAGTGCCTATAACAGTAGCCTGTCATAATCTATTCGCCGTTTTCTCCCTGATTGGGGCTGCGCTCAACCCATCTGCTTTTCTCCATGATATCCCTATCATAAAGCAGGCGCGGCAACACCTTGTCTCGCCAGCGCTGTCCGGGCAGTTGGCTGCCCGGATTGGAGAGTAGCCGTTTCAGGATAGACAGAACAAGCGCAACAACGGTATAGACTGCAATCTCGGCAGGCTCCCGGAAGAGCAGCGCCCAAATGGGAAGCAGCACTAGGCCGATACCCATCCACAAAGCTATACTGCGAAAGATTGCCCAGCCCAGCAGCGCCACCACAATTAGAGCGATGAACTCCTTCCAGGCCAGTACAAGAAGGGAACCCAGAATGACGGACAGTCCGCGTCCGCCGCTGAACTTGAGGTATATAGACCAGTTGTGGCCCGCAATGCTTCCAATGCAGGCAAGAGCCTGATAGGTCAGATCGTGTCCCAAGGCCCTGACCACCAGTACGGGCACCACGCCCTTCACCAGCGCATCTGCGATACCGACAAGGATGCCGTAGCCTTTTCCCAAGTGACGGCCTATGTTGGAAGCGCCCACGTTGCCGCTGCCATGGGTACGGATATCAATGCCCCTGACCCAGCGCGCTATCACGTAGGCAGTGGGAACGGCCCCAAATAGGTAACCGAAGGCTAGAGCAAGAACCGCGGTTGATATATCCAGCAAAGACATGAGAAAGACCGGTAAGCGATGCTACCTATAGTAGTGCATGTGACGGGCAGTCACAATCCGAGCACGTTTGCCGGGTCTAGCTATCCGGCTGGTCCGGACCCTCCAGGTACTGGAAAAGGTCGTTTTCGGATGAGAGCACAATGGTGGACTTTTCGGTAAGGAAGTTGGTGTAAGCTTCCAGGCTGCGCCTGAAGGCGAAGAACTCAGGGTCTTCTTCCAAGGCTTCGGCCAGAACTCTGATAGCCTCCGCTTCACCTTCACCTCGCAGGCTGTTGGCCGTGCGGTCGGCCTCGGCGCGAATGATGGCTACCTGTCTGTCCACGTCAGTGGTGATGGTGAGGTTCTGCTCTTCACCCTCGGCACGGAGACGCTGAGCCTGGACGTCGCGTTCCGTGCGCATCCTGTTGAACACAGTCTGCTCCACGGTGCCGGGGAAGTCGGCGGCCTTTATTCTGACGTCGACTATTTCGATACCGAAGTCGTTCTCACTGGAACCCACCACTGCGTTGGAGTCTGTGAGCACCTGCCTGGTGAGCGCTTCCCTGGTTTCCACTCCTTGCTCAGTCCTGTTGGGAATAACTACGAGTGTGCCGTCATCTTGTGATTGAGCAATGCCACCGATGATTTCGGTGCGGTCGCTGGCGGCCACCACGCGGCGCAGCTCTGATATCACAATCCGTCCGATGCGGTCGGCGGCGGTGAACTCGTCGCGCAGCCTTTCCAGGAACTTCCTGGGGTCGTTTATCCTGTACCGCACGTAGGCGTCTATTTCAAGGAACTGCTGGTCCCTGTCCGGCATGGACTCGGTGGGTACGTCTATTCTGAGCAGCCGCTTGTCGAAGCGGTTGACCGATTCGATGAATGGCACCTTTACCTTGAGGCCGGGCTCCCTGAGCGTGCGCTGGATCTCACCGAACCGAGTGACGACACCGAACTGGGTCTGGTCAACAACGAACAGCGCCTGTGAGCCGACGACAGCGCCGACTATGATCACCAGGATTAGTATTATGCCGAATGCTCTAGCCATTTTTATCCATTACGGAGGTACCGGTCCCGCGGAAGGTGTCGGTGTGACCCGTATAGTCACAGGAGTCTCGCCATTGTCAACGGGCAGGGGCAGGAACTCCAGAAGGTTGCCGCCGGTATCCGGAGTGATGACTACTTTGGTGATGCCGGGCAGGATCTCTTCCATGGCCTCTAGGTACAGCCTCTGACGCGTAACCTCCCGCGATTCTCGGTACTCTTGGAGTACGGCGAGGAAGCGGTCGGCTTCACCCGTAGCTCTCAGGATGCGCTCTTGCTTGAATGCTTCCGCGGCATTGAGGATTCTCTGCGCATCACCGCGCGCACGGGGGAGCTGGTCTTGCTGGTAGGCCAGCGCTTCATTGATGCGGGCCTCTTTGTCAACGCGAGCCCTGACCACGTCGTCGAAAGCATCCCGAACGGGGTCGGGAGGACGCACGTTCTGCAGTCGCACCTCCAGAACTTCGATACCGCTGTTGTAGTTATCCAGAATGGTTTGTAGGAGGAGCCGCGTATCTGCCTGTGCCGCCTCCTTGTTGACGGTGAGGATGTCGTCGATGCTGCGCTGCCCCACGACCTGGCGCAGAGCGGCTTCGGTGGCGTCCTTCAGAGTGAATCCCTCCGGCGCTCCTGGGCGTACGTTTCGCTCTTCGTCTCCGGGGTCATCCACTTGGAATAGGTAGGAGGCAAGGTCTTTGATCCTGTATTGGACGACCATCTGCACGTCGACGATGTTGAGGTCGCCGGTGATCATAAGAGCCTCGAACGGGACGTCGGTGACCTGGCCGCCTTCCAGGCTGCGGAAGCCCAGCTCCATACGCCTTGTCTCCGTAACGGTTTCAACGTTGCGGGTGCCGACGGGTGCAGGCCAGAACCAGTGGAGGCCTGGCCCCTGCAGGTCGCCGGTGTAGGCGCCGAAGAGGCGCACTGCGGCCAGCTGGGCGGGGCGCACTTGGTAGAAGCCGGTGGCTAACCAGAGTACGATGAGGACGCCGATTATGGCGAAGATGACAGCGCCGGAGCCGCCGGCGCCGAACTTACCGCTGAACCGCCGGAAGGTATCCTTGATCCTCTCCAGAATCTGGTCTATGTCAATTTCAGGCTGAGGCCGCGGCGGCTGGTACATTAGCTCCTAAAGGCAGTTTTTCAAGAAGTGATAAAAATTTGCACTCGGTATGATAACAATGGGGCAGAGCAAAGTCTATAGCTAACGCCTAAAACTTGCGGGGTGCGGGCAAACGGCTGGTAGGTGCGCGCCTCGGAATAGTGAAGTTGGGTCAAGGAACGCTCCTTCGCCGCGTACCATACATGGGTGCCCGTTGTGTGTTAAGGCACCTCTACCCTAGCTGTGTTTAAGCATCCGGCAGCCTGTCACGCCCACCACTATTGGCATCAGAGTGTCTATGATTACCCAGAACTGGCCGTCCGGCTCGTTGTTGGGGGATAGGTTGCTGAACCAGTTCCAGAAGAAGACCAGGAGCAGAGCCACGGCTGCGTAGAAGAGCACATTCGCTTCCACATAGCGCCTCAAGTCTCCCTCGCCGTCGACTCGGCGCTTCTCCATGTAGGTGGCGGCCACGGTTATCAACATGCCCGCCGCCATGAACCAGTTCAGTATCTCCCAGACGGTGAACGGCTCGTCTCCGCCGGGGTGATACAGCGGAGTGGCGACGAAGTTCACCGCAACCACTACAGCGAGCAGTATTAGATAGGCCGCTCCGGCACGTATTAGAATGGACATGTTCTCCTCCTCCCAAGTCTCATGGCGTACATCCTACATCATCCATCCTCAACGTCGTCATAGTCTAATACGCTTGTCCGGCGTAATTGGATGGTAGGGGCTTTCGCTATGTCACCCGGGTAAGTTAGCTTGGAACACCAGACGCCGCATCAGTTCAGCCCGGTACTGGCTAGCCAGCCGGTTCCGCGTCCGTCGATTGCGCCTCTTTCATGACTCTATCCCGCAATGCCAACAGTTCCAGAATTTCGTTGCCGCATACCATCCCCAGGAACTGCTTTGAATTCGGGTCATGTACCGGGATGACAGTCAGAGAGTGGTTCGTCATCCGCTCCATCACGTCGTCAATGAGCTCGTCGGGATTGGCTTGAGGCGGGTTGCGACGCATCACCTTCCGGAGAGGAGTGTTGTCAAGGGAGCTTCTTTTCCGGAATAGCAGTTTGCGCCGGAAATTCAGCCTAGCCAGTGATACGGTGCCTACTGGAACGCCGTCATCCAGTATCAGGTAGTCTTCCTGATTCGGAACAGTCCAATGGCTGAGAAAGTCTCCGACCGCTATATCCGGCCCTGGGTAGGAGCGCGTCCGGTCCATAACGGAGCTTACCGCAACGCCGGCCAGGGCGCGGCGGGCAAATGAGGGCAGCATGGGCTGGGACTGAGGTGCCTCCTCCCGTTGCTTGACCCTGTTTGCCGTTAGACTGATGATCGGCGGCATCAGCAGTATGTAACCGAGCATGATAAACACCAGCAGCGAGAATACGTCATCCCCAATCACGTGCGACTCCAGCAGGACTAGGAGCAGGGCAACCTCTGCCACGCCCTTTCCCATCAGACCTACGGACAAGACAATAGGCGTTTCCAGCCGCGCCAGGTAGGTCCCGATGAGAGAAGCTATCAGCTTACCCGCCATGGGGATGAACAAGAGGGCGATAATGATGGTGGGCGGCAGCTCTAGGAAAGACAGGTTGAAGTACAAGCCGGCCGAGGTAAAGAAAAGCGGAATGAACAGCCCATCTGCGATGCTATGGATACCGGGCACGAACTCTTGACGCAACCGGTTGGGCAGCCCAGACAAGGCGGCTCCGAACAGGAGCGCCCCCAGGGAACCATGCAGCCCGATATTTTCTGATCCCACAACCACCAAGAAGAGAGCGCCCATCATCAGCCCAAAGAAAAGCTGCGGCACGTTCAGGAATCGCTGCAACAAGGTCAGGGCCTTGGGGAGCACCCTGGACGATATGATCCAGATCAAGATAGTGAAGCCTGCTATCTGACCCAGCAGCTGCAATACGCCGAGGGGGCTCAGCGTGTGTGCGGCCTCTTCACCTATGGTCAGGCCCACCACCAGCAGGGCAAGCACCTCTGCAATGATTACCACGGTGAAGATGCGCAGGCCAATCACTTCCTTGAGTAATCCCTTGTCAGCTAGCACCTTGGCCACCAGGCCCAGGCTGGACAGAGACAGGATGCCGGCAAGGGCCAACGCCTTGTCAAATTCCAGCCCCAGCGAGTAATCCTCACCCAGCATGTCCGACGTTACTATCAGGCATATCAGAATGGATATGATCACGGACGTTGAGGTAGCTACGAAATGGCGTCCGCGTATGGTGGCTACAAAGCCCGAGATATCGATCTCGTCAAGGCCCACCAGGAAAAAGAAGACAAAGATGCCTATTTCCAGGAAGATGAGGATGTTCTCATTAACTTCGATTAGCCCCAGGACTGGCCCCAGCAGTATCCCGGCTGCGGCGTAGGCCACCAGGGAACTGATGCCAATTCGGCTCAGTACACCTTCAGCCAGCTTGGCCACGACAATCAGCAGGCCAATAGAAAGCAGATCGTGAGCTATCATTCCCTAGCACTCCGTCGCTGGAATGGTTAGGTGCGTATTCTAGCGCATGTGGCAATGGGCACTGCCGGGCACGTGTGACCTCATGACGGTAGTTGTCTCAGTCCGAGTTACAGACTCAACATAATCAAAGGCTCGTACTCTCGGATTCAAGATAATTCGTCTGGACAACTCACTGAGAGGCGTGGAACAATGTGATTTGCATGGCCATCTACACGGCGCTGTTCAGACCCTTCTTATTCAGGCTTTCCCCCGAGCGCGCCCAGGCTCTGGCCGATTGGTTCCTTGGACGACGCCTATTGATGCAGGCGTTGTCCCCATACTTCAAATGCTCAGACTCCAGGCTTCGGGTAAGCGCCGGCGGCCTGACCTTTCCTTCGCCGGTGGGCATGGCTGCCGGCTACGACAAGGATTGCCGTTTCATAGACGGCCTGCTTTCTCTGGGGTTCGGCTACGTTGTCGGAGGTACCGTCACCCGTGAGGAGCGTCCCGGCAACCCCCGTCCCCGCCTCATGCGCCTGCCGGATAGGCAATCGCTGATAAATGCCCTGGGTTTCCCCGGCAAGGGCCTGGATGCCGCCAGGGCACAGCTCCAACGCCTGCAAGACAGGCGGGGCGACCGCCTTGAACCCGTGGTCGTCAGCATAGCCGGGCTCACCATCGACGAATTCCTGGCCTGTCACGCCGCACTGCAGCCCCTATGCGACGCCATAGAGTTGAACATAAGCTCCCCGAACACCCAGGGCATACGTGTCTTCCAGGAGCCACAGAGCTTCAGGGACCTGCTCAACGCCGTGAACGGCCAGCGCTCCAAGCCTCTGTTCGTGAAGATACCGCCTTATACCGATGACGAGGGTAGGGAGCGAGTCCTTGTCCTTGTGCGAATTGCGGTGGAGCAGGGCGTCAGCGGCATCACCGCCGCCAACACCAGGCCGGTGGAAGCGCCTCGTCTCGCCATGGGGCAGGGCGGCCTCAGCGGACGCGCCTTGCTCGAAGACACCCTGCGCATAGTGGCCGACGTCCGTTCGGAGGTGGGAAGCGACGTTGCCGTCCACGCCTGTGGCGGCATCTCTACCGCGGACGATACCCTGCGCGCTCTCAGAGCCGGCGCCGACACCGTGCAGCTACTGACCGGCCTCATCTACCAAGGCCCCAGCGTGGCTAGGGCCATCAACCGGGACTTGATCAAGCGCATGGACCGGCATGCCGCCGCCTCTCTCCGCGACCTGGCAAAAGCGGATGTGGGTAGGTCCACTCAATAAATCCCGGGGAAAATCCGGTACTTCACCCGAGACTTGTACTCCGCCCACTTTTCCTCACCGTATTTCTCGGCGCAGAGCTTGTCGTCTCCGCGTTGACGGAACGTGAAGAACGTGACCACGAAGACGAAGTAGAGCCACGCCCACGGATTTAAGAAGTGGCCGAACACCAGGCCAATCGAGAAGGAGAGGAACCCTTCGCCCATGTAGTTGAAGTGGCGGGCCGCGCCCCAAAAACCGGTGTACAGGATCTTGCGGTTGCCTGCTTCAATGTACTTGGGCTCGATGAGCCCCAGGAACTTGCGGTCCGGCCATCGCTTGAAGGTGTACTTCTGCAGGTTGGCCCCGCGCGAGATGACCCATCCCCCAAGGAACAGCCCAGCCGCTCCAATGAGCCAGACGTACGTCCACGCCGTCGAGAATCCGGGGTCGGGGTGAGCGGCCATGCCCCACAATGGGAGTATGAACAGCCATCCGTAGACCACTAGGCCACCCCAGAACAGCATGAAGCCCAGCTTCTCGTGGATGAGGTCGTAGGTATACAGTTGGACGCGCTCAAAGATGAAGTAGTCCACTATGTAGAACGTGAAGAACCCAGCATAGAGGAAGACGCCGGGGTTGAAGTCGTCTCCGAAGCGGTCGTAGTGGTACGCCGCGCCTGACAGGGCGTTGAGCGACAACATAGATCCGCCCACAACGTAGAAGTACATCTTGATGTCGAAGCGGTTTTTGAGCAGCGATATCTCCCGTGCTCGCCCAAACCACAGCGCCAGCAACGGGTTCTTTACATCGCCCTGCGGCTGGCTGAACACCGCCCAGGCGGCAAAGATAGCGGTGAACACAGTTCCCCCGGCTACGGCGTAGACGGACGATCGGTAGAACCAGTCGCGCGGCATCCCGGTGATTTCCGTCGCCCAAACTATCACCGCGATCACGTACACCAGAAGGCCGTTCAGCCGGTAGCTGCGTGGTTCGCCGGTCTTCTCATCGACGACGTAGCCGGTAACCCGCCTTGCCGGCAGGATGATCTGCGCTAGGAAGAACACGGCGAAGATTGCCAGCGGGGTGAAGAATCCTGCAATCGCTTCCGTTCCGGAAAGCTCGAAAAGGTGTTCGATACCAAGCCATTCAATCATGTCTTAATACCCCCTCCTCCAGTTAAGTGGCATTATGCATAAGGGCAAGTAAGGGGTCAATAACACGCTACGCAGCGAGATGCGCTACACAACCGGTATCCGCCTCCTACGTCGTCCAGCTAGACTTGCAACACGGCAAGCAGATAGTGATAGACTACGCTGCAAGCTTTGGCGTATTGATACTAGTTCCCAATACGCCCCCGGAGGAGGGATAGCCGTGTCGATGCTGTTGAGTGTTCTGTCTCATCGCCGCCCTGCTGCCATCCTGGCGGCAACGGGCATAGCTTCCGCTCTCGTATTCATGGCCCGTCCTGTCGTAGCCCATGCGGCAGGAGTCGACCAGGAATCGGCTTTTGTCTTTAACACTTTCGCGTTCCTTATATGGGGTGTTCTGGTCATGTGGATGTGCGCCGGATTCACCATGCTGGAGTCCGGCTCTGTTCGCACCAAGAACGCGTCCATGATCTGTTTGAAGAACATTGGGCTCTACTCTATCGCCGGTCTTGCCTACTTCTTTATTGGCTACAACCTCATGTACGGCGAGATCCTGGGAGGCGTAATTGGCACGCCCGGGTTCATGTACCTGCCGTCCGGCGATGAGCTGAATCTGCTGGACGGACAAGAGGGCGCGCTGGCGGCGGTGCTGGAAGACGGCGCCGGATACTCCGTCATGTCGGACTGGTTCTTCCAGATGGTCTTTGTCGCCACAGCGGCCTCTATCGTATCAGGCGCGCTGGCCGAGCGGGTCAAGATGTGGTCGTTCTTCCTGTTTACGCTTATCCTGACGGCTATCGTCTACCCGGTCGTGGGCGCGTGGACGTGGGGAGGCGGATGGCTCAGCGAGCTCGGTTTCACGGACTTTGCGGGTTCCACCATAGTGCACAGCACCGGAGGCTGGGCCGCGCTCGCGGGGATACTGGTCCTCGGGCCCAGGCTGGGCAAGTTCCGCCGCGACGGAACGGTCAGAGCTACACCGCCCTCAAACATCCTGGTTGTGACGCTGGGTGTCCTCATCCTTTGGTTCGGCTGGTTCGGGTTCAACGGCGGTTCCCAGCTGGCGCTGGGTAGCGCCCTAGACGCGGTGGCCATGAGCATCGTGCTGGTCAACACTAACCTGGCAGCGGCCGCCGGTGTCATAACGGCCCTGGCCATTTCGCGGCCGCTTCTTGGACGCATCGACCTGTTCGCCGGCCTTAACGGCGCAATTGCTGGGCTCGTCTCCATCACGGCGGCCCCTTACATTGCCGAGCCTGTCATCGGCATACCCGGCCATCTCTGGGCGGTGATAATCGGAGCTATTGGCGGTGCTGTCTGTGTCGCTGGGCTAAAGTTCCTGGAGCAGGTCAAGCTTGACGACGTGGTCGGCGCGGTGCCCGCTCACCTGTTCGCCGGTATATGGGGCACTCTGGCCGCCAGCATAGCCGGAGGAGCCGAGCTCCACATACAGCTGCTGGGTGTGCTGGCTATAGGAGCATTCACGTTCGCGGTATCTTGGGTAGTGTGGCAGTTGATCGAGCGGACAGTGGGCGTGCGGGTTGCGCGCGATGTCGAGCGCCTGGGCCAGGACGCCGGAGAGCTGGGAATGGAATCGTACCCCGAGTTCGTGCTCATGCCCGATACTGACCTTGATGATGACGAGTGATCTTCCACACCTGACGAGGAAGGCTCTTAACCGAGATCGCTAGAGTTCTGTCTAAAACGGGTGGCGGCTATGAGCATTGTGCATTGTAGCCGCCACCCTGCGAAGATCCCACAGGTTCTACTGAACCTAATAATTAGTAATGTAAGTATCGGCAACCACTGCATATTGTATTTTGAAACTCCAGTTGCGAATCTGCGGCCAATTTGTACTTTTAGGGGTCTATAGTATAAAATGCTGGCGATTCTATAACTGAAGTAGGAATTGATGCAGCTTCTGAGTACCAGCCCATGTGGCTACCTCGTTCCAACAATCGAAGGTCAAAGAGCGTTCGTCCCCGATCCGCTGCCTTCCGAACTATCCATAAGCCCGGGGCTGATCTTGTTGCTGGATCGTGCCTCACTTGCCGTGGGGACCTTGGCTGGTGTCGGAGAGACGATCCCTAACCCTCATCTCTTGATCCGTCCGTTCATTCGACGTGAAGCAGTCTTGTCCTCGCGAATTGAAGGGACGGTAGCATCCCTGTCGGACGTGTTCGCCTACGAGGCAGCTGGCATGAGACAGTCCAAGGGAGACGTAGCGGAAGTGGTCAACTACGTAACCACACTCGAATACGGTATAGAGAGGCTTAAAACCCTTCCGATCTCGCTCAGGCTCCTAAACGAACTTCACGAGCGACTTCTAAGCGGTGTCTGGGGCCGTTACAGAAAGCTGGGTGAATTCAGAGAAGAACAGGTCTGGATAGGAACACCCGGGTCTCCCATCCAAGAGGCACGGTTCATACCACCTCCGCCTGCACATTTACCTGATCTGTTCCATGAATGGGAGAAGTTTGTCAATAGATCCACTGACATGCCACCGCTAATTCGTTGTGCGCTGATGCATTACCAAATAGAGGCAATCCACCCATATCCGGATGGCAACGGTCGAATAGGCCGGCTTCTGATAACGCTCTTCCTATGCTCAAGTGGCATCCTTCCCATACCACTCCTCTACCTGAGCGCGTACTTTGAGCGTGACCGGGAGAGATACTACCAAGAACTGTACAATGTGAGTGCAAGCGGAAATTGGGAGCGGTGGATTGAGTACTTCCTCAAGGGCGTCCACCAAGAGGCCAGAGACGCATTAGAGCGAATCAGACGAGTGCGGAGGCTCCAGGAAGAGTGGAGAGAACTCCTGCACAACCGCAGAGAGTCGGCAAACGGGCTTCGTCTCCTCGAAGAGTTGTTCGTTAATCCTATTATGAGGACATCTCAGGCAACTGAACTCCTCAGCATATCCGACGCAGGCACCCGACAAGTCCTTAACCGCCTAGTTGGCGCCGGAGTCGTAACTCGCCTGAACACGTGGCCTCATTTATACGTAGCAGAACGCTTATTAGATGAAATCAACAAGCCAATCACGTAGCTATTGACAAGCGCTGCAAGATAGTGTTAGTATACTTACTTGGGTCTGCGCATGATCCATAAGTCCCTTCTTGAAATCCACAGAATCCATCGGTTTATAGGCCTCTTTCTCTCTTTTTGAGAGCAACGGGGTCTTTTTGTCTTTGTTAAGGAGAGTGAAGCCACATGGTTGATTTGGCCTCTGTTCCCACCGTTTCTCTGGCCCCGGCGCTTAAGTCCTACGCCCACACCCCTCAGGTCTTGGAAGTGCCCAACCTCATCCAGGTCCAGATTGAATCATTCAACTGGTTCAGAGGAGAGGGCCTAAGGGAGCTGTTCAGAGAAGTTTCCCCCATTCAGGACTTTACCGGGGGACGCTTTGAGCTCGACTTTATCGACCACGAGTTCCAAGAGCCAAAGTATTCTGAGCAGGAATGCCGCCAGCGAGAGATTACCTACTCCGCTCCCATGTACGTCACTGCCAGGCTGACGGTGAAGGACACGGATGAGAAAAAGGAGCAGAAGCTCTTCTTGGGCGACATCCCAATAATGACTTCCAACGGCACCTTTGTCATCAATGGTGCGGAGCGCGTTGTGGTGAGCCAGTTGGTGCGCTCTCCGGGCGTCTACTTCACTACGGAGGAGGATGCCGCCACAGGGCGCATCCTGGCCATGGCGAAGTTTGTTCCCTACCGCGGCGCCTGGCTTGAGTTCGAGACCAGCAACAAAGACGTTGTATCGGTCAAGGTGGACCGCAAACGGAAGATACCGGTGACCACACTTCTCAGGGCTATAGGCCTTTCCACTGAGAAAGAGCTGCTTGAAACTTTCAAGAGTGTGGACGACCATCCGGACCACCGCTTCATCCAGACCACGTTGGACCGCGACAGCAGTGTCAAAAGCAAGGAAGAAGCGCTTCTGGAGTTCTACAAGCACCTCAGACCCGGGGAGCCCCCCAGTTTGGAGAACGCCCAAAATCTGCTGGACAACCTTTTCTTCAACCCCCGTCGCTATGATCTGGGGAAAGTAGGACGGTACAAGCTGAACCGGCGTTTGGATTTGGATATCCCCCTGGACAAGAGAACTCTGACCAGAGAGGACATCATCTCCGTTGTGCGCACTATGTTGCAGATCAACAACGGCCGTCAGCACGTAGATGACATAGACCACTTGGGTAACAGGCGCGTTCGGGCCGTAGGCGAGCTCATACAGAACCAGCTTCGCGTTGGACTGGTGCGCATGGAGCGCGTGGTCAAGGAACGGATGACTATCAACGATCCTGAGCAGGCCACACCCAGTGCGCTGGTGAACGTACGGCCCATTGTTGCCGCTATTAGAGAGTTCTTTGGCGGTTCCCAGCTTTCGCAGTTTATGGACCAGACCAACCCTCTCGCTGAGCTGACACACAAAAGACGCCTATCTGCGCTGGGGCCCGGCGGCCTCTCGCGGGAGCGGGCCGGATTCGATGTGCGTGACGTGCACCATTCCCACTACGGTCGCATCTGCCCCATAGAGACTCCCGAAGGTCCCAACATAGGATTGCTGGGCTCTCTGGCCACCTATGCCAAGACCAACCAGTTCGGTTTCATAGAGACGCCATACCGAAAGGTGTTCCATGAAATACCCAGCAACTCTGACGGCCTTGCAAGGCATATTGCCAGGGAGGACATCAAGGGTGAAGGCGGCAAGGTCATAGTGAGAGCCGGTCGCGCCATTACCAGGCCCGCGGCGGCTAAACTAAAGTCCATACCTAAGCGGATGATACCTGTGCGCGCCTTTGTCTCTTTGCAAGAAGGAGAGGTCAGCTATCTGGCCGCCGACGAGGAAGAGAAGTACGTTATCGCTCAGGCCAACACTGCCCTGGACGAAAAGGGTCAGTTTGTTGAGGACAGGATTGAAATCAGGCAGGGTGAGAGGTTCGCTATGGAGCCACCGGAACAGGTGGATTACATGGACGTATCGCCTATGCAGATAGTTAGTGTTTCCACTGCCCTCATTCCCTTCTTGGAACACGACGATGCAAACCGTGCCTTGATGGGCTCTAACATGCAGAGGCAGGCTGTGCCCCTCATAAAACCGGAAGCCCCCATTGTAGGTACTGGCATGGAGAGGCGCGTCGCCGCTGACTCAGGCCAAGTTGTGCTCGCTAGCTGCAACGGCATAGTGACCTCCGTCTCCGGCGACCGCATTGTGGTAACGGACGCAGAGGGCAAAGAGCATACTCACCCGCTATATAAATTCGTACGCAGCAATCAGGGCACCTGCATGTCTCAGCGTCCCATAGTCAATAAGGGCGACGTTGTCCGTGTAGGTGACCCCCTGGCGGACAGCTCCTCCACTGAGCACGGCGACTTGGCGCTGGGGCAAAACGTGCTGGTCGCGTTTATGAGTTGGGAAGGCTACAACTACGAAGACGCCATCATCATCAGCGAACGGCTTCTTGAAGAGGACAAGTTCACCTCCATCCATATCGAAAAGTATGAAGCTGAGGCTAGGGACACCAAGCTTGGACCGGAGGAGATAACCCGGGACATTCCAAACGTGGGTGAAGATAGCCTGCGCAACCTGGATGAAGAAGGTGTCGTGCTTGTAGGAGCGGAAGTCGACCCGGGGGATATCCTGGTTGGGAAGATAACTCCCAAGGGCGAGACGGAGCTCACTGCTGAAGAAAAGCTGCTGCGCGCTATCTTTGGAGAGAAAGCCCGCGATGTCAAAGACAACTCCCTGCGCGTCCCCCACGGCGAGCGAGGTAAAGTCATAGATGTCAAGGTGCTTACAAGAGAGAACAAGGATGAGCTGCCGCCCAGTGTCAATAAGCTGGTCAGGGTTTGGGTGGCTCAAACTCGCAAGGTCGCCGCAGGTGACAAGATGGCGGGCCGTCATGGCAACAAGGGGGTCATCTCGCGGATTCTGCCGGTTGAAGATATGCCGTTTCTACCGGACGGTACGCCCGTGGACATTATTCTAAACCCCATTGGCGTCCCGTCCAGAATGAACCTTGGCCAGGTGCTGGAGACGCATCTGGGCTGGGCGGCTAAGACCCTCAATTTCTCGGCGGTAACCCCGGTTTTTGACGGTGCTCAAGACGCCAGGATTCAAGATGCCCTGGCCCGGGCTTGGTTCTTCCAGCGCTCCGGCGCCGTCTCTAGCAATGGGTACAGTGGAAACGGCAGTTCAAACGGGGCCACGGCAGACGCCAAGCTGCAAAGTTGGCTTGGCGAACACGGATATGACTCTAAAGACCTGTTCGATGAAGAAAAAGCAGGAGTTGCTGCTGAAGCATGCCTCAGGCTTTGGCTCAAAGAAGAGATGGGCGTGGACGCTTCCCAAATGGAGCATGAGGAGCTTGTGGCTCACGTACGCGCTCTCAGCATAGAGGGCAGAAAGGTGCCGCCCATCTTCGGTAAATCCGTGCTCTACGATGGGCGCAGCGGTGAGCCTTTCGATCATCCGGTGACGGTGGGCTACATCTACATGATGAAGCTCATTCATCTTGTGGAAGACAAGATTCACGCTAGGTCTACCGGCCCGTATTCTCTGATCACCCAGCAGCCTTTGGGCGGCAAGGCCCAGTTCGGCGGCCAGCGATTCGGCGAAATGGAGGTGTGGGCCCTGGAAGCTTATAGCGCCGCCCATAACCTTCAGGAAATACTTACCGTCAAGTCGGATGACGTGGTTGGCCGCGTCAAGACCTACGAGTCCATAGTCAAAGGGGAAGACATAGTTCAGCCCGGTGTGCCTGAATCTTTCCACGTACTGCTCAAGGAGTTGCAGAGCTTGGGTCTGTCCGTGGAACTTCTTAGTGGTGCTGAAGAAGGGCTCGGCTGGCCTTCCGGCGTGGATGAGGGTGCTGGTTTTCAATTTGATCCTCCTTCCGTAGGCCCAATCGCCCTGGAAAGCGAAGACTCCCTTGCAAATGCTCAGGAGCCTTTGGTGGACAGCGCGCCTTCCCAAGATGGTCAGGCGATGGTAGAAGACAACGTTCCCTCGGAGGAATCTGGGCAGTCCGATGCTCAGGAGCCTTTGGTGGACAGCGCACCTTCCGAAGATGGTCAGGCGATGGTAGAAGACAACGCTTCCTCGGAAGAATCTGAGCAGTCTGAACAAGAGGCTTCCTCGGAAGAGGGCGAGTCCCAGGAAGATGGCGTTAGCTAAAGAAGATACCGGAGATGCCTAAGGGCAGAGTCTAGAGGGTTTAGAGGGACTGGAACGCATTAGAGCCCATTACATCAAGGAGACTGGAAAGCATGGTACAAAGTGCCGGTTTCAATTCCATTAGAATCTCGCTGGCTTCACCTGATCAGGTGATGAGTTGGTCGTACGGAGAAGTGACCAAGCCGGAGACAATCAACTACAGGACCCTTCGGCCTGAGAAAGACGGCCTCTTTGACGAAAGGATATTTGGACCAACCAAGGATTGGGAGTGCTTCTGTGGCAAGTACAAGAAGATCCGTTACAAGGGAGTGATTTGCGACAGATGCGGAGTTGAGGTTACCCGCGCCAAGGTCCGCCGTGAGCGTATGGGACACATCAAACTCGCCGCGCCCGTGGCGCACATCTGGTTCTCCAAGAGTACGTCCAGCCGTCTTGGTCTGCTCCTGGACCTCTCCCCCAGAAATATGGAGCGCGTCCTTTACTTTGCGCAGTACGTTGTTGTCTCCGTGGACGAAGAGGCGCGTGAGCGATTGCTGGAGCAGCTCAAAGCTGACAAAGACACCGAGCTGGAGAAGATTCAAAAGGCAAGGGACGAGGAGGTTGCCGCTGCTGAGGCGTCCGTGGAAGAGCAGAAAGAGGATCAGTCTCAAGAAGCGTCTACATCCGAAGAGGCAGAGACCGAAACTCCTGCGGACAAAGCTGCGCGGAGGTTTGAGAGCGCTAAGGAGCGCATCCAGGATGAGTTCCAGTCCAGGATTGACGACCTGGAAGACCTCAGGCAGTTGCAGCTTCTCACTGAGAACAGATACAGAGAGATGCGAGAACAGTTCGCGGACGTTTTTGATGCCGGTATGGGTGCGGAGGCTATCCTCAAGATTCTGCAGGCTCTTGATTTGGACAACCTCAATGAGTCATTGCAGAATGAGGTTCGCTCCACCGCCGGCCAGCGCCGGAAGAAGGCCATCAAACGCCTGCGCGTTGTAGAGGCGTTCCGCAAGAGTGAAAACAAGGTGGATTGGATGATCCTTACCGTCCTGCCCGTGCTTCCCCCCGACCTGCGACCAATGGTTCAGTTGGACGGCGGAAGGTTCGCCACCAGCGATCTGAACGACCTCTACCGGCGTGTTATCAACCGGAACAACCGTCTGCGAAGATTGTTGGATCTGGGTGCGCCGGAGATTATTGTAAGAAATGAAAAGCGCATGCTTCAGGAGGCCGTGGACGCCCTTATAGACAACGGGAGACGCGGACGCGCCATATCCGGCAGCCACAACCATAAGCTCAAGTCGCTGTCAGACCTATTGCGAGGTAAGCAGGGCAGGTTCAGGCAGAACCTTTTGGGCAAACGCGTGGATTACAGCGGACGCTCCGTCATTGTGGTTGGCCCGGAGCTGCAGATGCATCAGTGCGGCCTGCCAAAGAGGATGGCCTTGGAGTTGTTCAAGCCGTTTGTAATGAACCGCCTTGTATTAGAGGGCCATGCTCACAATATCAAGAGCGCAAAGCGCATGGTGGAACGCGTCAGACCTGAGGTCTGGGATATTCTGGAAGACGTCATCAAGGACCGGCCCGTATTGCTCAATCGCGCCCCCACGCTGCACCGCTTGGGTATTCAAGCCTTCCAGCCTGTTCTCATTGAAGGGAGCGCAATTGAGATACACCCGTTGGTTTGTACTGCGTTCAACGCGGACTTTGACGGCGACCAGATGGCCGTCCACGTTCCCCTTTCCAGGGAAGCAGTGCGTGAAGCTCAGCATATTATGATGAGCAGCAAGAA
Organism: Dehalococcoidia bacterium; assembly: GCA_034421495.1. Lineage (GTDB taxonomy): Bacteria > Chloroflexota > Dehalococcoidia > Lucifugimonadales > QGNO01 > DAOUJH01. Next base: position 10,032 of record DAOUKI010000127.1, on the reverse strand, counting down.
CATGCTCTCGCCACGCTCCGGCGAACCCATAGTCTCACCCACTCTGGACATAGTGCTGGGTTGCTACTATCTGACCCAGATAGAGCCAAATGGCACGGGAGGAGAAAAGAGGTATCACTCTAGGGAAGAGGCGAGACTGGCTTACGACCATGGCCTGGTTGGTCTCAGAGAAGAGATCAGTATGAAAGATACGGAGATTGAAGGCGGCTGGGTCAAGACTTCTAGCGGCCGTATTATTTTCAATGAGATTCTCCCGGCGGAGATAGGCTTCAAGAACCATGTAATGGATTCCAAGGGGTTGAGCAACCTTGTTGCTGAGTGCTATCAAAACTTGGGTAATGATAGAACGGCGCCCATTCTGGATTCAATCAAGCGTTTGGGCTTCCATTATGCTACGCAATCCGGAGCTACCATAGCCATCAGCGATATTGAGGTTCCTGCCAAGAAGCAGGAGCTTATAGAAGCCGCTGACCAGCAGGTCGAGGAGTTGGAAGACCAGTACCTTGCCGGCCTCATCACAGAGGACGAACGATACAACAAAGCGGTGTCCATCTGGACGAAAGCAAGCGATCAGATGACCGACCTGATAAGCGAGGTTCTGCCCACCTACGGCGGCATTTACATGATGGCCGACTCAGGAGCAAAGGGTAACCTGGCTCAGATCAAGCAAATGGCCGGCATGCGTGGCCTTATGAGCAATCCCAGAGGCAGAATCATAGACTTGCCTATCAAATCAAGCTTCCGGGATGGACTGAGCGTGCGAGAGTACTTCATATCCACCCACGGCGCCCGCAAAGGCCTAACCGATACGGCTCTACGGACAGCCGAAAGCGGCTACCTGACGCGCAGGCTAATAGATATTGCCCAGGAAGTGATCATCCTGGAAGAGGATTGCGATACCACCGAAGGCATATGGCTTGAAGCGGAACCCGACAACACAATGGCTCCGCCTTTGAGAAATCGATTGGTTGGTAGGTACACCGCTGCTCCTATTGCCGATGCCGATACCGGTGAAGTAATCATGGACTTCAACGTTCAATTGGATGAGGAAAACGTCCAGGCTGTAGTAGACGCGTCCATGGGGCGTGTTCGCGTACGCTCGCCGCTGACCTGTGACTCTAGGCGCGGCCTCTGCCGGATGTGCTATGGACGGAGCCCCGCCACCGGCAAAGAGGTGCTCCTTGGTGAGGCCGTAGGCATCTTAGCGGCGCAGAGTATCGGCGAGCCGGGTACCCAGCTCACCATGCGCACCTTCCACACCGGCGGTGTTGCCGGTATTGACATCACCAGCGGTCTGCCCAAGGTGGAGGAGCTCTTTGAAGCTCGCTCCCCCAGGGGAATGGCCCTCCTTTCCGAAATAGATGGCAAAGTGGAGGTGGATGAAGACCTTGAAGGCAGGCGCATTCGCGTGGTGAATTCAGAGGAGTTCCAGGAAGAGTTCTCTCCACCCAGGGGGTATATCCCGGTCGTAGAGAGCGGCGACTGGATACAAGCTGGCTCGCCTTTAGCGCGCCCCAAGGGGGGAGAAGAGACCTCGGAGAAAGATGACACGGCAGAGGTGATGTTGGCCAGCATTTCCGGTCGCGTCTCCCTTAGCAAGAGGAGCAAGAAAATCACCATCGCTTGGGAAGAACATGAGCAGCGGGAGTACCTTGTGGCGCACTCGGCGCATCTCATTGTGCAGGACGGCCAGGAGGTGCATGCCGGAGAACCGTTGACCTCTGGCCCCTTCAACCCTCAGGACATCCTCCGCATCCTGGGCAAGGACGCCACCCAGCGTCACCTGGTCTCAGAAGTGCAGGCTGTTTACAGAACTCAAGGCATCACCATCGATGACAGGCATATCGAGATCATCGTACGGCAGATGCTTCGCAAAGTGAGAGTCGACGCTCCCGGAGACACTGAGCTCTTGCCCGGTGAGATGGTAGACTGGTTTGCCTTTGAGGACATAAATGCAAAAGTGCTGGCGGAAGGCGGAGAGCCGGCTACGGCCAGCACCGTTCTACTCGGGGTGACCCGCGCCTCGTTGAACACGGAGAGCTTCTTGGCGGCGGCTTCGTTCCAGGAGACGGCCCGCGTGTTGACTGAAGCCGCGGTTCATGGCACCACAGACCCGTTGCTGGGCCTCAAAGAGAACGTGATAATCGGACGCCTCATTCCGGCAAGGATGGACTCATCGGAAGAGGGTCGCGAACGGCTTGGGCTTCCGCTGGTTGCTGAAGAGCATCCCATGCTGCACGTTGTTGGAGATGATTCCCAAAACGGAGATGGCCTAAGCCCAGAGGACTTCGGCATGACCTTGGAATTAGGCGGCCAGGAAATAGGCGACGGCTTTGAAATCGAGTCGGAAGGGGGCGATGCAGAAGAGGCCGCGGTGGAGGAGACGCCCGCGTCTGGCGAAGATAGCCTTTAGCTCAGCAGTGAGTTGATGTCAAAGGGAGAGGCCGCCCGTGAGGGCGGCCTCTCCCTTTTCAAAGAACTAGGGCCGCCATGCAGCCTTCCGGCACCACAAAGCATGTTGGCTAGCTCTTTTTTCTACCGCCCCGGTTGCGTATGCGCACCACCACCGTTTGCCATAAACGGTTTAGCATGCTCAGTTCCGCGCCCTCAATAGGACGCTCGCCGTAGCGGTGCTCTACGTAGTCATTTGTTATGGACTGCAAAGCTTCCTTCTCCTCAACCAGTCGCTGCTCCAACTCAGGCAGATAGTCGTAAGGGGTCTGGCTTTCCTCCTTGGGGAACCCGGCTTGCCTTGCTTCGTAGAGGAGGCTGCTGTACAGCTGCCTAATTTCCATGTCGCCTTGGTAGCTAGGTTCGTGAGAGGTCTGGAGCAGGGGTACCTTGCGGCGCAAAGCCCTTCCCTTCTGTCTGAACCACAGCGCGAACATGATCAGTCCTGTAAGAATGTCGCGTATAGCGTTTGACCATGACCCAATGGATTCGTTGACTTCAGGTACGCTCTCACTAACGGTGAGGCTGGAGCGCCGTCTAAGCACCAGTCTCGCCAGCAAATAGATCAGGGCGCTCAGCACCAAGACAAGCGCCGTCCACTTCACTATCGCAACCCATACCGGTGTACCGGTGGTGGGGTCTCCCTCCTCCGGTATCCTTCTCAGGGCGCTGAAATCGGGCAACTCCAGCGTGGGTACGGTTCCCCCTCCAAACAGACTGACCACCCATTGCACGGCAAAGACCATGCCGGCGGCTAGGAAGGCAATCGGCAGCAGTAACACGTAGACCACCAACCCCACCAGATAGGCGGCGAATGATAAGACGTTTAACAGGGGCTGCCATACGTCCAGGGACAGCAATCCTGCTAGTATCCATCCCAACAGCAGCATTCCTCCCGCAACACTCAGAAGCACCACGGACCACTGCGTTATGAAGCTCTGCTGCAAGCCTTCATGCCTTGCCAGGTCTGCCCTGGCTCGCATGATGTGGCTTAGCGCCAAAGCGGAAACCCCTGACAAGAAGAAGACAGACGCAATGGCAATCGCCTGGGTCCTCGTCGCTCCGAATTCTGCACCGGAGCGCAGCGCTGTTTCCCAGACCAGCAGGCCAAGGACAATTGCTATCAGGCCTACCTTGAAGGAGGAGAGGACCTGTTCCCTGTCCAATCCTTCATGGGCAATTCTGAAACCTCTCCACCACAGATAAGCCCCGCCCAGAAGGGTTACCTGGAGGCCTGTAGGGATCCCTCCCACCAGGCTCTCGCGTGCGAAACCCAACCAGCCCAGATCCAGTAGGCCGTAGCCGCCGCCGTTTTCCAACCTTGCCACTGCTCCCAGAAGCGCCACGACTAGGAGACTGGCCGTTAGACGAGTCCTGCCCGAGCCCCATTTCTGTTGCCCTATGACCTGCACCCCGTAATAGCTTGCCCAGAGAATTAAAAGGATCGAGAAGGGAGTGAACGGCATCTCGCCAACGCCAAAGCTGCTCCACTGACCCACCCATATCATCCAGAGGTAAAACCACATGGCTTCCATGAGAAAAGTGGCCCAGAGCAGCGCGCTTGACGAGCTCATCCAGGTTAGAATGCCGGCCAGCGCTCCTTGCTTTGGCAATGATAAGTTGGTCACTGGATCACTATCTCCTCTAGACTCTGCCATTCCGTGGTATTGGCCACCGTGTACCTGGGGACTCCCTCCCTGGCGTAATCCACGGCTTCGCCGCCTACGTGTATCAGGGCTGTGGTCCAGCCGGATTTGCGCATCCTCATCAGCGTATTGACCGTCGCTTGGTCCGGCACGGCGGTGGCCACGAGGATGGTGGTGCTCCAGGGCAAGCTGCGGCTCTTTTCCTCTATCAGGTTGGCCAGCGGCATAGATTCTTCAGGATGGACGTGTGCCATCACCTCCAATACCTGCGCCAGCTGGTCCGGATGGCGTGCCGGAGGGACCTGCATGGTTTGCCTGGAATCGCGAGAGGTCTGGTTTACGTACACCCCTGCCGGGATGCGCCTGCTCAAAGCGTAGTTGACCAGGGCTGTCACCGTGAGCACGCCCAGTTCCAGAAGGTGAGGACGGCTGCCTTGCAGAGGCGGTTCTATGGTTCGCGTCCCCAAGAACACGGCGAAGTTGGGAGTTGTGGACGCCTCGAAGATGCGCGTTTGGAGCATACCGGTATGTGCCGTGGCTTTCCAGTGTATGTGGCGAAGTGCGTCGCCGCTGAGGTATCTCCTGCTGCCCATTGGTCGTGTTACGTCGTCAAGAAACCTGCGCTTGACCCGCACGTCGCCATACGGTTCCAGGGATGGCAGGGACGATACCCTGAGGGGCAAGATTCGTGGATAGACGGTAAGCGTCTGGTCTTTTTCCACACGCATCTCACGGGTGTGCATCCCGAACAGATCGCCGGAACGAATTCGCGTTGGGCCAATGAAGAAGTGACCTCTGTTTGGGCACCGTATATCGTAAGTACGCGTAGTGCGGTGGTACCAGCTCATGGAGAGAACGCTAGTCAGCGCCATCCGTGTGGGATCAGTGGACGCTACGACCCGCCCTTGCCTCGCCGAGACCTCTTTTGGTAGCTCGTCGTTGATCTGGAGCCAGGGCAGGGGCAGGAACTTATTGTTTGTGGTCTGGGTGGTTAGCTGAACGTCTTCACCGGAGAACACGCGGTTGGCGTTCAGTTGATGCTTGTACTCAACACCCTGAAGGCTATAGTCGGCCCACCACTTGGAAACCAGGACAAAGAGCAGCAGGAGCGTTCCCACCAGCAGCAAAGAGAGCGAGTTGATGACAATGCTGAGAATTACGACTACTACGGCGGAAAAGACCCAGAACCCACCCATCTTTCCTAAACGTGCCGGAAACCCGCGACACCCATCTCGTCCTCTACGGGCACAGGCACCGAGTTGACCACCTCCCGTATTATGTCGCCGGGTGTGTGGCCGCGTACGTGGCCCTGTACCTTGGGAATGATGCGATGTGTCAGTACGTAAGGCGCCAGCGCTTTGACGTCGTCCGGTATGACAAAGGAACGACCCCGTATTGCAGCCAGCCCCTGTGATGTTCTATACAAGGCCAGCATGGCGCGCGGGCTGGCTCCCAGGTCAACCCATGGATGCGAACGGGTGGCGTGAACAATCGAGACCAGGTACTCCTCAACCGGCGGGGCCACGTGCACCTTTCGCACCAACCGCTGGAGCTCCACAAGCTCAGTGCTGTCCACCACGGGTTCCAGCTCTTCGAGGGGATCGTCTTCCTTGAATCTACGCAGTATAAGCAGGTCCTCTTCTTGGGATGGGTAACCCAGGCTAACCTGGAGGAGGAACCTGTCCAGCTGCGCCTCCGGTAGGGGGAAGGTGCCCTCCAACTCTATTGGGTTCTGGGTGGCAATGGTGAGAAACGGCTTGGCCAGCGTCATTGTTTCGCCTTCCACCGTGATTTGACGCTCCTGCATTGCTTCCAGGAGCGCGGACTGCGTACGAGGAGTGGCGCGGTTTATCTCGTCTACCAGCAGCACCTGGGACATTATCGGTCCTGAGCGAAACTCGAAGGCTGAGGTCTGCTGGTTGAAGACATAGGTGCCCGTTATATCGGTCGGCAGCAGATCGGGCGTACCCTGAACGCGGCGGAAAGTACACCCCAAGGAGCGTGCTATGCACTTGGCCAGCACGGTCTTGCCGGTGCCGGGCACATCCTGGATGAGCAGGTGCCCTTCACAAAGTACGGCTTCCAGCACCAGCGCTACCACGTCTCCCTTGCCAACCAGCACCTTTTCTATGTTTTCTTGGAGCCTGGCCGCCGTTTCAGCTATGCGGGCTACATCTTCTGATTGCATGACTCTCCGGAGTTTCCCCCAATGCTCTCCCGGTCAATAGCGGGGTCTAGTTTAACAGCTTTCTCCGGTCGGCGTATCTTTGAACACTCATATGTGCCTAATACCGTACGCAAGGTGCTATACTACCAGTGTATTTCCCTGGTTTCCTCAACTATTCTAACTATGTTCAAGCATGCGGTTTGCTCCTGATAGCGTCACCGGAAGGCGGCTGCGCAAGCATGGCATCGCCTCTGCGGCTTTGTCCAGAGCTACAGTTCTTGCCTTGCCATGGCCTGCTCTGAAGGGATTCACCATAGCGTTGCCTCTTGTGCGCCCGGTTATCCTTATTGGCAGGAGATATCTGGACAGACAGCTGGATGGCCAGTTGGCGGATAACGAGGCGCTGGCTCCTTTGGCGCGCCAGTATTGCTACGCCCATCAGAGGCTTCAGTGGGGATTTTTCCCCTACGCCTGGCGCCATCTTGTTTCCAAGCTTTTTTCAAGACGAGTGCCTATTCACCGTCGTCAAGTGGAACGCGAGGCTTACCAGACCATGCGCCGCGTGCACGACTACTATGTGCCGCAGAGCGGAGATGCCTATGGAAGCCCTGAACAACCCTGAACCCCGTGGAGAGAGTATTGAACTATGAATGGCGACAAAGTTTATCCAGTAGATCTTAGGGGCAAGCATGGCGTTGTCTTCGGTGTGGCCAATAATCGAAGCATCGCCTGGTCCATAGCGGAAGCGCTGCACGATGCTGGGGCCACGCTGGCATTGGCCTACCAAAACGAGCGACTGAAGAGCCGTGTCGCCGGTTTGGTGGAGAGCTGGGATGACGCTGCCCTTTTGGAATGCGACGTGACCAACGACGACCAGATAGAGGCCGTCTTCGCCCAGCTAAGCGACCGCTACGATTCGCTCTCATTTGTGGTGCACAGTGTGGCCTTTGCTAACCGCGAAGACCTGGAAGGCGATTTCTCAAAGACCTCCCGTGACGGGTTCAGGACCGCCCTTGATGTCAGCGCCTACTCGTTGCTGCCCATCGCCCGCTATGCGGCTCCTCTGATGAAGGAAGGCGGCAGCATCATCACAGTCACCTTCCACGCCTCGGAGAAGGTCTACCCTGGCTACAACGTCATGGGTACCGCCAAAGCCGCTCTTGAAAACGAGGTGCGCCAGCTTGCCTCCGAGCTTGGCCCAAGCAATATTCGAGTCAACGCCGTGTCGCCCGGCCCCCTCGATACCCTGGCCGCCAGGGGTATCCGCGGCTTTCTGGACATGAAACGCGTCCATGAGCAGCGGGCTCCCCTGCAGCGCAACGTCACGCGAGAAGAGGTTGGCAAGGCGGCGCTTTTTCTTTGCAGCGACCTTGCCAGTGGCGTTACCGGCGCTGTCCTTCCGGTGGATGGCGGCTACCACATCATGGGCGTTTGACTACTGCGAATTGGCGTTGCATGGTAACTATTGCTTCTTACAATACGCCTCGACTCCACTGCTTCTCCCGCAGACGCCAGAGCCCCCGATGATTGACTTTCACGTGAGATAACGCCCCCCACCATCCCCATCTTGACGCAACCGTGATAAACTGTGCCCGGACAAGTCCCCTGCATACTCAGTGCTCAGGAGGTACACATGACGGACAAGACTCGCATTGAACGGGACTCCATGGGAGAGATGGAGGTCCCTGAAGACGCTTACTACGGCGCATCCACGCAGCGCGCCGTCCTCAACTTCCCCATCTCCAACCTGCGATTCTCCCGCAACTTCAACCGGGGCCTGGCCCAGATCAAGCAGGCGGCGGCACAGGTCAACATGGAGCTTGGCCTGCTCGACAAGGACACCGGCGACATCATCGTCAAGGCCGCGCAGGATGTCATCGACGGCAAGCTGGAAGACCACTTCGTCGTCGACATCTTCCAGACCGGCTCCGGCACCTCCACCAACATGAACGCCAACGAGGTCATTGCCAACCGCGCCGCCGAGCTTCTCGGCCATTCCAGGGGCACACGAGGCCCCGTTCACCCCAACGACCACGTGAACAAGGGCCAGTCCTCCAACGACGTTATACCCACCGCCATCCACGTCACCGCGGCGCAGGCCATACAGGAGGAGCTCATCCCCGCTCTGGAGATGCTGCGCGACTCCATGCAGAAGAAGACCGACGAGTATTGGGGCATCATCAAGACGGGACGCACCCACCTCCAGGACGCCACGCCCATCCGGCTTGGACAGCAGTTCCTCGGCTTTGTCGGTCAGGCCGAGCGTTCCATAGAGCGCGCCCGTGAAGCCCTTGATGAGCTCGCCGAAGTCGCTTTGGGCGGTACGGCTGTGGGCACCGGCGTCGGCACCCACCAGCAGTTCGCTCCCAAGGTGATAGAGCGACTTAGCAAGGTTACCGGTGTCGAGCTCCGCGAGACCAGCAACCACTTCCAGGCGCAGAGCACCCTGGACAACATCGTTGCGGCCAGCGGCGCAATGAACACCATCGCCACCAGCCTGATGAAGATCGCCAACGACCTTCGATGGCTTGGCTCCGGCCCGCGCGCCGGCATCGGCGAGTTAGACCTGCCGGAGGTGCAGCCCGGCAGCTCCATCATGCCGGGCAAGGTCAACCCCGTTATCCCGGAGTCGGTCTGCCAGGTCTGCGCCCAGGTCATGGGCAACCACGTCGCCGTTACGGTGTCTGGACAGTCGGGCAACTTCGAGATCAACGTCATGATGCCCGTCGCCGCCTATAACTTGGTGCAGTCCATCGAGCTTCTGGCCTCCGTGACCAAGAACTTTGTGGAGCAATGCATCGACGGCATCAACGCCACCGCCAAAGGTCCCGCCATGGTTGAACAGGGCCTCGCCATCTGCACCGGCTTGGTTCCCGCCGTAGGCTACGACGCCGCGGCCAAGATTGCCCAGGAAGCGGGGCGCACCGGCAAGACAGTGCGCGAGGTAGCCCGCGAGACCACCGACTTGACCGAAGAGCAGCTTGACGAGCTTCTGGACGCCGAAGCCATGACCGAGCCTACAGCCAAGATAGCTGCCGGCGGTTGAGGCCTATCGATATGACGTACGGCCTGACCATAAAGCACGACCGCTCCGGCAAGCGCCTGGAGGTGCAGTGCACACACCAGAACGGCGTGGTCTACGTGGTGCCCAGCGAGGCAAGCTGGGTATGCACTGAAGAGTATCTACACGTCCACGCCCTGGCCGGGTTCTTTAGGGAACTGACAGGCCTGTCGGAGCCTCGCGTCAAAGAGCTGATGCAGAAGTGGGGCCTCTACTTCAGGGAGCGGCCCCTGGACACCGAGGACGACGAGACCGAATAAAATAAGGCAGCCCATCCGATGGGCTGCCTTATCGTCAATCCGTGTGGACTAGTCCGTGGACGGCGCCGCTAGGGGTTCGACCGCCACTGGAGGCGCCTCCGAGTCCAGGAGCTTGATAAGCGCGTCGCCTTCAATGGTTTCGTTTGTTATCAGGTGGCGTGCCAGTTGCACCAGCTTTGCCCTGTTCGTTCTCAGTATCTCTTGGGCCCTGTCGTGGGCTTCCTGGATAAGGCTGTGCACCTCTTCGTCTATTTGCTGTGCCGTATTGTCGCTGTAGTCGCTCTGCTCAGATATCTCCCTGCCCAGGAAGACAAGTTCCTCGCGCTTGCCAAAGGTGCGCGGTCCCAGCTTCTCGCTCATGCCGTAGCGGGTCACCATGCTGCGGGCTATCTGCGTTGCTTTCTCCAGGTCGTTGCTGGCTCCCGTGGTGACCTCTCCGAATATCTG
>DAOUKI010000126.1:0-16937 GCA_034421495.1 Dehalococcoidia bacterium | reverse complement strand
GGCCAGCTCCAAAGCGTTGTCCCCGGCGCGGTTACTGTTCAGACCATGCACCAGTATTACCGTCAATTCGTCTCTGGGATCTTCAAGCCTCTCCTGCTCAATGAGCCAGCCTCTCAAGACAATGTCATTCCACTCGTCGCCTCGCGGAGAGAACGCCACGTTCTCATAGGGCAGTCCGTATTCAGTGGGATGTTCTTCCAATGGGCTTCTGTCAAGCTTGGTCACACCGGATGCCATAGAATAGGAGACGTAACCGTAGAAACCTACCAGCAGCAACAGCAATATGGGCAATCCCCAGCGTAGGGCTCGGGAGCGCGTCAAACGCTTGCCTTGCCGTTGCCTCCCAGCATCTCTGCTCTTCTTCAAAGGTCTGCGGCCTCTTGCCATAACCTCCCTCGTGGATGTGCCTTCAATTGATTGCAAGAACCCAAGCAGGGGCTCTAAGGGAGTCCTCAGCGGCAGGCAGAAGTCTCTCTATCCTCAAAACAGCCCGTCTAAGGCACGGTCCAGGTTGAAGGCTGAACTAATGAGGGCTAGATGCGTAAAGGCTTGAGGAAAGTTGCCCAGGCTCTCGCCGCTGTGGCCGGTCTCCTCGGCGTAGAGTCCCAAGTGGTTGGCGTACCCAAGCATCTTCTCAAACATGAGCTGGGCCTGTTCCAAGCGCGCCTGGTCAGAGCGACCGGCCCGGGTGAGGGCCTCCACCAGCCAGAAGGTGCATATATTGAAGGTACCCTCCTGACCGCTGAGGCCGTCTGGCGACACATTCACGTTATAGCGGTATACAAGGCTGTTGGAAACCAGTCCGCCCTTCTCAGGCGAACGGTTGATGGCATCCAGGGTCTGAAGCATTCGGGGATCCGTGGGCGCCATGAAGAACACCAAGGGCATCGTCAGGTTTGAGGCGTCTAGATGCTCGCCTTCGTATGTCTGGACAAAGGCGCCGCGGCGGCTGTTCCATCCCCGCTGCATGATCTCTTCATAGATGCTGTCTCTGGTCTTGTACCACCTTTCCCGGTCCGACGGAAAAGCACGGGCATCGGCGATGCGTAGGGCACGGTCTATGGCAACCCAGCACATAAGTTTGGAGTAGACGTAGTGGTCCTGCACGCTGCGCACCTCCCAAATTCCCTCGTCGGGCCGCTGCCAGTTGTCGCAGACCCAGTTAACCAGCCTCCGCAGGTGCACCCAGAAATCTCTGGAAATGGGATGGCCGTACCTGTTGTAGAGGTAAACGGCGTCCATCAACTCGCCGTAGATGTCCAACTGCAGCTGAGAGTAGGCACCGTTGCCAATACGCACCGGCCGAGAGCCGCGATGCCCCTCTAGGTGCTCTAAGATCTCCTCCGTAAGGAGGTGGCGGCCATCTATGCCGTACATAATCTGCAGCGAACCATCCGGGTTGAGTTCGCCGGCTCTGGCCTCTATCCAGTTCATAAACTGGGTTGCCTCATCGGTGAAACCTATGCGCAGCAGGGCGTAGAGAGTGAAGGCGGCATCTCTAATCCACGTGTAGCGATAGTCCCAGTTGCGTTCGCCTCCCAACTCTTCAGGCAAGCTGGTCGTTGGCGCGGCAACAATGGCGCCCGTGGGCTTATAAGTGAGGAGCTTCAAAACCAAGGCTGAGCGCTCCACTATCTCTCGCCAACGGCCCCTATAGGTGGAAGTTGCGAGCCAGGAACGCCAGTAGTTGACGGTCTCCTCAAAAATCCGCTGGCTTTCCGTATCGGAGAAGGGCGGCAGATAATCGCCGCACTCGCCGCACATCTCACCAATGGCGAAGGCTACGGTCTGCCCCTCGTGCAAGGTAAACTCCGCTACCATACCCTCTCCATGGGGACCAGGACTACGGTGCAGCGGCACGGAGGTGGAAAGTTGCAATATGATGTCGGATGAGTAGAAGTAGGCCCCCGAATCGGCGAGTTCCACCACCTTATGGGTGTCCCGGCCGTAGTCGAAGGCGGGGAAACACTCTATGCGAAAGCGCATTACGCCGCGCACTACGCTGACACGGCGCACCAGCTCATTGTGCTGGTGCTTGTACTGTTCCTCATCGGCCTCCACGGGCATGAAATCTGTGACCTCACCAACGCCATCGGAGGACAGGAATCGCGTCACCAGCACGTTGGTCTGGGGCCAGTAGAGTTGCTTATGGGTTACCCCGCTCATCGTGGGCGCAATCTTGAAGTGCCCGCCTTTGGCCTCGTCCAGAATTGCGCCGAATATGCTGGGTGAGTCGAAACTGGGCATGCAGAACCAGTCGATCGAACCGTTCATCCCAACAAGGGCAACAGTGTGCATGTTGCCAATGATTCCGTAATTCTCAATCGGTTGATAGCTCATGCCGGACTTTACGGACCAGACTAGCCGTGCTAGCCGAATCTAATCTACCCGCCCCATCATGTCAACGAGTGACTCTAATCTTAACAGATTGCCTCCTGCTTTCATGGGCACGGACAGCGCCTGTTCAGCCTATTTTGTTCCGTGCATAGCGCACCTCATTTTGATAACCTAGACTGCTACAAAGGCTAGAGGAACAATAATGCGTGTATCCCAATCGCTAGGCAAAACACTGCGGGAAGCCCCGGCGGAGGCTGAGACCGCCAGCCACCGGCTCATGCTGAGGGCAAGCCTCATCTATCAGGTGTCGGCGGGCGTTTACGCCTACCTCCCCATGGCGTACCGCTCTCTGAAGAAACTGGAGCAGATTATCCGTGAAGAGATGGACGCAGCCGGGGCGCAGGAAGTGCACATGCCCACCCTCCAGCCGCTGGAGCTATGGGAAAAGACCGGTCGGGATGCGGCCCTGGGCCAGAATCTGTTCCGACTGCACGATAGGCGGGAGCGGGACCTTGTGCTGGCTCCCACCCATGAAGAGGTCGTTACCAATATTGCCAAAGCCAATGTCAACTCCTACCGGGACTTGCCCCTGAACCTGTACCAGATCCAGACCAAGTTCCGTGACGAGCCGCGTCCCCGCGCCGGGCTCCTGCGCGTCCGTGAATTCGCCATGAAGGACGCTTACTCTTTCGACGCCGACGAGGAAGGACTGGACATCTCTTACAACAAGATGTCCCAGGCCTATCGCAACATATTCAAGCGGAGCGGCCTGCCCATCCTGGTGGCGGAAGCGGATAGCGGCGCCATCGGCGGCAAGGACTCACAGGAGTTCATTCTCCCCGCGGAGGCCGGGGAGGATACAATTCTCCATTGCTCCTGTTGCGGTTATGCCGCCAACGTGGAACGAGCCGGTTTCAAACAGGAACCTCTTCCCCATGAAGAACAGGCCCCCTTGGAAGAGATAGCCACCCCAGGGGCAAGGACCATAGAGGACTTGGCGCAGCTTCTCGCCGTTCCCCAGAGCAAGACGCTGAAAGCCGTTTTCTACATGGCCGACGACCGCTTGGTGTTCGTGGTCATTCGCGGCGACCTTGACGTCAACGAGATCAAGCTGAGCAACATCCTCAAAGCCAACGACCTGCGCATGGCGTCAGACGAAGAGGTGGCGGAAGCAGGAATAGTGGCCGGGTCGGCGTCACCCATAGGTCTGAAAGACGTGACGGTTGTGGCGGATGAATCGGCCAACACCGGCAATAACTTCGTCGTAGGCGCTAACAGTGACGGATACCATTTCCGCAATGCCAATTTCCCCAGGGACTTCCAAGCGGCCCTGGTGGCGGACATAGCGCTGGCCAAGGAGGGGTACGGCTGTGCCAGCTGCGAATCCACCCTGGAAGCCATTCGCGGCATTGAGGTGGGCCACATCTTCAAGCTGGGCACTTTCTACTCCGAACGCCTAGACGCTGGCTACCTTGACGAGCATGGAGACCAGCATCCCATGGTGATGGGGTGCTACGGCATAGGCGTAGGGCGTCTGCTGGCCGCCGCCATCGAGCAGAACCACGACGAAAAGGGGATAGTCTTTCCACCACCCATAGCTCCTTACCAGTTGCACCTGCTTTCTCTCAATCCTGAAAACAGCGAAGTGCATAAGGTATCGGAAGACCTCTACCGGGACCTGCAAGAAGCCGGCATAGAGGTGCTCTACGATGATCGAGAGGAGTCCGCTGGCGTGAAGTTCAATGACGCCGACCTGCTGGGGCTTCCTCTGCGCTTGGTGGTTTCGCCACGCAACCTGCGGCAAGCCTCCATAGAGCTCAAAGGCAGGCTGGAAGAAAAAGGAACGCTGGCGCCGTTAGCCAGCGCGGTTGAGACGGTTAAAGCAATGCTGAGCCAACCCCGGTGAGTACTTCGTCACCTGTATCAGAACCTAAAAGTCGTGTATCATAATTGTGATAAAGGTCAATAAGTTTTTCGGAGCAACTCATGACAGGGCAAGACATACAACAGGGCAACAGAGTCAAGGTCACGGACCAGCAATCACTCTTCTACGGCAGGACCGGATTGGTCGCGGAATCCGTCGACAAAGAGGACTCCGGCGAGGGCCCCTTCTGGCTGGTGGTGTTCGACTGGCCGCTCGGCGGCATCGCGGGACGCGCCGTTCTTAGCCAGCAGCATCTGGAACTTGAACAATGGGATGTTTCCGGAGACCCAAGGCTGAAACTGCAAAGTTGACCATGTGAATCGACATTGGATACAATCCATGTACTGAAACCTTGTATCATCCTGAACGGGAGCAAAAGATGGCTACCATAACCAAAGAAGAAGTCTTGGAGAAGCTTAAGGAAGTCTACGACCCTGAGATCCCGGTCAATGTCGTTGACCTCGGACTGATCTACGGAGTAGAGGTCAACGACGGAAACGAAGTGCACGTCCTGATGACGCTCACCGCCCCCGGCTGTGGCATGGGGCCGTACATAGCACAGCAGGCGGAGTGGGCCGTTTCTGAGCTGGACGGCCTGGAGGATGTGACCGTGGAGATGACCTTCGACCCGCCGTGGACGCCCGATATGCTCACCGAAGACGGCAAGGCCCTCCTGGGCATCTAGCCAATGGCCTCAGAGCGCAAATTGCCTGAGATGAGCCACCAAGAGCGGGCTCGTCTTGACTCTATCAAACGTACCTGGCAGCAGCGCCTCCAGATAAGCGACCGCCTGAGCCGCATCAAGGTAAAGTTGGGCGTTTACAGCGGCAAGGGCGGCGTGGGCAAAACAACCGTAGCGGTGAACCTAGCGGTTGCCCTAGCGAACAAAGGTTTCTCCGTTGGGCTGCTGGATTCCGACATAGACTGCCCCAACGCGGCAAAGGTCATCGGCGCCACGGAGTCCGCCACTATGGATAACGGCCAGTTCATACCTCCCCGTGCTTACGGCGTAAAGGTCATATCCATGTCCTTTTTCCAGAAGAACGAAGAAGAGGCCATTATCTGGCGCGGCCCCATGATCCACAACGCCCTGAACCAGCTGCTGGAGAACACCGACTGGGGTGAACTCGACTACCTAGTGGTCGACCTGCCTCCCGGCACCTCCGACGCTCCGCTTACCATCATGCAGGTACTACAGTTGGACGGCTTTGTGGTGGTGACCACACCTCAGTCGCTGGCCAAGCTGGACGCCAAGCGGTCTATAAACATGATCAAGAAAATGAACGTGAACGTGTTGGGTGTAGTGGAGAACCTCTCCGGTGGTGTGTTCGGTTCAGGTGCCGGAGAAGACCTCGCCACAGAGATGGACCTGGCTTTCCTTGGTAGACATCAACTGTTGGCAGAGTACATGAACAGCAAGAAGCCTACCGTGCTGGAAAGCAAGCTGGTGGCCGACGAATACGACCGCTTGGTAGAGGCCGTTCTACCCAAGCTGCCATCGACCAGCCAGGCCGCAAGCTGATTCCGGCCAGCAGCCACTGCCTTAAGATAAGATCACTCGACCCTCTACGAAATAAGTAGTTGAACTCACTCGGAGCGGCGAACAATGCCTTCGTCTTCCAGCTGGTCCATGAGTCTCGCCGCTCTGGGGTAGCCTATGCGCAGGCGCCGTTGAAGTAACGAGGTAGAGAGCTGCTGGCTGCTGGCCATCTCTATGGCTTTTTCCAGCATAGCGTCTCTTGGTTCGCCCCCTGCGCCGTTGTCGTTGCCGCCAGCTCTGGGCTCTTCAGGCTCCAGGTTAAACTCGGGTAGCTGGGGTCCGCTCTGCTTCCGCCAGTATTCCATGAATGTCTCGGCTTCCTTGTCTGAAACGAACGCTCCCTGTACCCTCTGCGGCTTGGGAGTATCTCCGGAAAGGAAGAGCATGTCTCCCCTGCCAAGGAGCTTCTCCGCCCCGGCGGCGTCCAGGATAGTTCTAGAGTCTACCTGGGAGACAACGGCAAAGCTGATCCTGCTAGGGATATTGGCCTTTATAAGGCCGGTGACTACGTTCACTGAAGGCCGCTGCGTGGCAACAATGAGGTGTATGCCTGTAGCGCGGCCCAACTGCGCCAAGCGGGTAAGGGTCTGCTCCACCTCATGGGAAGACGTCATCATGAGGTCGGCCAGCTCATCCACCGCTATAACCAGGTAGGGCATCGCCTCCAGGGCCTGGGGGTGATTGTGATAGCCCTCTATATTGCGCACGCCCAGCTCTTCCATGCGTCTGTAACGCCTGTTCATCTCGCCAATGACACCCTTGAGCGCGCTGACCGACTCTTGTGGATCCACCACAACGGGCGCCATAAGGTGCGGAAGTCCGTTGTATGGGGTGAGCTCAACCCGCTTGGGGTCTATGAGGAGCATACGCACCTTCTCCGGAGACTCTTTGCAAGCCAGGGAGAGTATCAGGGTATTCATGCAAACGCTCTTGCCGCTGCCTGTAGCGCCTGCAATGAGTAGATGGGGCAATCTCCTAAGGTCGGCGACAATCGGCTCCCCTCCGGAGCCCTGTCCAAGGCCCACGGTGAGTCCTCCTTTCCTATGCAGTGCAAGAAACTCTTTGGACTCCAAGATGTTGCGTAGGGTAACCAGCACCGGATCACGGTTGGGCACCTCAATGCCTACCACTGCCTCACCGGGAACGGGGGCCTGTATGCGCAGACTGGGCGCGGACAGGGCCAGGGCCATGTCCTTTTCCCGCGCCACAATGGCGTCAACTCTTACACGGGTCTTCTGTTTCCATCCGGGAGTCAGGCCGTACAGCGTGACTGTGGGGCCGGGTTTGATCTGTTCGTCCTTTACCTCTACATCTACACCGTGTTCGGCCAGAGCATCTTTTATGCTGTCCGCCACTTTCCTGCGAGCCTCTTTCTCTTTCTTTTCGTCAGTCACAGTGGCAGGAGCGTTATCAAGGAATCCGGTGCCTGGAGGTCTCCACTGTGAAACGGCAACGGACTTTTTGGCGATACGTTTCCCCGACTCCTCTGCATCCCCTTCATCGATTTCGGAGGACTCTACTATCGAGAACTCTTCCTCGTCATCAAAGTAGTCCTCTTCTCCATCCGGGTCTAGGGCGTCTACCATATCCAGCAAAGGGTCGTCCACGTCTTCTTCTGACTTGGCCGACTTGCCGGGGCGGCGCACAAGCAGCAGTACCCCGGCCCAAATTTTCCGTGGCGCCGCTTTTATAATTCTCCAAATCTGTTTCAAAGCGGCTACGGCTAGGACACGAAGCTTCCTGCCCACCAATCTAAGGGCGTCCTTTGCCGCTCCGTAGAAACTCCGGGGCCATGCTATGATCGCTGACAGCAGCAGCAGGCCGGCAACCAAGGCAATGCCGCGCAGCAACCCGCCCCACAACCACCGGCCGGCGACACCACCGTAAGTTGTATCCGCGACAACACCACCCGAACCATGAAGCGACCCCATGGCGGTTTGAAGCGCCACTACCACAAGGGCTGTGGCTGTCCACCATTGCCAGGTGTCCAATACCATTCTAGGCTTGAGCCGCAGGGCCCCCAAGAATGCCAGCGTCCAAAGGGCTAGGGGGTATACTCCCAATCCTACTGCGCCAATCACTCCATCACGGGCCCATGGATATATATCGTTGACAATGTAACCCCGGAATACCAGACCGAGAGTAACCAATACAACGCTGAGTATGATCAGCCTTCCGTACCAGTTATGGGTGAAGAAGTAAAGAAGCCTGCGCCACCACGTCTGTGGCTTGGACTTGCCTTTGGTCTTAGAGCTTAGCTTTGCCATGGCCTACCTACACCTCCACCGGAACAGGGATCACCAGTGGTCGGAGTCTTGTCTCCTCATAGAGAAAACTCCCCACTGAGTCCTTTACCTGCGTTGTGATGGCCCCTAAATCAAGGTGCTTTTCACCGTTGGTCCCGTTCACCGCTCGAAGCGCGGTCTCGGCGGTGCGAGCCATCAGATCGGGGAAGTCCTCCATGTCCACAAACCCGCTGGAAACCGCCTCCGGCCGGCCCAGGACACGTCTGGTGGCCTTGTCTACGGCTAGGGTTACAACCACCATGCCGTCGCGAGACAATGTCCGGCGGTCTCTGAGAACCAGACTCTTCATATCCCAAAGCTGCAAGCCGTCTACGTAGATGTGGCCGGCGGTCACCGTTCCCGCAATGCGCCCTGCCTCCTTGGTTAGCTCCAAGACATTCCCGTCTTCCAGCACAAAGGCATTTTCAGGCTGAACGCCCACTTCCAGAGCAATGTCGCGGTGGGCCACCAGGTGACGGAACTCACCGTGGATGGGAACAAAGAACTTGGGACGGGTGATGTTCAGCATGAGCTTCAACTCTTCCCGGCTGGCATGGCCGTGAACGTGTACCAGGGCCACCTTGTCGTAGAGTACACGCGCTCCCTGACGATAGAGATTGCTTATTGTGCGGCTAACGACAAGCTCGTTGCCCGGAATGGGCGTTGCCGAAATCACTACCGTATCGCCCGGCATCACTTTGATGTCGCGATGGTCCCCATTGGCGATGCGCACCAGCGCCGACGTAGGTTCACCCTGGCTGCCAGTGGCGATGATAACCGTTTCTTCCGTAGGCAGTTTGCTCAAGGCCTGGAGAGACACCAAGACTCCGGCCGGGTCGCTCAAATAGCCCAAGTCCATGGCCATCTTGACGTTGTTCACCATGCTGCGACCCACTACGGCCATCTTCCTGCCGTGCCTAGCACAGGCATCTATCACTTGCTGAATCCGTGTGATGAGAGAGGCAAAGGTGGCAATCATTACCCGACCCTCGGCCTGTTGGATGGCGCGGTCAAGAGCTTCTCCCACCACCATTTCTGACGGGGTATAGCCCTGAGTGTCGGCATACGTGGAGTCTGAAAGGAGAAGGAAAGCGCCTCCCTTGCACTGCTCGGCCAGATTGGCCAAGTCGGTTGGTTTCCCATCCGCGGGAGTATGGTCTATCTTGAAATCGCCCGTATGGACAACCAGCCCCAGAGGCGTCTTGATGGCCAGTCCCATGGCGTCCGGAATGCTGTGGCAGACCCTGAAAAACCGCACCTGAAACGCTCCTGCCTTGATCTGCTGGTCCGGAGTTATCTCATGGAGGGAGGCCTCTTTCAGGATCTTGTGCTCCTTAAGCTTCACCGAGATCAGACCGTAGGCCAGACGGGGAGCGTAAACAGGTACTTTCAACTCGCGGAGAACGTAGGGTAACGCACCAGTGTGGTCTTCGTGCCCGTGGGTGATGAAGATTCCGCGGATGCGTTTCTTGTTTTCAACCAGGTAGGAGATGTTGGGTATTACCAGATCTATTCCCAGCATGTCCTCTTCAGGGAAGAGAACACCGGCATCAATTACAATGATGTCCTTGCCGTACTCCAAGGCCATCATGTTCTTGCCTATCTCTCCCAATCCACCGAGGGGTATGACTCTGAGGGGTTGTTTACCCATACTTAAGAAACTCTACTAAAACATGGAAATTTGCTTGGCCTGGGGTTCCTCCGGTTTTTCCATGGGGAGGTCTCCTTGCAGCAGCGAGGGTATCGCCTGGAAATCTTGCTCTAGGATGGTGCGCAATGTGTGCTGGCGCAATGCAGCCGCCGGATGATAGATGGGGTAAACTATCGAATTCCCTATTCGGCGCGGCTTGCCGTGGGTCTTGCCGATGGTCTCTCCCGGTAGAAACTTGCCCAGTGAGTGACGTCCCAACGTGACTATCACCCTGGGCTGTATCAGCTTTATCTGGACGTCAAGGTACTTGCTGCAAGCCTGGATTTCCCCGGGGAAGGGGTCACGGTTATTGGGAGGGCGACACTTGACCATGTTTGTGATGTATACATCATCTCTACTGAAGCCTATAGAAGCCAGCAGCTCTTCTAGATACCGTCCGGCCTGGCCTACGAACGGCATTCCTTGCTGGTCTTCGTTGTAGCCTGGCCCTTCTCCTATGAACATCAAGTCGGCATCTTCCGGCCCCTCACCAGGGACAGCCCTAGTGCGATGTTGTGACAGGTTGCAGTCCATGCAACTGCTTATCTGACCGGCTAGTTGTTGTAGTTCCGACATATATCTTGGTGAGTTCTAATCCCCTTCCAACACATTAATTATAAATCATCTGGGAATAGTGCTAGCATTTACCTAAGACTAAGGGCAGTCCTCTGCCTAAACAAAGCCTTGCCAACATACCGTAAACACCGGGCCAGTTAACTGTCTGTGATACCCTTGCCCTTGAGGTAGTCAACCGCATCCGCAACAGTATTGATGTTCTCCGCATCCTCATCCGGGATCTCTATGGCTTCACCGTCTTGAGAAAACTCTTCTTCAAACGCCATGATGAGCTCGACCAAGTCAAGCGAATCGGCGTTGAGGTCGTTGGTAAACGATGCCTCCGGTTTCACGTCGGCTTCGTCAACTCCGAGTTTGTCGACAACCAACTTTTGCACGCGCTCAAATACTGCTGCCATTATTGTGTCTCCTTACAAATAGTTGTTTGGGAATCAGTACTGGCTATTATGACACGGATTCCGCAACAGCACCCAGTACCCCGTTTATAAAGCGAGGCGAACCCTCTCCACCAAACCGTTTGGCCAGCTCTACCGCTTCATTTATAGCTACTTGAAGCGGTACTTCCTTCCCACGCTTAACCTCGTATATGGCTATCCTCAATATATTGCGGTCCACGGGTGATAGCTGCTCCACAGGCCAGCTCTGAGCATAGCGCTGGATCTCAACGTCCAGATCGTCTCTTTGTGCTATTACCTCTTCGGCAAGGTGGTATATGAAGGAACTGCTGCTCTCATCCAAACGAGCCTGCTCAGTGACCCAGCCAAGGCTCTCCTCAATGGAATGACCGACCGTATCCACCTCGTAGAGGACTTGTAACAGCGCCCGGCGCGCCTTGCGACGCATAGAACGCTTCCCACTTCCGTTCATGCGCGTCCTATTGGCAAGCTCCGACCTATCAGGATCAAGGCTACTCTTTGTGGCCGTTGGCAACCAGTTCCCTTACTGATGAGATGTCGTGAACTGCCTTGACGCTGGCATCGCTGGCGATGCGCTTCATCATGTTGGTGAGCACCTGGCCGGGGCCGAACTCAATGAATTCGCCCACTCCAGATTGCACCATGTAGTTTATAGAGTCCTGCCAGCGTACACAGCCGCAGAGTTGCTGGGCTAGCTCCTCTTTGATCTCCCAAGAGGCGCTCAATGGTTTGGCGGTGCAGTTGGCAATCACAGGCGTAACGGGATTGCGGAAGTTTACGGAATCCAGCGCCTTTTGCATACCTTCCATAGCCGACCCCATGAGGTAGGAATGGAAGGCGCCCCTAACCTTGAGAGGTATGCTTCGCTTGGCGCCCCTTTCCGCCGCCAGTTCTATAGCCCTATCCACAGCCTCCTTTTCGCCGCTTATAACTATCTGGCCGGGAGTGTTGATGTTGGCTACTTGTGCACCGGTTTCCCGGCAGATCTCTTCAACAATATGCTCTTCCAGGCCAAGAACGGCGGCCATGGTGCCGGAATGGTCTTTACAAGCTTCTTGCATCAACCGGCCCCGCTCACGCACCAACTGCACGGCCTCCATCAGATCAATGACGCCGGAGGCAACCAGTGCGGTATACTCGCCCAAGCTGTGCCCTGCCATGAAGATTACGTCGTGATCAAGATTGCCGCCTGCTTGCTCCCTGGCCGCGGATAGGCTTGCCAAACTGACCGTCAGTATGGCCGGCTGCGAATTGTCCGTCCTGTTGAGCTCCTCAGCAGGACCTTCGAACATCAGGCTTGACAGAGGGCTTTCCAGTGCTTCGTCAGCGATACGGAAGACGTCTCGGGCCGCCGGCGAATTCTCGTAGAGGCTGAGCCCCATGCCAACCTCCTGAGAACCCTGTCCCGGAAATAGGAAAGCAGACTTCTTGCCGTTCTTGCCATTTTTTCCGTTGTTACTAGATAGAGCCACAATTTGCTCCTTAATGCCCGGGTTTGATATGAGAGGTCTAACCAGCTACACTCACTCTTCAACTTCCGAACCCGCCGACGAGATTACCTCTCTGCCGGCATAATATCCGCAAATGTGACATACCCGGTGAGAGCGCGTTGGCTTTCTGCACTGCGGGCATACCGAAAGGTTAACCGGCTTGAGACCGGAGTGACTCCACCGCTTACCCTTCTTAGATTGTGTTCTTTTCTTCTTTGGTAGTGCAGCCATATATCACTTCATGGACGGGAAGATTACGGAACCAGCTCAAGCAATGGCGCCCAACGGGGGTCAAGCTCCTTACTTTCACAAATGCACCCAGAGTTCAATTTCATGCCACAGGAAGGGCACAGGCCAGCGCAATTTTCTTTGCACAAAGGCTTCATAGGCAGGGCCACTATCACCGACTGGCGTACGGCTTCAGTAATATCAAGTTCATGACGATCGTTCAATAGAAAGAACGGAGCAGCTTCCTCTGAAACATGAAGAGCTGCTCCTGTATTGATGTCAACAGTGGGAAGATACACCTCGTTGAGCTGCAACTCCAGCAGGGCATGGAAGTCTTGAAGGCACCTGCTGCAAAGGCAGGTGGTAGCGACACTCAGCGACGCATTTAGTAGAATACCCTGGTTCACACGAGCAAGCCAAGCTTTGCCCTGGACTAAGCTTCCCCTGGCCTCCTCAGGAGACTCCAGGGTAGAGTACACAATGTAACCCCTGCTTGTGCCCACAGGCTCTTTGAGAAGATGGGCAACGTTAAATTCCATAGGTTGACAAACCCTCAAGGTCAGCCATTATAGGAACCGAGTAACGAGGTGTCAAGCAAACCAGTTACTCCTAAATCCCACGTTTGCGAGACATGAAACTCCCACCTCCTGGCCATAGGAAAGCCAGCCGGTTACCCTTCCACCTGCCCGTTGCCGCGTGCCCTGCCGTTGCCCACAGGCATGCCCTATGCTATACTTCCGTGCCACGTGTGCATTTCCAACAGCTAGGAGTTTAAATGGTCGAAGAAATCCAGAGGATTCCGGGTGGCAATGGGCAAGCAAGGCCACCGGAAGACGGTGTCATCCAAGAGGAAGGGACTGTCACCATGAAGGCCCTGCTGGAAGCGGGCGTACATTTTGGTCATCAAACGCGGCGCTGGAATCCCAGGATGAAGAACTACATATTCGCCACCCGCAACGGCATACACATCATTGATCTGCAGCAGACTCTGGGCCTGCTGGAAGGGGCCTGCGAGTTTATTTCAGAGCTGGTCGCCTCCGGAAGAGACGCCCTTTTCGTTGGAACCAAGCGTCAGGCGCAGGAGACCATAGTCAATGAAGCACAGCGCTGTGGTGCTTTCTATATCGATACCCGATGGCTCGGAGGCACTTTCACCAACTTCGCCACCATACAGAAACGAATAGATTACTTAGTGCAGTTGGAGGAGCAAGAGCTAAAGGGACAGTTCAGCGTACTTTCTAAAAGAGAGGCCCAAAAGCTGGAAGAGAAGATAGTCAAGCTGAACCGCTACCTTGGCGGCATCAAGGCCATGACAAAGCTCCCCGGCTTCGTCTTCTTAATAGACATCGGCAAAGAGAAGATAGCCGTGGCAGAGGCGCAGCGCATGGGCGTGCCCATTGTTGCACTGGTTGACACCGATGCTGATCCAGACCTAGTGGACCATCCAATTCCAGGCAATGATGACGCCATACGCTCAATTCGCCTCGTCACACATAAAATCGCGGACGCCGTCCTGGAAGGTATGCAAAGACGCGCCGCCATAGAGACAGATATCGTTAGCCCTTCAGACCAGGTCAACGAGGACATGTCGACTCCTGAAGAGATAGCCCTACCCGAAACTGAAGTTGCCGGGTTCACCACCGAGATTAGGAGGTAAGCCGGCCTTGGAGATCACCACCGAACAGATCAAAGCCCTGCGGGACCTATCAGGCGCTGGAATCATGGATTCCAAGAAAGCCCTAGAGGAAGCAGGGGGAGATATTGAAAAAGCGGAGTCTCTGCTACAAGCCAAAGGCATTGAGAAGCTGGCAAGCAAGTCTCACAGAGAGACCAGCGAAGGACTGATCGAATCTTACGTTCACAGTGGCAGCCGTATTGGGGCGCTGGTAGAAGTTAACTGCGAAACCGACTTTGTCTCCAGGACACCGGAGTTCAAGGACTTGGCTCACAACCTCAGCATGCAGATTGCCGCCATGGCGCCTCTTTACACGGACAAATCCGAACTCCCCGAGGATGACACCAGCAACCCTGAAGAGGTATGCCTCTTGCAGCAACCCTTCATCAGGGACAACAGCAAGACCATCCAGGACATAGTTACTGAAGTAGCCGCCAAGGTTGGGGAGAACGTGCGCATCAAACGGTTTGCCCGCTTTGCTCTAGGAGAGTAGGGCATCATATGGCGGATTCGGCTTACAACAGGATCCTGCTGAAACTCAGCGGTGAATCTCTCAAAGGCGACCTTGAGTACGGTATAGACCCCAAAGCACTGGCTTACCTGGCCGGAGAGATCAAGGAGGCCTTCCGCATGGGCGTCCAGCTTTCCGCCGTCGTCGGCGGTGGAAACTTCTGGAGGGGCGACGAGTGGGAAGCCCGCGGTATGGATAGAGGCACCGCCGATTACATGGGCATGCTGGCCACACTTTTGAATGCGCTGGCCCTGCAGGATGCGCTTGAGCGAGAGGGGCTGGACACCAGAGTGATGACGGCCATAGACGTCCGTGCCGTGGCAGAGCCATACATCCGGCGCCGCGCCATCACTCACCTGGAAAGAGGCCGTCTTGTCCTCTTTGCCTCCGGTACGGGAAATCCCTACATGACTACGGATACGGCTGCGGCACTGCGCTCGCTGGAAATAGACGCTGAAGTGCTGTTCATGGCCAAAAACCGTGTCGACGGCGTATATGACTCGGACCCGCACCGTAACCCGCAGGCAAAGAAGTTCCAGCAGCTAGACTACATAGAAGCGCTGAACCTCAGACTTGAAGTCATGGACGCCACAGCCTTATCCTTGTGCATGGAAAACCAGCTTCCCATAGTGGTTTTTGACCTATTTGCTCCTGGCAGCCTTTCCAGGCTGCTCAGAGGGGATTCGCTGGGAACCGTTGTAGGGCAGCTGCAGGCCCTGACCCCTGCCGGGGATATCTAGGCCCGGGCCGCGGTCTCTCTGTACCGCTGCCGCAAACCAAACGTCAGGAGGTCTTGTCATGACAACAGCCTCACTTATAAGCGATGCGGAATCCCGGATGAAGAAGACCCTAGAAGCATTGAACCGGGAGATGAACACCGTACGAACCGGCAGGGCCACACCCAGCCTTATGGAAAACGTCCTGGTGAACTACCACGGGGTGCCAACCCCCATCAACCAGCTCGCCACCGTAATGGCCCCGGAAGCCAGGCTCCTTGTCATACAACCCTGGGACAGAAGCGTTATCTCTGAGATTGAACGGAGCATCCTCAAATCAAGCCTGGGGCTGAACCCGGCGAACGACGGCACAGTAGTGAGAATACCCATACCGGAGCCGACGGAAGAGCGACGCCGCGATCTGGTCAAGGTAGTCAGGCGCAACGCTGAAGAATCACGTGTCGCCGTAAGGAATATACGCCGCGACGCCATAGAGAAGATCCGCGCCATGGAGCGCAATAAGGAGCTTTCTCAGGATGAAAGCCGGCGTAACCAAGATCAGATACAAAAGCTTACGGACTCCTACATAGGCAAGGTGGATAGCGCGGCCACGGAGAAAGAGGCCGAAGTGCTGGAAGTGTAACTCCCCTTGGTCGGAAAGCTTATGTGTATATCCATAGCTGGTACAGAAAGTGCAACCGCCGTAGAGGGCGGCTGGCCTCCCGGTTGAAGCCATGGTATCACCTGCCCGCGGAGAGACGCTGGCTCTGCGTCTGACCACCGCTATAATCGGCGTCCCCATCCTATTTGCACTGGTCTGGCTGGGCGAGCATTGGACCCTTGCCCTCGCTATCGCAGCGGTTACCCTGGGCCTGGCAGAGTTCTATAGCTTGGTAAGCATCAAGTGGTTGTGGGCACGCTTGCTGGGCATCGCCCTGGGTGTAGCGCTGGTGACGGGAGCAGGCTTTCAAGCCCAGATATGGGCCCCTCCTGTCCTATTCAGCGGGCTGCTGCTTGTATTCGTCTCCTACAGGTTCTTGCCTGCACAACGTAGATTCTGGCTCCTCGTCACCGGCGGCCCCTTCTACCTCGGCGCGGCACTGGCCTACGGAGTCCTGCTGAGGGGCATAGAGGACGGCGCCCTCTGGCTGTCACTGGCCCTAGCCGCTGCCTTCGCAGTGGACACGTCTGCATATTTCGCCGGCAAAGCATTCGGCAGGCACCACATGGCGCCTGGAATCAGTCCCGGCAAGACATGGGAAGGAGCGGCTGCCGGCCTGCTTGGTGGTATCCTTGCCTTGCTTGTTCTTACATCGTTGTTCTCCCTGTCCCTGGCGGCTTGGAAGGCTGCCCTGCTGGGTATAGCGGTTGGCCTTGCCACCCAGATCGGCGATCTGCTGGAATCTGCACTGAAGCGCGCCAACAACGCCAAACAATCGGGCCGCCTGATGCCCGGACACGGAGGCATCCTAGACAGACTGGATAGCGTTGTGCTCAATTTGGCACTGGTTTATTATGGAGCTACATGGGTGGCAACGTGGTGAAAGGT
>DAOUKI010000125.1:0-15547 GCA_034421495.1 Dehalococcoidia bacterium | reverse complement strand
AGGCGGAGTAGAGGCTAAACATTCGTGGGTGGTGGAGTATGACGGTCTGACCTTTGGGTCGGGGTGGTACGAAAATGGCCCCGCCAAGTCCGACAACCCGGCGTACACCCGGGTGTTTGTACAATCGGCGATAAACCTGTACAACGCCGTAGGCTTGGACGCAACTGTTGCCCATTACAACACCAGGGAGAGTGTGGACGGCCAGTGGTACGTCTTCATTATCGATGAGGATGGCTACACCATATCCCACCATAATCCGATGTTTAGAGGTCGAGACCCCAGCCTACGTGTAGACTCCGCGGGATACTTCTACGGCGATGACCTGCTGTCGGCGACCGAGTCTGGGAAATGGGTAGACTACGTGTTGCTCAACCCTGAAACGGGAGACGACCGGCAGAAGCACACCTGGGCAGTGCTCCACGACGGGCTGATATTCGCCTCGGGCTGGTACGAGTAACTTTAGCTGGTTCGGAGGACGCCAGTATATTGCCCACACCTACCATCTCTGGTGTGGGCATCTTGGGAGGCCATAGGTTGCCCAACGTAGAGGCGCTCGCATATTGACACCCGCAAGCCTCGATTGGTAGATTCGAAAGGCTAGTACTTGTGTGCCTGGTGAGTACCGGACGCAAGTACAGGTGGCAACAATGCTCACAGACCGACAGAAGCAAATACTCAGCATTATCGTTGACCGGTACATTCGGAGTTCTGCCCCAGTGCCCTCCGACGTTGTGGCCGGTGAGATGGACCGCCCCGTCAGTTCGGCGACAATCCGTAACGAGATGGCAGAGCTGGACAAGGCGGGTTATATTACGCGTCCGCACACCTCCGCAGGCGGCGTTCCTTCTGACAAGGCCTACCGCGCTTACGTGGAGTCGCTGTACATACCGGACCTGCCCAGGCAAGTGCAGGAGGAGATCCAGAGCAGGTTCAGCCAGGCTAACATGGAAGTTGATGCGTGGGGGCGGATGGCAGTGCGTATGCTGGCCGGTCTTGTCCACACACTGGCCATGATCAGTTTCCCCACGGCGGCGCCTCCCCGCTGGCGACACCTAGAGTTGGTCTACCTACAGGAGTTCCTAGCCCTCCTGGTAATGGTGATGGATGAGTCGAGGTTGCGCCAGCGGCTCTTGCCCCTCAAAGAGGCTATGACCCAAGACCAGCTCACCAGTGTGGCCAACAAGCTCAACGCGCTCTACTCAGGCAATACACAGCAAGAGGTGACGGCGCGAGATAGGGGATTAGCCCCGTTCGAGTCCGACGTGATCGTAGCCGCCGAAGACCTGCTGAAACAGGACTACGACTCGGAGCCGGTTCACTTCATAGACGGGCTGCGCCACATGTTCGCGTACCCGGAGCTTGCTGCCGGCCCCACGGCGAGGAACGTGCTTGAGTTGGTGGAGGACGGGGAACTTATGCCCGTGGTGCTGTCACAGGCTCCCGTCGCTGGCGACGTCAACGTGACCATAGGGACGGAGCACAGGATGAATCAGCTTCACCCCTTCAGCGTTGTCTACGCGCGCTACGGAGCGCCCTCGGAGACCGGGGGTATCGTCGCCATTCTGGGGCCCACGCGCATGAGGTACCCGGACGCCATATCCAACGTTCGCTATTTCTCCCACCTGATGACTGAGATGGTGGGAAGCTTGCACGGCAGGTAACCGTGCTAGCTCGTCCATAGCTGAAGGGCGACGATGCCCAGGTTGCTGCTCCTGATTCCTGACTATGGTAGATGTTTGGTGTATAGGCGTATAATCGTATATCTATGGCAGTGAAGAGAGACTACTATGAGGTGCTGGGCGTCTCCAACGGGGCCTCCGATGAGGAGATCAAGAAGGCGTTTCGTAGGCTTGCCCTGGAGTATCACCCCGATAGGAACAAGGAGCCCAACGCCGAAGAGCGGTTCAAAGAGGTCAACGAAGCGTACCAAGTGCTGAGTAGTAGGGAGAAGCGCTCGGCATACGATAGGTTCGGCCACGCTGGCGTCGCGTCCAACGGCGGTGCGGGGCGCGGGTTTGAAGGCTTCGAGACGTTCAGCGGCTTTGGTGACATCTTCGATGCTTTCTTTGGCGGCTTCGGGGCCGCTGCACGAACCAAAGCACGCCCCACGCGCGGTCGCGACCTTGAAATTGGCCTGACCCTGACCTTTGAAGAAGCGGCAATGGGCACGCAAAAGAGGATCAGGGTATCGCGCATCGAGGCCTGCGACAGGTGCCAGGGGAGCCGCAGCGAACCTGGCACGTCTATGGAGACGTGCGCCGCTTGCCGCGGAGCCGGCCAGGTGAAGCGCTCCCAGCAGAGCCTGTTTGGACAGTTCGTCCAGGTGGTGGCCTGCCCCAGCTGCCGCGGCGAAGGCCAGGTTGTGTCGCAGCCGTGTCAGAAGTGCCGTGCACGAGGCGTGGAGCGAAACACGCAGGAGCTGGACGTGGTGATTCCGGCCGGGGTTGAAGACGGTTCGCAGATGCGACTCCCGGCGGAGGGCGACGCAGGCTCCCACGGCGGCCAGCCAGGTGACGTGTTGCTGTTGCTCAACGTGAAATGGCACCGGCTTTTCCAGCGAGACGGGTCCAATCTACTTCTCAATCTTTCAATCAACTTTTCCCAGGCGGCTCTGGGAGACTCGGTGGAGATTCCCACCCTGGAAGGGACAACCCCGCTGGCCATTCCCGCTGGTATACAGACCGGCACCGTGCTCCGAGTCAAAGGCCAGGGTGTGGCCAAGGTCCATGACAGAGGACGCGGCGACCTATTTGTTACCGTGCATGTCAGCACACCGCGCTCGCTGGACCCCGAGGCGAAGAAGCTGTTAGAGCAACTGGCAGGGAAGTTGAGCGGGGGTCAGGTTATGGAAGAGGACAAGGGCTGGTTCCACCGCATCAAGGACACCTTTGGGGGCGGCTCCGGTTCTAGATGAAGTGGCTGCAGTTGAGCGTTCGCACCACGCCTGAGTTCGTGGAGCCCGTCTCCGAGCTTCTCCGGCGCTACGGAGAAAGGGACGTGATTGTCCAGGAAGAGGGCGACTGGGACCCGGACAACGCCGGTGAAATGGCTCCGCCAACCTCTGTAGTAGTGATGACCTGCCTCCCCATGGACTCAACTACGAGCAATCGGCGTGAGATGATAGACGTTGGCATTCGCCTGATCACCATCCTGGAGCCGGGCGCTTCGCTGGAAGATAGGGTGGTGGATGAGGATGAATGGGAAACTGCCTGGAAGTCTCGCTTCACCGTCAAGCACATTGGGAAAAGGCTGGTTCTAAAGCCTACGTGGCAGATATACTGGCCCGCGCCGGGCGACGTTGTCATTGAGCTTGACCCCGGCATGGCTTTCGGCACGGGACACCATCCCACCACGCGCATGTGTCTGGAACAGTTGGAAAGGCTCCTGGTTCCCGGCATGCGCGTCCTTGACCTGGGCACAGGCTCGGGGATACTGGCTATTGCCGCCATTAAGCTGGGGGCCGATTGCGTAGTGGGCTTAGATACCGATGAGACGGCGGTCCAGGTGGCGCGCGCCAATATCGAACAGAACGGGGTCCTCCGTGTACGGCTTATACATGGCTCGCTACCTCACTCCACTGTGCAGGACGGCGAATATGATCTGGCTCTAGCCAACGTTACCGCCGGTGTGGTTGCCTCCTATGCCGGATCGCTTGCCCGGGCGCTGCGGGGGGACGGTCTTCTCATAGCTTCGGGCATACTGGAGGAACGCTGGGAAGAGGTCGAAGCGACGCTTGGGGAATCGTTCGTTGTGGAGCAGTCCCTGACCGATGGCGACTGGTTGACCGTGGTGGCGCGAAAGCCGGGCTTACCATCCCAACAGGCGTATTCCCGTGACCACAAAGTAGACGCCTAGGATTCCCATGAAGGAGCCGCAGACCAGGATTATGCCACGGAAGACGTTTCGGGACAGAAAACGTTTCCCGGAGGCAACGGTGGCTGAAACAAAGCCGTACCAGACCAGATCGGAAAGAATGTGCCCCAGGTAGAAAGAGGCTATTCCCACCAGGCCGGCCTCTAGTGAACGCGTAATCAGCGCTGCCCCCACCGTGAGCCACCACAGGGCCCAGAATGGGTTGCTCACGCTAACCAATGCCCCGCCTACCAGCGGTCTCAGGCCTACCCTTGATTGTGATGCGCTCCATCCGGAAAGGGAAGGGACGTCTTTAGACGGATTTCTCAGAAGCCCCCAGCTCATCCATACAAGGAAGCCTCCGCCCAGCAGGCCTATGGCCGCCACAACGGGGTCTGAGTCCAAGACTTGCGCCAGCCCAAAAGCCAGTGCTGCCACCGTAGCCAGCTCCAGCAGGGAATGTCCAGCCACCACCAGGGGGCCCGCTATGAAGCCAACTCTTAAGGTTTCCTTGATGTTGAAGGCAAGCAAAGGGCCCGGAGAGATTGCACCGGAGAAGCCCACAAGGAACGAGTTTGCAAAGATTACGAGTATAAGCGCCACAGTAATGGTCCGGTGGGTTTGCTTACTTCAACATCGACTCATTCCGGCTGGGGTGCTCTTCCCAGAAGCTCCGCAACCGCCTGTCTGGGGTTTAGTCCTTCAAAGAGGATTCGATGGGTCGCCTCTGTGATGGGCATTTCAACATTGAGTTCGTGCGCCATCTTCATTGCCGCAGCCGTTGTGTCCACACCCTCAGCCACGTTTTGCATGGCGGCAAGGATATCGTCAAGCTTACGCCCCTTGGCCAGATGCTCTCCCACGTACCTGTTGCGACTCAACGGGCTAGCCGAGGTGGCTATGAGGTCGCCCAGGCCTGCTAGACCTGTAAAAGTCAACGGACTGGCTCCAGCCGCCACTCCCAGCCGGGTAATCTCCGCCAGACCGCGGGTGATGAAAGCGGCCTTTGCATTGTCTCCAAACCCCAGCCCGTCGCTTATGCCTGATCCGATGGCTATGGTGTTCTTCAAGGCTCCTCCCAGCTCTACTCCCAGCACGTCAGTGTTGGTGTAGACGCGGAAGTACGGCGTCATAATCATGGCCTGCGCCGCGCTGGCCAGCTCAGCGTCTTTAGCTGCCACCACGGTTGATGAAGGGATGCACTTTGCGATCTCTTTCGACAGATTGGGCCCGGACAGTACGCCGATGCGGGAGCTCAAAGGCTCAGCGAGCTCTTGTTCCATTACCTGGCTCATTCTGAACCCCGTACCGAGTTCCAGGCCTTTGGTGGCGCTGATGATCACTCCGGATTGATTCAGGCTGTTCCGCACCTGCTGAAGATTTGATCTGAAACTCTTGGAGGGGACGGCTATGATGACCAGCTCAGCCGTTTGAAACGCTTCTTCCGTGGAACAGGTTACGGTCATTTTCTCAGGAAAGAGAAAGCCGGGCAGCAGACGCTTGTTCTCACGGTCTTTGTTGAGAATATCGGCCTCTTCCGGCGTCCTGGCCCACAACGTGACCCGGTGACCCTGAGACGCCATGAGAATCGCCAGTGTAGTGCCCCAGCTAGTGGCGCCGACCACTCCCACTCTTTTCTTGTCTTCCGTCATCATGCCCCGGTAGGGCCACCGCCGAACTGCAAGCGGTTTTCAGTGCCATTGATCAGGCGTTGGATGTTTCCCCTATGACGCCAGATAATCAGAGGGCCGCCCGCCGTTGTGTAAACTAGATACTGCCAGGGCGCCTCGTCCAATGCAACCATGACCGGCATTGCCGCAACCGCCACTATTACCGCTGAAATCGACGCCAAGGAGACATACCGGCTTAATGAGACGATGGGAACAAAGACGGCAACGGCCAGCGCCGCTGCTATTGGAGCCAGCACAGCGATGGATCCTACGGCAGCCGTGATTCCTCGCCCGCCTTGGAATCTGCTGAAGACCGGCCAGTTGTGCCCCGCGACAACGAAGAGAGCAGCCAGCGCTTCCAGGAGCGGGTCGTTGCTTACAAGCTTTGCCGCCAAGACCGCAATGATTCCTTTAGAGATGTCCGCCACAAGAACTACGGCCGCCATGCGGACGCCCAGTATACGTAGGACATTGGTTGTTCCGGTGGAACCGCTTCCGTGACGGCGTATGTCAACGCCCTGTTTAAGCTTCCCCACTATCAATCCTGAGGATATGCTTCCCAACAGATACGCTCCCGGTAGAATCAACGCGTATTCAATCACTTCTTCCTGCCGTTCTTGAATTCCAGCTTCAAATGCGACCAGCGGAATCCTAAAGTCTCTCGTAGGCGGTTTTCCAGGTATCTTTGATAGGAGAAGTGCATCAGGTCTGGGTGGTTGACGTAGAAGGCGAAGGTTGGCGGGTTGATACCCTCCTGCGCCACCCTGTTCAGTTTCAGATAGCGCCTTCCCTTGTGCGGCGGCAGATGGCGTGACATGGCTGATATAACTTCACTGGTCAACTGGTCTTGAGGTACCTCTTTCTTCAAGTCGTTGAGGACCATCAATGCTGCATCCAGTGCCTCATCTATACCGCTCTCTTCCACGGCGGAGACAAACCTTATGGGCGCGTATGGAATGAACCTGAACCTGTCCCGTATCAACGCTATGCAAGCCGCTTCGTTCAGCCCCAGTTCATCCGCCAGGTCCCACTTGTTTACAAGCACCACCACTCCCTTGAATGCGCCGGCTACTTCTCCCAAGATGTGGGCGTCTTGGGCGGTTGCCAGCTCTGAGGCGTCTAACACCAGAAACACCACGTCCGCCCTGTCTATGGAACGGACGGAGCGCAAGACACTGAACTTCTCTATGCCGGGGACAACCTTACCTCGCCTCCGTATCCCTGCAGTGTCTATGATAAGGCACCGCTGCCCCTTGTACTGCAGAGAGGTGTCTATTGCATCGCGGGTGGTTCCGGGCACGTCGCTGACTATAGCCCGCTCCTCACCCAAGATGGCGTTGAGCAACGAGGACTTGCCTACGTTGACCCGGCCTACTATGGCCAGCGAAAGCGTTTCTTCCTCCTCAGACTGCTCATAATTGGCGGATGGAAACCGCTCTATTACCGCGTCCATCAGGTCATCCATCCCGGTGTTGTGGTGGGCGCTTATTGCAATGGGGTCTCCCAGGCTCAGCTCATAGAACTCCGCCGTACCCTGGGCCAGCTTGGGGTTGTCCACCTTGTTGACCGCTAGGAAGACGGGTTTCTCCCACCTCCGCAGGCGCCCTCCTATCTCCAGGTCCAAAGGGGTTACGCCGTCCTGTACGTCGGTGAGGAAGATGATTGCGTCTGCCGACTCTATCGCTGCTTCTACCTGTTCTTCGATCTCTTCCGATAGAGGAGCGGTAGTGCCGTGTTCCAAGCCGCCCGTATCGACGATGATGAAACGGCGCCCTTCCCACGTGGCGTCGAGAGAGATGCGATCCCTGGTGGTGCCCGGCTCCTCGGCGATTACGGCGACCCTGCGCCCTACGAGACGGTTGAACAATGTGGACTTCCCTACGTTAGGGCGTCCCACTATGACTATTACAGGTTTGCTCATCACAAAGCAGTTAAACCGGACTTACTACCCACCCGCTCCTTCCAAAATCTTCTCAAGCACCGCTTTTTGAGCGTGCAACCGGTTTTCTGCTTGATTGAACACCACGGATGCGGGATGCTCCAGCATACCGTTGCTGACCTCTTCTCCGTGGTGCGCCGGTAGTGGATGCATGAAGATTGCCCCCGGCTTGGCAAGCTCCATCAGGCTGGGGTTTACCTGGTAGCCTCTGAAGGTCTCCAGCCTCTCTTTTGTTTCATCTTCCTGTCCCATGCTGACCCAGACATCCGTGTAGACGACGTCTGCCCCGGCCATCGCTTCTTCAGGCGTTGCGACCTGCGCGACCCCGGCCCCGCCGGCTTTTGCCCGTTGGCCGGCCATCTGCAGCAGAGTTGCGGGAAGCCCGTATCCCTCCGGGGAGGCGATAGTGCAACTTGCTCCCAGGGATGCGGTGGCCAGTGCCAGGCTGGCGGCAACGTTGTTGCCGTCTCCAACGAAAGCCACGGATACACCGTCGGTCTTACCCAGGCTCTCCTGGATAGTGACCATGTCTCCCAATGCTTGGCAGGGATGTTCTACGTCTGATAGGGCATTGATCACGGGGACGGAAGCATGCTTGGCCATCTCTTCCAGCGTGTGATGCTCGTAGACGCGCATCACAATGGCGTCTACGTACCTTGAAAGCACCTGAGCCACGTCTGAAATGGCCTCGCGACCTCCCAGCCCCACTTCGTCCTTGCCAAGATATACGGGATGCCCCCCCAGTTGCTTGATTCCTACGTCGAAGCTGACCCTGGTGCGCAACGACGGCTTCTCGAAGAGCATGGCTACGCTTTTGCCCTGCAACGCCGTGCTTGTCTCACCCCCTTTCAGGAGCGAGGCACGTCCAACGACCTGTCGAATCTCTTCCGGCGAAAGGTCGGCTATGGACAGTAGGTCTCGTTTGACCAAGATGAGCCTCCGATGGGCAACAGTATAACGGGAGTAGGCTAGGGTTGATAGAGTACCATGGTCACAATGAGCATGGTTAACCGGGGTAGTGTGCTGTTATATGAGTCCGGCTCGCTGGAAAGCCTTGCCCTCGGTGGCTATGGCGGGGGCTACTACCATCTCGGCTTGCTGAAATTCGCGGATGCTAAGCGCACCGCACATTCCCATACAGACCCGCAGCGCACCAACCAGGTTTTGCGTGCCATCCGTACGGCTTGAGGGTCCAAAGAGCAGCTGATTTAGGGTTCCCTTGGTGCCGGTCTTTATTCTGGTGCCTCTTGGGAGGGCCGGGTGAGGCGTGGCCATGCCCCAGTTGAACCCTTTGCCGGGAGCTTCTTCCGTCTGAGCAAAGGGCGTGCCTATCATCACTGCGTCTGCGCCCGCTACTATCGATTTGCATAGGTCTCCGCCGGTGCGAATGCCGCCGTCGGTGATTACCGATACGTATCGTCCGGTGCGGCGGTAGTACTCGTCCCTGGCGGCGGCGCAGTCTATAGTGGCAGTAACCTGGGGAACGCCGACGCCGGTCACCTCTCGCGTAGTGCATGCTGCGCCGGGTCCCACGCCAACCAGAATGGCTGCTACACCACTTTCCATCAGCTCTATGCTGGCGCTATAGGTAACGCAGTTGCCCACCACGACCGGCGCGCTGACCTGCTCGACAAGCTCGGAGAAGACCAGGCCGTGATAGCTCTTGGATATGTGCCGTGCCGTGGTCACCGTTGACTGCACCACCAGGATGTCCGCCCCGGCCTCTACCGCCACCGGCCCCATCCGCTTGGCGTTCTGCGGGGTAAATGAAACGGCGCAGGTTGCCCCTGCGCCTTTGATTTGCTCGACTCGTTTTGCTACCAAGTCCTCTTTCATGGGCTCTTGGTACAGTTTTTGCAGCACCTCCGTAACCGTTTCCGCCGACGCTGTCGTGATTTCGCCTATCTTGCCAGCGGCGTCTTCGTAGCGGGAATACAGCCCCTCCATGTTCAATACGCCAAGGCCGCCCAGATCACTCAACCTGATCGCGAGGTCCGGTGAGACCACTGCATCCATGGCTGATGCAATGATGGGAAGGGAGAAGCGCAACTGGCCTATCTCCAGATCCAGGTTTGCTTGCTCAGGGTTTACCGTAACGTCGCCGGGTACTATGGCGACGTCTTCAAAGCCGTAGGCATGCCGGATCTCTTTCAGTGTCCCGATCATTTTGCACACTCTGCCAACTAAAAATTTGAGGGAGTATAGCACCGCCCTATCCACCACTCAAGGGCTACCGATTGCGAATTTTAATGACTTGGCGGCAATAAATTGAAAGGAATAATGGCCCATCAGTTTTTCTTGACTGCTCAAGCGGTCGGTTGTTAGCATAGCGTCGCCATCTACCGTTTGGAGATGAGCAGAGATGTTTAGGAACGAATCGCCGCTGGGATCCCTGGCGACCGAGACGGCGGAAGCGACAACGCTATGTTGCAAAGCGCCTTCCCGGTTCTTAAGGGAAGGCGCTTTTTATGGATACGAGACCAGGGTCTATAATGGATATACCGGGAATCAGGGTTGGACACACAACCGACCTTGAACACGCCACGGGCTGCACAGTGGTGCTTTGTCCTCAAGGTACTGTCGGTGGAGTCGATGTCAGAGGCCCCGCTCCGGGCACACGAGAGACTGATCTGTTGAGACCGGGCAATCTAGTCAACGAGGTCCACGCGGTTCTCCTCAGCGGAGGCAGCGCCTACGGTCTGGACGCCGCTTCCGGAGTCATGCACTATCTGGAAGAGAACGGCACGGGTTACGAAATCGGTAGAGTAGTGGTCCCTATCGTCCCCGGCGCCATCATCTTCGATTTGGGCTTGGGAAGCTCGAACGTAAGACCCACGGCTGACGACGGCTACACTGCTTGCCAGCGCGCTGCTTCCGGCGAATTGGAGGAGGGCACCGTGGGGGCAGGCACGGGAGCTTCAGTGGCCAAAGCAATGGGACTGGGGCATGCCGTCAAGGGCGGGCTGGGTACTTGCAGCCGGGACATTGGCGATGGCCTTATAGTATCCGCCATTGCCGTGGTCAATGCCTTGGGCGACATTGTAGACCCGGAGACGGGTCGCGTCATTGCTGCTCCCAGGACTGAATACGACGGTTTCCATAGCACCGTTGAGCTCATGGCCCGTCCTCGCTCGGAATGGTTCCAAGCGCAGGCGGTTGCTGGCGGGAACACGACCATAGGTGTGCTGGCCACCAACGCTTTTCTCAGCAAAGAGCAGGCCAATAAGCTGGCGGAACGCGGCCAGGACGGCATTGCGCTTGCCGTGAGGCCGTCCCATACCATGGGCGACGGCGATACCGTATTCGCTCTGGCTACAGGCGTCTGGCGAGGCCAGATGGACCACATGCAGCTAACAAGGCTTGGCGCAGTGGCTGCTTCAGTAATGGCGCAGGCGGTCGTCAGGGGCGTTACGCAGGCCAGAGGGCTGGCCGGCGTACCTGGGGTAAGGGAGCTTGAGCGCTGATGGATAAGTTCCGGAGGACAGGGTTTCTAGGAGTCGGACGCACCGCTACTTCCGTGGCGGGCTACCGCGTTTCCGCTGTGGTCGGCCGTTTATTCGTATCGGTGAGTGCGATTACAGAGCCGGTAGGCTCCGGCTAAGGGAGGGCACCAATGCGGACCAGAGTACGTCAGTTCAAGGATATGAAACAACGGCGGGAGCGAATCACCGCTGTAACCGCCTACGACTATACCATGGCACGACTCGCCGATAAGGTAGGCATACCCCTGCTTCTGGTGGGAGACAGCTTGGGCAACGTGGTCTTGGGTTACAAGACCACGGTTCGCGTCAACATGGACGAAATGCTGCATCACACAAAGGCCGTCGTCAGGGGGGCCACGCACGCTCTGGTTGTAGCTGACATGCCGTTCATGTCCTACCAGGTGAGCACGGAAGAGGCGCTGCGGAACGCCGGTAGGCTGGTCCAGGAGGGCGGAGCCCAAGCTGTCAAGCTGGAAGGCGGCGCCCGTTCCGCGGAGACGGTTAGGCGAATTGTTGAAGCAGGCATTCCGGTCATGGGGCATATTGGTCTGACTCCTCAGTCGGAGCATGCTTTGGGAGGATTCAGAGTCCAAGGTCGAGACTTGGCCGGCGCGCTCGCTCTGGTCGATGACGCAGTGGCGCTGGAAGAGGCCGGCGCTTTTGCCGTTGTACTGGAGACCATCCCTTCAGAGCTGGCCTGCATCATTACTGAGCGGCTCATTATCCCCACAATCGGGATAGGGGCGGGCCCCGACTGCGACGGTGAAATCCAGGTCATCTACGAGATACTGGGACTCACACCTCGCGCTCACAAGCATTCCGCTATATACGCTAACCTTGGCGAAGCGATCACGCAGGCGCTTGCCGCTTATCATCGAGAAGTGCAGGAGCACAGGTTCCCTACCGAAGACCAGAGCTTCCACATGGACGAGGCCATACTGGAAGACCTGCTTGCTACAACCTAGTTGATGGATGTAATCAGCACCGTATCCGCCATGATGAAGGCCCGCGATAGTGTGGAGCGTCCTCTTGGACTGGTGCCGACCATGGGCTATCTCCACCAGGGCCACATGACGCTTGTGGAGCAGGCGAGAAACGACAACAAAAGCGTGGTGGCCTCTGTATTCGTCAATCCTACCCAGTTCGGCCCTGGGGAGGACCTGGAGGGCTATCCCCGCGACTTCGAGCGGGACGTTGCCATGCTTGCCGGACAAGGTGTGGACATTGTTTTCGCCCCTGATCCCGGCCAAATGTACCCGAATGGTTACTCTACTTACGTTGACGTGGGTGAGATGGCAGAGAGGTTGGAAGGCAAACATCGTCCGGGACATTTTCGGGGCGTCGTCACCGTGGTGACCAAGCTGTTCACCATCGTACGGCCTGACCGTGCTTACTTCGGACAGAAGGACGGCCAGCAGACGCTCGTCATCAAGCGGCTCAACCGGGACCTCAACCTGGGGACGGAAATCGTCGTCATGCCCACGGTGCGCGAGCCGGACGGCCTGGCAATGAGCAGCCGCAACGTATACCTCACTCCTCCGCAGAGGTGCAATGCCGCCGTTTTGTACAAAGCCCTCTCCAGGGCCAGGGAGATGTGGCGTGATGGCGTGATGGATGCCGACGTGCTGCGCGGGGCGATGGAATGCGTCATCAATGAGGGGTCTCCGGCCAGGGTTGACTACGTCAGCATCGCCGCGCTGGACACTTTGGAGGAGATGGATAGGGTAGCCGCTCCCGCCATGGCTTCGGTGGCTGCCTGGTTCGGCAAGGCTCGCCTCATCGATAACGTGATTCTGAAGGAAGAGTGTACGCAGTGAAGGTACTGCTCACCAACGACGACGGCCTCAATGCCCCCGGTTTGCGTGCCGCGGCCGCTTCATTGCGGGAAGTGGCTAGGGTGGTGGTGTCGGCGTCAGACAGAGAGCAGAGCGGGGTTGGGGCATCGGTGACGCTTAACGGGCCGGTGCGGGCGGCAAAGGTACGCCCTGTAGTCGCCGGTGTGCCTACCTATGCCATAGAAGGCACTCCTGCCGACAGCGTGATACTGGCTTTGGAGCGTCTTGTCAAAGGCGTGGACATGGTGGTCGCGGGAATCAACAGCGGCGCCAACCTGGGTGAGGACGTCTTCATATCGGGTACCGTGGGCGCTGCCCTGCAGGGGTATGTGCGTGGTTTGCCTGCCATTGCGATATCCGTAGCGTCACTCCATCCCACCGACTTCCAAGCAGCGGCCTCGCTCTTGCAACGATTGGTGAGCGAGTTCGACCAAGGGTCCCTGCCGAGCCCGTCCCTACTAAACGTCAATCTACCCCCGTTGCAGGAGCAGGATATAGAGGGCATTGACATCACTTGCCTAAGCGGTCGAGCCTACACCGATCGTATACGGAGTGGAGACGACGGCAAGCGAAAGTACTTCTGGATCAGTCGCAGCAAGCCCGGCTGGGAGCCGGTGGAGGGTACCGATATATGGTCGGTGCAGAACAAGCGCGCCTCGATTACTCCATTGCATACAGATCTGACCGCAAGCAACCTGCTGGGCAAACTCCAAGGCTTGCCCGAGAAATTGAGGTAGGCTCCGGCATGGCTTGATGGCTATGTTTGCGCTCGGAAATCCCTACCGTCTGGTAAGGGCCGCCTTCCAATCCACAGGGATTCAGCGTAAGCTGTATTTGTGGGGATATAGCTCAACTGGGAGAGCGCCGCGTTCGCATCGCGGAGGTTGGGGGTTCGAGTCCCCCTATCTCCACCATGACGGTTCCAACAATTCAAGGAAGGATGCAACTTGACCATCAACACTAGGTTTCAGTTCGGTGGATCCGAACTCGGTTGTGGGAACATGACAAGAGTGAAGTGACCTGTGAGATTTGACAGCATTATTAAAAGTATCGCGGACATATTGAAAGACTTCGACACAGAGCGCCCTATCGATCAGAGTAGATATAGACCTGGCATAGGACCCTTCCGAGAGAGTCAACTGGTTCGACAAGTGGCGGAGCGACTAACCGGGCGGGGAGTTTCTGGAGAAAGGGCGGTTGCACAGACCCATAGGACCCCCGACATGTCCATAAGATCTCCAGGAGCAACATCAGGTTTGGATTCGTGGGCCATAGAGTTCAAGATTGTCCGTCCTTTTGGCGATAATGGCAACGAAGCTGAAGATTGGAGCCAGAATCTTCTCCACCCGTATATAGGAAACGTAAGTCTGATAGGCGACGCGCTGAAAATAGTGGGATTAGATGATTATCAGTGTAAGGGGCTCGTGGCTATCTGTTATCAACACGAGTCGCCACAAATTGACCTTGAGCCGCTTGTTGCCTCATTCGAACTAATTTCTCGAAATGTGATGCATATCCCGTTGGGCGAGAGGATAGAGGAGAAGAGAAGTGGCTTGGTGCATCCAATTCATCAAATGGTGCGCTGTATAGGTTGGCAATTAGGAGAGGGAAGCCCCTAGCTCCCTAGTAATGTCTTTGGCAAGTACATGTAAGTAGAAATAAATAAGTTCAATCCACATGTCAACGCCGCGCTAGCTGTCGTATTCCAGAGAGGGAGCTTTGCCAAGAGCGCATACGGAGGCCCGGCGCTTCTGTCCAGCGCAACCCGCAGATTGCCAAGGCCGACGGTGACGCACCGGTGCAGACGTATATCGCCCATGCCCAGCTGGAACAAGAGAGTCGCTGGCCGCCACCTGTCCCCTCCCTTATATCAGAACATCCCAGCGAAAAGTTCACAAATCGGTACGCCTTGGCCCACCATGACCCCTAAGCAGTCCGCGCTTCTTCCTTATACCGAGCTATCCGTGAGATAATCCCATCAGAATCATGGCGACGTATTCAACAATTGCCTCCGTGGTGCAGGCTACCGATCTCATCCGCACCCTCCGCGGTCGCTAGCCGCCATGTCGTCGTTGCTTTTCATAGAGGCTTTCGGGCAGCTTTTACGGGACGAGAACCTAGAGGGCATAGTTTCCATGGATGAGGAAGACCTCTATAGCGTTTTCAGAGCGCGTGCTGAACTGATGGGTTGGTCCACCACATCGTCTCGCAGCCGTTCGCTGCTCTGGGAGATCAACGAGGCGGAACTGACCGCTGGGATTGACCCTGATAGGATCGGATGGGTGCAGGTCGGGCTGGACGTTGGTGAGTTTGTGTCTACCAGGATACCGCCGGCCCCCGTTCCAGGCTATTATTATGCGCCGCTCGGCTTCCATCAACGCTCCGCCGAGCCTTCTATGGTGTTGCTGGCTTTGATCCAGTGTTTCCATGATGCGCTCCGCCGCTTTGGAGTCGTCGAATTGTCCGGACTCCAGGTGACTGCAAATTACCTAGATCCCAGGCAACCTTACGATAACCGGCTCATCTCTGGGCTCAATTGGTTTAACACTACCCTGAAGGGGAAAGCGAATGCGCTCATCGCATTCGACCAAGAGTTGCTCGGGGGACATAGCGAGGCAGAGTTGCTCGCCAGACTCCGACGGAGAAACACCGGATCGTTCGAGTTTGGATCGGTGGTATCCGTTCCTGAGCAATACTCGGTCAGAGCGGGCGTAGAGACGCCGGTCCGATCCATCTCCCCTGCTCGTTCCGGCCTGGGCCTGTCGGTTA
>DAOUKI010000124.1:0-11481 GCA_034421495.1 Dehalococcoidia bacterium | reverse complement strand
GATATCTCCGCCCGCTTGTAGCCTGCCACCGCTGCCCTGAACACGTCGCTGGCGAGCGCGCCGGGCCTCATGGAATCCAGCGTCTCCATGTGCACCTGGTATATGCGCTCGTAGATGGACTTCTGCTCCGCCGTCGCCTTGCCCAGTACGGCGGTGCGCGCCACGTCGGAATAGTAGCCCGAGAAATAGCCGCCGCAGTCCGTCTTCACCAGGTCGCCGGGCTGGATGCGGTAGTCCGTCGGGTCTGGATGGGCGTGGCCGGTGTTGGGCCCGGTGGTCAGGTAGAGGAAGGCGGGAAGCTCCGCGCCGCCTCGCAGGATCTCGCTGCCCAAGCGGGCCACCAGGTCCGACTCCACGTCTCCCGGCTTGATGGTCGCGTAAGTGGCCATCAGGGCGCGTTCCGTGGCGACAGCGGCTCGCTTCAGCACCTCTATCTCGGAGTCGCTTTTTACCATGCGCACCCGATCCAGGAGCTTCTCGCATGCCTGGAACTGCGCTTCGGGGAGGGCAGCGACCATCTCCTCGTGGAAGTCGACGCTGAGGTAGCTCGGCTCGAAGCCTATGCGCCCCGCCGACAGTCCCTTCTCCTGCAGCACCTCCGCCAACACGTCTATCGGCGACTTGACGTGTTGCACGTAGCCCCGGATGTCCTCTATCCAGCCCTTCTCCCTGCAGTAGCCCTCTTCCTGGGTCGCCACTATCAGGGTGGGAGAGCCATCTTTGGGCCAGACCACCAGGGCCAGCCTGTCGCGGATGGAGCGCTGCGTCCAAAGCAGAACGCCGGACGTATAGGGAACGTTCTCCGGCGACATCGCCACCACAGCATCGAAATCGCTGGCCTCTACCTCGCGTCTCAGTGAATCCAGGTTGCCTTGTACGGTCATGGCTAAGCTTAGAGCGGCACTGTGGCCTTGGCCACGGCAACCGTTTGGCCCATCTGGTTGACGCCCCTGACTTCGACGTCCACCAGGCTCTTGCCCTCTTCCTCTCGCTTGTCTATCACTTCACCCGTGTAGGTAACCACGTCGTTGGCCTGGATGGGTTCC
This sequence comes from Dehalococcoidia bacterium, assembly GCA_034421495.1. Lineage (GTDB taxonomy): Bacteria > Chloroflexota > Dehalococcoidia > Lucifugimonadales > QGNO01 > DAOUJH01. The sequence continues at coordinate 10,435 of DAOUKI010000124.1, read as the reverse complement.
AGCGCTCGCATACTGATACTTCCCCGGGTGACGTTTCTTGTGGGGAACGCCGTCTGCAATAGCTCGACCATGAACCCGCACGTGCTGACGCCGTAGTTCACCATCGAGCCGAAGATGCCCTGCTCGGCAAACTCGCTATCGATGTGAAGGTTCATGCCCTCTATCTCTCGGTCGGGACGCTCGTTCAAGATAAGGTAGTTATCGATGTCTTCCTGCGTCTCCGACTTCTGCATGGTGGGAAGCTGATCGCCTACATTTATGGAATCGAAACTGACTGTCGCTGCCTGAATTAACATTGACCCCTCCTCAGCTCTGGCGCACCTTTCTGCCTCTTGAGTACTCCCAGATGATGTTGTACAGGTAATCGCACACCTTCTCCCCGCGCTGGTTGTGTCCCACCACGCGGAACGATACGAACTTGTTGCCTGAGCGGCTCTCCCATGTGCGGTGGACAGAGGTAGTACTTGTCACCTCGTCACCGGGATAGACCGGAACGTCCTGGAACGTGACCTCCGCGCCCACAAACGGGGTGCTTCTGGGTTCACTGGTCTGCTCCGGCAAAAGATAGCCCAGGGAGTTGAACAGCTCCCAGCGCTGCATGGGCGCGTATGCGAAAACCATGGTGGGCGCGGCGAAGACGCTGTCGTATCCCTCTGCCTTTGCCGCATCGTCGTCATAGTAGATGGGGTTGTTGTTCAGCACCGACTTGGCGTAGTTGGCGATGGACTCGCGGGTCACCTGCATAACAATGGGCGGAGATTCCAGGCCCGGTTCGAACATCTCCCAGGTCCAGACCGGCATCTCGTCTTTGGTCTTTGCCTCTGTCATAGCCGCCTCCTAGCTCGATCTCAGGTCAAGCGGAGCATATCTTTACGGGAAAGCGGTGTCAATTAAGGGGGTTGGGGGACGTTATTGTCATGAAACTTGTAGAGTTACAAAGATTCGAAGAAAGAGCTATTCACTTCCACATCTTCGACTGTCCTTGTGGTTACATTTACGCCTATTTCGAGCTCCTTCAACTTGTCCATCAAGAGCTCACCGTCAATCAAGTCTATTGGTGGAGCACCTTCTCGAGTGGCCTCTGTATTGGCTTCTTTTGTGAAGCTACCGGTAGTAAGAATCAGCCCCTTGTCAGCACGGCCCACCATAGCGCCACGGAAATCTCTAACTACTTTAGGCGGAACTGTGCCGCTATATCGCTTGCACTGAAACAGCACCGGGAAACCTATTAGACCCGCAAGGCGGATTATCCCGTGTCCATCAATGCCGCCGTCTCCAGATCTTCCAGTAACTTTGACCTCTATGAATCCCGACTCAAGCAACAATCTCTGGCACAGCCGTTCAAACGCCTGTGGACTCATATTTAAGAGAGCCTTCATTAGGGAATCACGCCAAGACGCGGTTTCAGTGGAGGAGTCTCCGATAGTCTCTGGAGGATTGTCTAACAACTCCTCCGTCTCAGTTGACTCAACGCTCTTCGTGTGCAGCCCCAATTCTGTAAGGGACCAGACTCCTCTCTTAGGATTGTCTATCAGACCATATCGCTTGAGATACGTCCTTGACCAAGCCAATCTATATTCGACTTCTGTACGTCTGCCATCGCCATGCGGAATCTGGAGGATGTCGGGATTCAGATTTAGTTCCTCAACAACTCGCACGGCGATTTCAGTAACTGTAGCGCTACCACCTAGTTCCCGAATAGCCTTCAATGTGGCATTGAACAGCACGTCAAAGTTAGGAACGCTATTGAAAGCATTGTCATCATTCACTTTGCTACCTCTAAGTAATCTCTAGGTATAGCCTCTAGGTCTGGCTTGGTAGTGTAGTGGCAACTCTGCACATCGCAGGGGAATCCTTGCGGCTGGCAAGAACCATACGGTGATCTAGTCCGTCTCCGCTCCTAATATTACCGTAGCCCGCTCTGACAGGCTACTCTTGTTAGGGATGAGTGGTAGCATGACTACCCCCCCCCCCATCCCCAACCCTTCCTCAGCGTTGCGGAATCCTATAAAGTATTGGAAAGCAATACTGGAGGATCCCCCAAGCTTTCACAAGGAGGGCCCAATGAGTAATCCCGTCCAAGATATCCAGCGGCTGGGCCAGTCCATCTGGTACGATAACATACGTCGCGGCCTGCTCGATTCGGGAGAACTGAAACGCCTCATCGAAATGGGCGTGACCGGCCTGACCTCCAACCCCACCATCTTCGAGAAGGCGATAGCGGGAAGCACGGACTACGACGAGGCCCTCACCGAGCTGGCCCGCTCCGACAAGTCCGTGGACGAAAGCTACGAAGCGCTGGTCATCGAGGACATACGCAACACCGCCGACCTGCTCCGCCCCATCTACGAACGCACCGGCGGAGTCGACGGCTACGCATCGCTGGAGGTAAGCCCCAAGCTGGCCCACGATACGGCAGGCACTACGGCGGAGGCGCGCCGTCTCTTCGACGCACTGGACAAGCCCAACGTAATGATAAAGGTCCCCGCCACCCCGGAGGGCATCCCCGCCGTTCGCCAGCTCATAAGCGAAGGCATCAACATCAACGTTACCCTCATCTTCTCGTTGGAAGCCTACCGGCAGGTGATGGAGGCCTACATTGCGGGGCTGGAAGAGTACATCGGCGGCGGCGGCGACCCCTCCCGCATAGCCTCCGTAGCCTCGTTCTTCGTAAGCAGGGTCGATACCGCCGTGGACGCACTCCTCAAAGAGCGCATGCGCCAGGGAGGGCCGGACGTGAAGGCGCTCATGGGCAAGGCGGCCATCGCCAACGCCAAGCTGGCCTATCGGGAGTTTCAGCAGGTCTTCGGCGAAGAGCGCTTTTCCGGCTTGAAGGACAAGCAGGCGCGCCCGCAGAGGCCGCTCTGGGCCAGCACCAGCACCAAGAACCCCGCCTACAGCGACCTCATGTACGTGGAGGCGCTGATAGGCCCGGATACGGTAGACACCCTGCCGCCCGCTACTCTGACGGCGCTTCTGGAGTACGGCACGCCAGGGCTTACCCTGGAGCAAGGAACCGACCAAGCGGAAGAGCACCTGGAGGCGTTGGAAAAGGCGGGCGTCAGCATGGACCAGGTTACGGACAAACTTCTGGCCGATGGGGTGAAATCGTTCGCCGACTCCTTCGACACGCTGCTGGCCAACATCAGCGAGAAGATGGCCAAGCTCACCGCCCAGCTATCCCCGCGTCCAACCTCGTCTCTCGGCGACCACCTGCCGGACGTAGAGGCCACGCTGCGCGATCTGCAGGACAACGAGGCGATCAAGCGCATCTGGGCCAATGACCACACCGTATGGAAGCCGGACCCCACTGAGATCAGAGACCGATTGGGATGGCTCAACGTCACCGAATCGATGGCCGGTCAGGTACCGGCTCTGCACAACTTCGCCGACGAGGTCAAGGAGGCCGGTTACCGCCACGTGGTTCTGCTCGGCATGGGCGGAAGCAGCCTGGGGGCGGAGGTGCTGTGGCAGACCTTCGGCAGCGCACCGGGTTATCCCCAGCCTATCACTCTGGACACCACCGTCCCCGACTGGATTCAGGCCGTCAACCGGACCATAGACGTATCCAGGACCCTGTTCCTGGTCTCCTCCAAGTCTGGCGGGACCCTGGAAACGGTTTCGGGCTACCGCTACTACCGGAGCCTGGTGGAAGAATCGATAGGCAAGGACAAGGCGGGAGCGAACTTCGCCGCCATCACGGACCCGGACTCCCCCCTGGAAAGGCTGGGGCAGGAGCAAGGCTTCCGCCGCGTCTTCATCAACCCATCGGATATAGGCGGGCGGTATGCCGTCCTCTCCTACTTCGGGCTGGTTCCTGCCGCGCTCGCCGGAATCGCCATAGAACACGTCCTGGAGTCCGCCGATGGCATGCGCGAAGCGTGCGCCTCCTTCGTCTCGACAAGCAACGACCCCGCCGCCTGGCTGGGAGCCGCCATGGCCGCGCTGGCCTTAAAGGGCCGCGACAAGCTGACCATAGTCACCTCCCCGTCCATAAGCAGCTTCGGCCTGTGGGCGGAGCAGCTCCTCGCCGAAAGCACCGGCAAAGAGGGCAAGGGCATCGTACCGGTGGCCGGGGAGCCACTGGCTGCGCCGGAGTCGTACGGCGACGATCGGCTCTTCGTCTACCTGCGCCTAGAGGACGACGACAACGCAACCGCCGACGCTGAGATCGAGCGCTTGGAATCTTCGGGCCAGCCGGTCATCCGCTTGGATCTCGGAGACAGGCACGACCTGGGCACTGAGTTCTTCCGCTGGGAGTTCGCCACCGCCGTTGCTGGCGCAGTGCTGGGGATCAACCCGTTCGACCAGCCCAACGTCCAATCGGCCAAGGACAAGACGGCGGAATTGCTTCTGGCGTACGGCTCCTCTGGCGCACTGCCCCAGACCGAAGCGCCCGGCTCTCTGAAAGACCTGCTCGCCCAAGCCAATCCCGGCGACTACCTGGCAATCATGGCCTACCTGCGTCCCACCCCGGAGGTGGAACAGGCCATGGCGGACTTGAGGCGCAAGGTGGTGGATAAACACAACATAGCCACCACTTTCGGCTATGGGCCGCGCTTCCTCCACTCCAGCGGCCAGCTGCACAAAGGAGGCCCCGCATCGGGCCTGTTCTTGCAACTGGTCATCGACCACGAGCACGATGTTCACATTCCAGGCCAGGCCTACTCCTTTGCCACCCTGGCCGACGCACAGGCCACCGGCGACCTGCAGGTGCTCCAGGAGCTGGGGCGACGCGTCGCCATGGTGAAGCTGGGCAAGGACACGGCAGCCGGTATACGCCGCTTGATAGAGGAGATAGGCTGAAGGCTCGGATGAAGGGGACGCGCCCTTTCTACAAGGAGGAATGAAATGGAACTGGGCATGGTAGGACTTGGCCGCATGGGCGGGAACATGGCTCTGCGGCTCAGCAAAGGCGGCCACAACGTGGTCGGCTACGACCCAAACCAGCAGGTGGTGCAGGACTACGTGAAGCAGGGCATCTCCGGCGCGTCTTCCCTGGAAGACCTGGTCGACAAGCTGTCCTCGCCCCGCGCCGTATGGAGCATGGTCCCTTCCGGAGATGTTACCGAGGCCACCGTCAACCGGCTCGCCGAACTGCTATCGCCCGGCGACATGGTCATAGACGGCGGAAACTCCTACTACAAGGACAGCGTTCGCCGCGCTGCCGTCCTGGGAGAAAAAGATATCTACTTCCTGGACTCCGGCACCAGCGGCGGAATTTGGGGTGTAACGGAAGGCTACAGCCTGATGGTGGGCGGTGATCGCGCCGCATTCAACAGGTTGGAGCCTGTACTGCAGACTCTGGCCCCAGCCGTAGATAAAGGCTACGGCCGCGTTGGCCCCGCCGGAGCGGGTCACTTCGTCAAGATGGTGCACAACGGCATCGAGTACGGCATGATGCAGGCCTACGCCGAAGGTTTCGAAATCATGGAGGCCAAGAAGGAGTTCGACCTGGACCTGGCCCACATATCCGAGATCTGGCGCTACGGCAGTGTAGTCCGCTCCTGGCTCCTGGACCTGACCGCGGCTGCACTGGAGGAGGAGCCGGATCTGTCAAGCCTGCAGGCCTACGTGGACGACTCCGGAGAGGGCCGTTGGACGGTGCAGGAATCGGTGGATCTAGCGGTGCCCGCGCCGGTCATTTCGGCGTCACTACAGGCGCGTTTCCGTTCGCGGCAGGATAACTCGTTCGGCGCGCGCCTCCTGGCGGCCATGCGAAACCAGTTCGGCGGTCATGCCGTGCGTAGGACAGGGTAGAATGTCTGGATTGGGAGTTAACCATGTCTGAAGGTACAACCACCATCGTGATTTTCGGAGCATCGGGAGACCTTGCGAAACGCAAGCTGGTGCCGGCCCTTTTCACGCTCGCCTGCAAGAACCGGCTCGACGATAACGTCCGAATTGTGGGGGCGTCGCGCTCCACCATGTCCGACGACCAGTTCCGTGAATCGATGTGGGACGCCTTGCAGGAGTTCGGAGACCTGAAGAACCGCCGCCATGACTGGAACCGCTTTGCCCGCCGTCTCCACTATATCCCCGCCGACATCTCTAACCCGATGGACTTCGTGAATATGAAGGAGCAGTTGGAAGAGTTGGAAGGAGATACCAGGCCTGCCAACCGCCTCTTCTACCTCTCCATAGCTCCCTCTCTCTATCTGCCCGCGATTCTCAACCTGGGCGCTTCCGACTTGGCCACGGAAGATACGGGTTGGAGGCGCGTGGTAATAGAGAAGCCCTTCGGCTGGAACCTTGAATCCGCCCAGGCCCTCAACCGGGAGGTGCATCAGGTATTCCAAGAGGAGCAGGTGTACCGTATAGATCACTACCTTGGCAAGGAGTCCGTGCAGAACCTGCTGGTGCTTCGCTTTGCCAACGCCATATTTGAGCCTGTATGGAACCGCAACTACGTGGACAACATCCAGATCACCGTGGCCGAATCGGTGGACGTTTCCGACCGCGGTGGCTACTACGACGAATCGGGCGTGGTGAGGGACATGGTGCAGAACCACCTCCTACAGCTTCTCGCCATGGTGGCCATGGAACCGCCCAGCGCCGCCGATGCTGAGTCGCTGCGCAGCAAGAAGGTGGACGTGCTCAAAGCTATCAGGCGTTGGGAGACCGATGACGTGTCCAAGCACGCCATCAGGGGCCAGTACAAGGGGTACCTGGACGAAAAGGGAGTCGATCCTGGGTCGCTCACCGGGACATACGTGGCCATGCGTCTCTACGTGGACAACTGGCGCTGGCGCGACGTGCCCTTCTACTTGCGCACCGGGAAAGCCATGACCAACAAGACGTCGGAGATAATCGTCCAGTTCCAATCGCCCCCGCATCTCATGTTCAACGACCAAATGCCGGACGATCTGTCGCCCAACATTCTATCGGTCTGTCTCCAGCCTAATGAAGGCACCCATCTCAGGTTTCAATCCAAAGTGCCCGATCAGGGAATGGCGATGCGGCCCGTGGACATGGAGTTCCGCTACGAAACGGCTTTCAGAGACCAGTCCATCCCCGAGGCCTACGAGCTTCTCTTGGAAGACGCTCTGCAGGGAGACGCATCCTTGTTCATCAGAAGCGACCATATAGAAGAGGCCTGGCGCATTGTGGAGCCGCTTCTCAACTGGCACGAGATTAGAGCTCCCTACGAGTACGACCGCGGCTCCTGGGGCCCCCAGGCCGCCGATTGGCTCCTGGAACAGGATGGGCGCTCATGGGTGCTGGTCTGCGGAGGCGGCTGAACCCATGCCCAAGGTGCACGTATCGGCTACGACGGACGAATCGGCGCGGCAAGCGGCTGAGCTTGTCGCCGCCTTGTCGGAGCGAGCCGTGCGGAACCGCGGCCGGTTTGCCGTTGCCCTCTCCGGAGGTTCCACCCCTCGCCGCCTTCACGCCGTACTCGCCTCGGAGGAGTACCGCGAGCGTATCTCATGGCCGCACTGGCGCGTCTTCTGGGGAGATGAGCGCGCCGTCCGCCCGGACCACCACGACAGCAACTACCGCATGGCAAGGGAGACACTGCTCGACCACGTGGCTTTGAGCCAGGCGCACGTCCACCGCATCCCTACGGAGTTTGGCCCCGCCCGCGCCGCCGGTGACTACGAGCAGACCGTTCGCCAAGCGCTGTATGCGGAAACCCCCGTCTTCGACCTGATCCTGCTCGGTATGGGCGACGACGGGCACACGGCGTCGCTCTTTCCAGGCAGCGAAGCGCTGCAAGAGGACAAGCGCCTTGTGGTCGCCGACTGGGTTCCTCACCTCGACGCGCACCGCATCACCTTCACCCTACCCCTCATAAACCGGGCCAGAGCCGTAGCGTTCCTGGTGGAAGGCGCGCACAAGTCCAATATGGTGCAACGCGTACTCCGCTCCGACCCTGGAGAAGAGCCGCTCCCTGCATCCCTTGTCCAACCCGCCGACGGCGAGCTCCACTGGTTCCTGGACAGCGCCGCCGCAGAGCGCCTAACGGGTATATGACGGCTCAACATGCACATTGGTAACGGCACAGAAATGGATCATCTCGCGAACAAGAAATGCAGCGTATCATCAAACCACCCAGACTAAAGCTTGGCGACACTATAGGGATCGTTAGTCCCTCGTGGGGCGGAGCTGGGATGTACCCCCACCGAGTTGAGAGAGGTGTGAAGCACCTAGAGTCCCTGGGGTTCAAGGTGAGGATCGGCCCGCATGCTCTAAACCAGCATGGATTCGTTTCAGACACAGTAGAGAACCGAGTTAGTGACCTGCACGAGATGTTCCTCGACCCACGTGTCCGAGCCATCGTTGCCGCGATTGGTGGCGATCACTCATGCCACCTCTTGCCGCAATTGGACTTCGACCTGATTCGCGCCCATCCCACCATCCTGATGGGTTTTTCGGATATAACTGTCCTCAACGTGGCTATATGGACTAAGACTGGACTGGTGACCTTCAACGGCCCTGCGTTACTTACTGACTTCGCCGAGTACCCACAGATGCTTGAGTACACCGAGCAGTCATTTCTCAACACTCTGTGCCAGCCCGAGCCAGTAGGCGTTATTCAGCCGTCACCTCGGTGGACAGAAGAACACTTGAGTTGGTCTCAAAAGAGAGACCTTGAGCGTGCTCGTCATCTTGAAACATCAGAAGGGCCTGTGTGGCTACGGCAAGGCCTTGCCGAGGGTCCCCTTATCGGAGGATGCATAGAATCGTTAGAACACCTCCGGGGAACCGCATTCTGGCCTGACTTTAGTGACGCGATACTGTTTCTAGAGACATCCGAGCAGAAGCCGAGCCCCAGCGACGTGGACGCTATGCTCATGGATTACCAGAACATGGGTGTACTGGAGCAGATTAGTGGCCTCTTGTTCGGGCGACCTATGCGCTATTCGGCATCTGAAAAGCAAGAACTTCACCAAGTGCTCCTGGACAGATGCAGCTCCTACAAGTTTCCGGTTGTAGCCGAATTGGACTTTGGGCACACCTCTCCTCAGTTTGTGCTGCCCATTGGCTGTCGAGCAAGAGTCGACTCAATTAAGGAGAGTATCGAGGTTCTTGAGAGTGGCGTCAGCTGACCCACAACTACTCCCGTCTCCGAACGACCGTCCCCTACACCTTACGCATCTCTTTCGAGAAGTATGACCAGACTGCTGTCAGCGCTACGCCTGAAGCTGCGATTGCCGCCACCGCCGTACCTGGGCCCAGCTCCTCGGCCAAAGCTCCCAGACCCAGCGTACCCAGCGGCATCACCCCAATGAACATGCTCATGATCCCCATCACGCGGCCACGCATCTTCTCGTCCGTGGAGAGCAATACCATCGTTGCTTGCATGGAGCCAAACCCGGACATGCCTACCCCGGCCAGAACCAGGGCAATGAAGGAGAGCGCATACACGTTGGACAACCCGAACAGGGTCAGGAACCCCATGCCGATCATTGCGCCCGTATAGTAGTAACGCGACTTCAGCCGGATGTTCCTCCGTGAAGCTATGAAAGAAGACCCTATTATGGAACCTATACCCTGCGCCGCTCCCAGCGCGCCCATGGCGATCGGGCCCACCAGCAACACCTTCTCCGCGAACACCGGAATAAGCGACCGGTGAGGGGGAAAGGCCAGGTTGAGCAGTACCGTTACCCCAACCACGCCAATCAGCGCGCGGTTCCCCGTGAGAGCGCGGAACCCTTCCGCGGTTACCCTGAAGAATGAATGCACTCCGACCGACACCAGCGTCTGCTTCCGGGATGGACGTATGAGCGATACCAGAACCAGGGCGGCCAGGTAGAACAGCGCCACCGCCAGGTACGACCAGCCCACGTTCTGGAACCCCTCTTCCGATGCAACACCCAGTATCACGCCCCCCAGTAAAGGGCCTACCATGACGCCGACGGTTTGGCCCATCTGGTCCAGCGCAAACGCCGTGTGCAGCGACTCCCTGTTCACCAGGTCCGCTACGAAGGTGCGGCGCGCCACCTGGTCAAGCGTATGGGATGTCCCTATGAGCAGGCTGAACGCCAGTATGTGCCACTCCACCAGAAGCCCGGAAAAGACCAGCATTGCCGCCGCGGTCGCCAGCAAGCTGTTGGCCGCCAGCACCGCCATGACAACGTAACGCCTGTTGAACGCATCGGCCACTATGCCGCTGAGCACGCCGCCGAACAGCATCGGAGCGGTGAACGCCACAACGACCATCGCCGTTCTGAGCTCCGAATCGGTGAGCTGAAACATCAAGTAGCCGGAGACAAGCGTCCACATCCACCGCCCTATCTGCAGGCCGGTGCCGGCGGGCCAGAACAGGCGATAGTTCCTATCGCTGAGCACCTGAAAGAGGGGGCGCTTTCTGCCCGTCCTCGCCTCGGCTGCTCCGGTGATTGCGTCCTCTAGCGACAAAGCGGGGGTTCCAGTACAAGTCTCACAATGCCCCAATGATATGCTCAACCCATGGAATGTCCAGACCCGC
>DAOUKI010000123.1:0-16515 GCA_034421495.1 Dehalococcoidia bacterium | reverse complement strand
GTGCCGCCGCACACCTCGAAGCTGAACCTGTCGCCGTTGGCTATCTCCACCACGCGCACCTCATCGGCGTAGCGGTCCCCGAAGAAGGCCAGCGCCCCTTCCGACACCGCATCGCGGAAGGTGGTCTCCCTCTTGCGCACGGGTACGTTGGCCCGTATGCGCTCATTGACCAGCGCCTCCACCTTGCCCAATTCCTCCGGGGTCAGCGGGCTGACGTGGGTGAAGTCGAACCGGAGTCTGTCCGGCGTAACCAGCGACCCGGCCTGCCTCACGTGGCTGCCCAGGACGGCTCGCAGGGCGGCGTGCAGCAGGTGGGTGGCGGTGTGGTTGCGCGCCGCATCCAGGCGACGGTCGCCATCCACCGTGGCCACGACTTCGTCGCCCTTGGCTACGGTACCGTTGGCCACGCGTCCCCGGTGCACGATGACCCCCGCCACCGGCGACTGCGTGTCCTCGACGCGGATATCGCCGCTGGCTCCCTCCATGATGCCGGTATCGCCCACCTGTCCGCCGCCTTCGGCGTAGAAGGGCGTCTCTCTGAGGATGACCTCCACCTCTTGCCCTTGCGACACCTCATCCACTGGGAGGCCGTCCACTATGAGGCCTGTGATCACCGAGGGCGCGGTGGTGGTCTCATAGCCGAGGAAGTTGACCTCACCTATGCCCATCTCCTGGTACAGCCGCTGCGCGTCGTATCCTCCGGCGAAGCGCTCCCCGGCAATGCGACCTCGCTGTCGCTGCGCTTCCATCTCCCTTTGGAAGCCATCCATGTCCACTTCCATGCCATGCTCACGCGCTATCTCCGCCGTGACTTCCACGGGGAAGCCGTAGGTGTCGTATAGGAGAAAGGCCTGCTCTCCGGCAAGGAGACCGTCCCTTTGGCTGGCAAACATCTCTTCCAGGATACGCATTCCCGTCTCGTAGACCTGACTGAACCGCTCCTCTTCTTCCTGCAGTACCCTGAGCACAAAGTCGCGCCCCTCGGCTAGGTTGGGGTAGACAGGCCCCATCTTCTGGATGACTGTCTCCGCAACCAGGGGCAGCACGGATTCGGCGGCGCCCTTGCCGGTCTCCAATCCCAGCTTGCGCGCAAACCTAATGGCACGGCGTATGAGGCGACGCAGCACGTAGCCCCGTCCCTGGTTGTCAGGGGCCACGCTGTCCGCGATGAGGAACGCCGCGCTGCGGGCGTGTTCCGCCACTACGCGTATGGCCACGTCGGTTTCGGGGTCCTTTCCGTACTCCTTGCCCGATAGCTGGCAGACCCTGGCCACCAGCGGCTGGAACAGGTCCGTCTCGTAGAGGCTTGGCACGTCCTGCAGGATCAGGGCAGCACGCTCCAGGCCCATCCCGGTATCGATGTTGGGATTGGGCAGCGGAGTCCGGCTGCCGTCCGTGTCCTGGTAGAACTGCATGAACACAAGGTTCCACAGCTCCAGGAACCGTCCGCAATCGCAGTTGGGGCCGCACTGTTCGTCCGGATCGCCCGTCCGGCACGTTCCGCCGAAGTCGTAATGGATTTCGCTGCAGGGTCCGCAGGGTCCCTCGTTGCCTGCCGGGCCCCAGAAGTTCTCCTTCTCGTCAAAGCGGCGTATACGTTCCTCTGGCACGCCGGTCTTCAGCCATATGCCGTGAGCCTCGTCGTCGTCGCGGTAGATGGCGGCCCACAGCCGTTCACTGGGCAGTTTCATGCGCTCCGTGACGAACTCCCAGGCCCACTCGATGGCCTTCTCTTTGAAGTAATCGCCTACGCTGAAGTTGCCCAGCATCTCGAAGAAGGTGAGGTGGCTGGCGTCGCCCACTTCATCCACGTCGGTGACGCGGAAGCATTTCTGCACGCTGGTGAGCCTGGGTTTGGGTGGTCTCCTCTCGCCCATGAAGTAGGGCTTGAACTGCACCATGCCCGCGCTGGTCAGGAGAAGCGTGGGATCGTCCGGCGGTGGAATTAGAGATGAGCTGGGCATGAGAAGGTGTTCCTTCTCTTGAAAGAAGTCCAGGAAGGCGTTTCGTATCTCTTCAGACGTTCTCACGTGGTCTCGGTAGGTTTAGGGCTTTGCCCAGCTTGGCTTGTCGATTGTAGGTGTGCCGTTTGGGGGGTGTCAACGCAAGGCGGGCCTTTCCTTGACAGTACTCATGCCCTGTGCTAACGTCTTTGCCGCTTTAGGAGAAGATGCCGTTTCAACCCTCGGGAGGCACCTAACGGGCGGGGCGGCTCAAGCGATAGCGGCGGTTGACCGTACCGTTGCTTCTGAATGGATGGCGAATCTATGAGTGTGGCGTCTCTTGGCCAGGCTAGGCGTGCTGAGCTGTTGCAGCTTTGTGCCAAGGCATTGAATGGTCGGCGTCTCATTCTGGTCAGCAACCGCGGCCCCATTGGGCACCAGATAACCCCCTCAGGCGACCTTCAGGCCAGGCGCAGCAGCGGCAGTTTGGTCACCGCATTCTCCTCGCTGGTCTCTGAGCTCAATTTTACGTGGATATCTTCCGCAATGGGAGAGGGGGATAGACGCATCTGGGAAAACAGCGACGGGTCCAGCATTCCCGCCGCCCTTCCCGGTTACAAGCTCTCGCTCCGCTACGTCAACACTCCACGTCGCGTCTATCACAAGTACTACAACACGTTCTGCAACCCGCTGCTCTGGTTCCTGCAGCATTACATGTGGAGCACGTCATACACCCCCAGCGTGGACAGCACGGTATACGACGCCTGGGAGAACGGCTATGTAAGGGTCAACCGCTCCTTTGCCGACGCCGTGATTGAAGAGGCGGCAAGCGTGGACCAGGACGTCTGCGTGATGGTCCACGATTATCACCTGTACCTGGTAGGCGGCTACGTACGGGAGCGCCTTCCCCAGGCGGTCATCCAACATTATGTCCACATACCGTGGCCCGCATCCGGTTACTGGGAGATGATCCCGGCGCACATTAGGCGCAGCATTTGCAGCAGCCTCTGCAGCGCGGACGTCGTGGGATTCCAGACCCGGCGAGACTGCCGCAACTTCCTGCAATCGTGTGAAGAGTTCCTGCCCGCCGCGGAGGTGGACTACGCCACATCCACGGTGTGCTATGAAGGCAGGGAGACGGCTGTTCGCGCTTACCCGCTCTCCATCAGCGTTGACGAGGTGCGGCGCATCGGCTCTTCTCCCCGGGTACAGGAATACGAGCGTCAGCTTTCCGGCGTTTGGGCCGAAAAGAACATAGTGCGCGTGGATAGGGCGGAGCCCAACAAGAACATCCTGCGGGGATTCCGTTCCTACCAGCTGCTCCTTGAGCGTTATCCTGAGATGAGGGGCCAGGTCAAGTTCGTTGCCTTCCTCGTTCCTTCTCGTACGCACATCCGCCAGTACCAGCGTTACATGGAGGAGATCCAACAAACGGCTAGGACTATCAACCAGAGCTACGGCACTCCCGAATGGCAGCCCATCGAGCTGTTCATGGAGAACAACTACGTTCAGGCGGTGGCCGGTATGCGCCAATACGACGTCTTGTTGCAGAACGCCGTCATAGACGGCATGACGCTGGTGGCCAAAGAGGCGCCGCTGATCAACCAGAGGGACGGCGTTGTCATCCTTTCCGAGACCGCCGGCGCCTACCCCCAGCTTGCGGAGGGGGTGCTTGCCGTGGCCTCCGCCGACGTGGAAGGCACCATGCGGGCGATGTACCAGGCGCTCAACATGCCCCAAGAGGAGCGGCAGCGCCGGAGCGCTTCTATGATAGAGGCGGTGGAGAGAGAGGACATCAACTTCTGGTTTCAAAGCCAGTTCGAAGAGCTTGGCTCGCTGACTAGCTAGTTTCCAGCTCGCTGCTCAGCCAGATCAGGAACGCCTCCACCTCGTCCACGCCGGCCAGCGTGTGATCCGTCGTTGCTATGACCTCAGCGGGCGTTTCTTCGTCAACGACGCCTATGTTGACCGCCTTCACGCCGCCGGTGGCTTGCAGCTCCGCCGCCGCCTTGAACATGTTCACGTCCGTCACGTCGTCGCCTAGCACCAGCGCCCCGTTGAGGTTGCGCTCATTTACCAAGGTGCTGAGAGAGGTGCCCTTGTCTATGGCAACGGGCAGAAGAAGCTCCACCACCATGCGACCATCGCGCACGACCATCCAATCGCCGGCGCCGCTGGATTCGACGGCTTCCAGGATGGCGGCCCGCGTCGATTCGGGATCGGCTGCTATGCGGTAGTGCACCGACAAGCCCACTTGCTTGGTCTGCACGACTATTCCGGGAAGGGTCAAACGGTCTATCAGATCCGAGGTGGTGTTCCTGAGCCTGTCCAGGTGAGGCTCCACTTCAGGCGCGACCCTCAACTCTCCATCCTCCCAGCGCTCCAGCCCGTGTGTTCCGAAATACACGATGTTGTCCACCTCCACCATGCATCGCGCCTCTCTCATATCGCGGCCCGTGACCACTGCCACGGCGGAAAGCTGCGTTCCCAGCGCTTCCAGCGCCCGTTTTGCGCCCGTCCTGACACGCGCCTGCTCCGGCCTGGGGGCTATGTCGGATATGGTGCCGTCGATATCGCAGAACAGGCCCCAGCGTCCCGTGCGCATACAGGGCAGGAGGCCGGTTACGGTTTGCTTCAACGCTTGCATGGAACCAATGATAGAGGGAAGGCAGTCGATGGGGAAGTGGCGGGCAAACAGGCAGGCGGCCTTTTTCCGTCTCCTTTGCTATAATCTCGGTATGTCACTTGTAATCAAAAGGTTGGAGACTACCCAGGAGATGGAGGCTGTGCGCGTCCTCCGCAACCGTGTTTTCGTCGATGAGCAGGGCGTTCCCCCTGAACTGGAGGTTGACGAGCTGGATGACACCGCGGTCCATGCCGTCGCTTTCCAGGACGGCGTGGTGGTTGGGACGGGACGGCTGATCCTGGACACGCCTACCGAAGCGCGCATTGGGCGGATGGCGGTAGACGAGTCGCTGCGCCGCGGCGGGATTGGCGGCGAGGTGCTCGCCTTCCTGGAAAACGAGGCCCAGTCGGAGGGGATCAAGCTCATCTCGCTCCATGCTCAGCACTATGTGAGGCAGTTCTACGCCAATCGCGGCTACCAAGAGCGCGGCGATACGTTCATGGAAGCCGGCATCCTGCACGTGGAAATGGTAAAGGACATAGCTTGAGGCCCCGCCGGCGCATTTCACCCCCATCTCAGTCTTCCCCCATCAAGGGGGAAGAGGTTATGGAAAGGTCTCCGCGGCAGGAAAGGGACGGCTGACCTTGCGAAACATCATCCTCACAGGGTACCCGGGGACGGGCAAGTCGACGGTGGGTCAGGTGGTTGCCCGCATCCTGGGCTGGCGGTTCATCGACGTGGACCGGGAGATTGCGGAGAAGGCGGGCAAGACCATAGCCGCTATCTTCGAGGAGCACGGCGAGGATCACTTCCGCGGGCTGGAACGCGACGCCGTGCGGGAAGCATGCGCAGGTCAAGGCCAAGTGGTTGCCGTTGGCGGCGGCGCAATAACCTTCCCTGAGAACAGAGAGACCATGGAGGCAGCGGGCGTGGTAGTCTGCCTGGACGCCCCGCCTGAGACCATCCACCAGCGCCTGCAGGAGCAGAAGAGGCAGTACGGGCGGGAGGCGGTACGTCCATTGCTGGAGAGCCAGGACCAGCTTGCCAGGATCCGCCAGCAAAAGGCGGAGCGACAGGCCGCCTACGCCACGGCGCACTGGACGGTCAACACTGACCGCATCTCCGCGCAGCAAGCTGCCGATGAGGTGGTGCGCGCCTGGCGCATACTGTCGGGCAGGCCTGGCGACGGCGGTCAGCCGTTTGCTGATAACCCCCACCTTGCCGCTACGGTACACTCTTCCGCCGGCGATTGCCCGTTGCTGGCGGGCTGGGGGATTCTGTCGCAGCTTGGAGATGTTCTCAGCAAGTCGGGTGTGGCCGGGCCGGTTTACCTGGTCTCAGACGATACGGTGGCCGGACTCTACGGCGAGGCCGTGCAGAACGTCTTGGAGCTTGCCGGGATAGAGTCGCACCTGTACACCTTTGTCCCCGGCGAGGCCAGCAAGACACTGTCCACGGCAAGTGAAATCTACCACTGGCTGGCGGAACGTCGGGCGCAGCGCGGCCATACCGTCGTCGCTCTTGGCGGCGGCGTGGTCGGTGACCTGGCTGGGTTCGTGGCCGCCACCTACACCCGCGGCATGCGCATCGTCCAAGTGCCCACCAGCATAGCCGCCATGATGGACTCGTCCATAGGCGGCAAGACCGCGGTCGACCTTCCCCAGGGCAAGAACCTGGTAGGCGCATTTCACCAGCCGCTCGTTGTGGTTGCGGACGTCTCGACCCTGCTGACCCTGCCCGTGCGAGAGGCGATGGAGGGCTGGGCGGAGGCTATAAAGCACGGACTCATTCTGGATGCCGGTCTATTCGAGACTTTCGAGCAACACGCCAACGATTTGATTGGCCTGGAACATGAGCTGACCACTGAGGTAATCAAGAGAAGCATGTCGATCAAGGCCGAGGTTGTCTCCCAGGACGAGCGCGAGACCCTGGGCTATCGCAACCTGCTCAACTACGGCCACACCATTGGGCACGCGCTGGAAGCCGCCACGGAATACGGGAGGCTGCTCCACGGCGAGGCCGTGGCCATCGGCATGATGGGCGCCGCCAAGATAGGAGTTCGCATGGGAGTCACTCCCGTCGACATCTTGGAACGGCAGGAAGAGGTGCTGCGCCGCTTCGACCTGCCGGTGCGCATCTCCGACGTGGAGATGGAGCGGGTCGAGGCGGCGATGACCCTGGACAAGAAGGCCGAGGGTTCGAACCTGCGCTGGGTCCTCCTGGAGGGGGTTGGCAGGGCGGTGGTGCGCAACGACGTCCCATACGACTTGGTGCGCGAGGTCCTGGCGGAGCTGGCCGGCTAACCGGCTGCTTGCAGCGCCGTTTCCACTATGACCACGGTTGCTGTGGTCATCACCAGCACGATGGCTATGCGCATGAACACCCGCTGCGATATACGGGGCAGTATGAGCAGAGCCAGGGCGCTGCCCACGATCACCGACGGCCACAGGATTACCGATACGGCCAGCGTCTGCAATGTCAGAGAGCCCGCCAAGGTTAGGGATGCTATGGCAAATATCTGGAGGACAAAGAAGAACATGCCCAGGCAGGCGCGGAACGTTTGCCGGTTCCAACCCTGATTGATCATCAGAAGCACCACAGGCGGCCCGGACATTGTTGTGCTGGTGGAAAGCAACCCGCTGAGGAACCCGGTGACACCGGATGCTATTCGCTCTCTGCGTATTGGCACGGTAATTCCCAGAAGCAAGAGAGTTGCCACGGTCAGCGCAATGCCCGCTACTGCTATGCGCAGTATTTCCGAAGGCGCCACCAGCAAGACGTAAGTGCCCAGCGGAACGCCCACCACTCCGGTGGCCACCAGGGGCAACACCTTGCCCCATTCAACCTGCCGCCAGGTCTGCATTACTATGAAAGTGTCGGCCACAATGCTGAGGGGAATGAATACGGGCACCAGCGTTTTGGGCTCCCACAGCAGCAGCAACAGCGGCGTGGCTATGAGGGCAAAACCAAAGCCGGTAGTGCCTTTGACCACCCCCGCGGCCAGTATTATGAACGCCGCGGGGATTAGGGTGATAGGCTCAACTCCTGGTGGCATTTGCGGCATGCCCTATCTTGACACAACGAGGCTTGCGAATACAACCTGAGGGAACGCGAGTTGCGCCGATATCCGTCCATCTCTCCGCTCATTTCCTTCGACACGCTCAGGATGAGCGGGCAGGCATATGAGCAAACGGGTAGCGTGGCGACGCCGGATTGCTAGGCCGTGGCCCCGTCGAACTCTACTACCTCGTTGCGTTCCCGCTGGAACTTGAGGTACTGGTCCTTGGTCATCGGCGGCGTGTCGGTGGCCTTGACTTCCGTAGCCTTGACCGCTCCTTCGGACAGCAGGTCTATTACGGTGGCCGCCATAGACTTGGCCGGCTGAATCACGGCCTTCTCGTAGTCCTGGATAACGTAGTCCTTGCCGTGGCCGGTGCCCGTTGCCCCGCCGCAATAGGGGTGGATCAGCGGCATAATCTGAGCAAGGTCGCCCATGTCCGTGGAGCCTCCGCCGTTGTGGGTGTCGGGTCGCACCAGTAAGTTCTCTCTGCCCACTACGTCCGCCGCGTTTTCCGCGAAAAGGTCCTGCATGGTCTTGTTGTTGCGCATGGGCAGATACCCCGCTATGTTGGTGATGCTGACCTTTGCCCCTACCGCCATGGCTCCGGCCTTGAAGCTGCGGTCCACCTTGGCGCTGTTCTGCACAACAGCGTCCAGGTTTCCGGACCGCACCCGCCATTCCAGGGTAACGTTGGACGGCACCGCGCTCACCGCATCGCCGCCGCGGGTCAGAATGCCGTGCACGCGTACGGTGTCCTGCTCTCGGAAGGTCTCCCGGTTGGCGTTGATGGCGTTGAGGCCGATCATCGCCGCATTGAGGGCGTTGATGCCCATGTGCGGGGCGCCGCCGGCATGCGCGCCCCGGCCCGTGTACTGCACAAACTTGACCACGTGGCCGTTGCTTGTGCCGCCGACGGCCAGATCGAAATCATCCGCCATCGTGTGGCAGATCATCGCCATATCCACGTCGTCGAAAATGCCGAGCTTGATGAACTCCTGCTTGCCGCCCATGAACTCTATGCTGCCGCTCTCGCGCAGGTTCATGCGGCGCTCCACCTCTATGAACTCTTCCGCGGGCACGGCGATGGGCACAATTCGCCCCGATAGATTCGGCAGGACATCCGGCGCCATCAGCCCGATCAACGCGCCCATCATGCTGCCTATCTGGCAATGATGGCCGCAGGCGTGGGCAGCCCCGGTTACTTCGTCGTGGTAGGGATGCTCCAGGACGCGCAGCGAGTCCAACTCTCCGACCACCGCCACCGACGGCCCAGGCCCCGCTCCGCCTTCCACCGCGCCCTTGACCCCGGTGAGGGCCAGACCGTTTTGAAAGGGGATGCCCATGGCCTGGAACTTCTCCTGCACCAGCTTGGACGTCTTTTGCTCTGTGAAGCCGGTCTCCGGGTTGCGCAGGATGTGCTGGGCAATGCCGATGATCTCGTCCTTGCGTTCCTCTATGGCGGCTATGGCCGCCTGTTTCATATCAGCTACGGTAGGCATGGCTCCCCCCAACAGGTGCTAGTAGGGCGGAGTATAGCGGGCAAGCGGGCAGACGGGCAAGACGGGCATACGAGCAAACGTGCAGACAGAGCCGCTGCCCTTGACAGTGGTTGGGGGCACACCTAAACTCGTGCTGCGTTGCTACGGCGCGTTTTCATTGAAGAATAGGGAGGCATTTCATGACTAAGCCACTGGAAGGTTTGCGCGTTTTAGATTTGACCCAGGTACTGGCAGGCCCGTTCTGCTGCCGCCTGATGGGCGACATGGGAGCGGACGTTATCAAGGTGGAGCAGCCCGGCACGGGCGACCCGTCTCGTAACTTCCCGCCCAAGTACAAGGACGTGGAGAGCTACTACTTTCTGGGCCTGAACGGCAACAAGCGCAGCATCACTCTCAACTTCCGAGAAGAGCTGGCCAGAGAGGCTTTCTATGACCTGGTTAAAACATCCGACGTTATGGTGGAGAACTACCGGCCGTCCGTGCCGCCCCGCCTGGGGATCGACTACGACACCATACACAAGATCAACTCGCGATTGGTCTACTGCTCCATCTCCGGTTTCGGGCACGACGGAGCGCCCAATCCCAACCGTCCCGCATTCGACACCACCATCCAGGCCAGCGGCGGAGTGATGAGCGTGATAGGCCATCCCGGCCATGCTCCTTCCACCATGGGCGTGCCGGTGGGCGACCTGGCGGGCGCTTATGCCGCGCTGTCGGGCATTCTGGCGGCGCTGGTAGACCGAGAGCGGACCGGGGAAGGCCGTCACGTGGACGTAGCGCTCCTGGACACCATGCTCACTCTCCAGGCGTACATAGGTCAGTACTACCTCATGTTCGATTCGGAGCCGGGGCCTCTGGGCTCCACACACCCGACGAACGTCCCCGTCACCGCCCTGGAGTGCAAGGACGGCCGCTATGTGCAGATCCAGTTCGCCAACCAGCCGCTCTACATGCAGCTGGCCAACAAACTGGCGGAGATGTATCCCGACGAGTACGCGGACCTGCCAAACGACCCCAGGTTTGCCAATCCCGGCGAGCGCTTGAAGAACAAGGCGGAGCTTGTGGAATTCCTTACCGGCGTATTTTCGAAGAAGACCGCCGACGAGTGGGACTCGGAGTTGGGCAATGATATGCCCGTGGCCAGGGTTAACACGCTCGCCGAGTCGTTTGCCGAGCCATCCGTGATCAATCGCAACATGACTCCGTTGGTCAACCACCCGCAGGCCGGCGAGTACCGGACAATCGGTAATCCTTTGAAGATGGGGCAGGAGGAGGAGTACAGGGCCGCTCCGGGACTGGGAGAGCACACGGACGATCTGCTGGCGGAGCTTGGCTACGACGACGCTAAAGTACAGGCCATGAAGGACGCCGGGGCTGTCTAGATTCTAGGTCCAGTCTGAGAAAAGACCAACCAGAACTCTGGAGAGGCAACTGTGGGGAAGTCTCACGGCGATATGCTATTGTCGAGGCATCAATTGCCTACCGGGGCCTGCTGTGGATTCACGACCGCTCCTTAAGATCAGACCAGCGACACCAGCCGACGCCGAAATCGTAGTTCGAATATATGTCGATTCGTGGAACGCAGGCTTTGGAGAGTTGCTGTCGCGGGCAAACAGGATTGTAACACCCGAACTTATCGAAAGATGGCGGCATGATCTTGCTCAGTCGGTTCCACACCGTTGGTGGGTGGCAGAACAGATGGGATTACTCGTTGGGTTCGTCGGGATTGGACCCAGTCGAGACCCCGTGGATCCCAGAATCGGAGAGCTTGATACCATCGCCGTCGATCCACCCTACTGGCGTGAGGGAATTGGCAAGGCGCTGATTTCACTTGCTGTGCAGCATCTGGTATCCGACGGCTACCGTGAGGCAATACTATGGACGGTTGAAGGCTACGAGCAAGGAATCGCCTTCTACGAAGCCACGGGGTGGACTCGCGATGGTGGAGTCCGAGACAAGAGGCGACAAGTCCGTTTTCGACGAGACCTAGAATTTGATAACAGTACCAGCGATGGCTGAGGGCTTAGACATCCGGCCCCTCTTGCATTTATAGATGAAGAGGAGTGCATGGCGCGTCGTTCGCTTTCTGCGACGTCTACCAGTTCACGTCAGCATCCAGCAAGAGATCAAGTCGATGAGGTCATACGTAATTAACTTGAAGAGTGGAGATTGAGCCATGCAGAAAATAGTCACCAATCTGTGGTTTGACGGAAGGGTAGACGAGGCGCTTGAGCTTTATACGTCCTGCTTTGAAGACGCACGCGTCACTAATATCACGCGCTACACGGAAGCCGGTATGGGCAATGAGGGCGATATCATGACCGCAGAGTTTGAGCTGGCAGGGCAGGAGTTCTGCATCATCAACGGCGGCCCCCACTACACACTTAGCCCGGCAATATCGCTCTTGGTCAACTGTGTCGATCAAGACGAAGTGGACATGTTATGGGAACGCCTTACGTCCGATTGTGGCGAGGAAGGTCAATGCGGCTGGCTGACCGACCGCTTCGGCGTGTCCTGGCAGATTGTGCCGTTAGCGCTGGGCGAAATGATGGCGAGCGATGACGCGGAGGCGGTCGAGCGCGTCACGGCGGCATTTCTGAAGATGAAGAAATTGGACATCGCCGAGTTGGAGAAGGCGTTTCGCAATGAGTAAAGCCGGGCCGGACCGTCACGCGCCCCAGGAGGTTGATGAATACCTGTCGGCGCAAGCACCCGAGTTTCGGGCGACGCTGGAAGAGCTGCGCTCTCTCATCAAGGCGGCCGCGCCCGATTGCACGGAACGCGTCAGCTACCGGATCCCTATCTTCCGCCTGAAGAAGGACTTCGTAGCGCTGTCGGCATCCAAAGATCATGTAGGCCTGCATACCATGAGCAAAACCGTACCGGTCGCCATGAAGGACGAACTCAAGGCGGCTGGCATAGGAACATCTGGCACGACGCTCCACATTAAACCAGGCATAGACGTGCCGTTATCGCTGTTGGAGAAGGTCTTGCGGGCACGCCTTGATGAGTTGCAGAATTGACAACAGTGCCGCGATGGCTGAGAGCTTAGGCATCGCGGCCATCTTGTATAAGGGATAAGGAGGAGTGCATGGCGCGTCCCCGAGTGTTTGTCACCAGGCGAGTCGACCAGGAAGCGCTGGATCTGCTTGCTTCCGAGGCTGATATAGAGGTGTGGGAGGACGACGCGGCTCCTCCCAGGGAAGTGATGTTGGAAAAGGCGGCGGAGGTGGACGGCATCTTTACCACGAACGAGGACAGTATCGATGAAGCCCTGCTCTCCAAGGGCCGCGGTCGCCTGAGAGTCGTAGCCAACATGGCCGTTGGCTACGACAACTTCGATGTGCCTGCCGCCACCCGGCTCGGAGTGGCTATGTCCAATACTCCGGGGGTGCTCACAAAGACCACGGCTGAGCTGGGCTTTGCACTGATGCTGGCCGTGGCCAGACAGGTTGTACTGGGCGATAGGGAGACCCGGCAGGGGAAATGGAAGTACTGGCATCCCTCGCTGTATATGGGCTATGACCTGGCAGACTCCACGCTGTGCATGATAGGCATGGGCAAGATAGGGTTGGAGGTGGCCAAGCGCGCCCTAGCCTTCGAGATGAGGGTGGTATACCACAACCGCAGCCGCCGCGACGACGTGGGGGATGAATTCGACTATTGCGCCAGCCTGGAGACGGCGCTTGGCGAGGCCGATTTCGTCTGCATCTCCACGCCGCTGACCGCGGAGACGCACCACCTCATAGGGCGGGACGAGCTTAACTTGATGAAAAGCAACGCTATCCTGGTGAACATAGCGCGAGGGCCGGTGGTGGACAACATGGCGCTGTACGAGGCGGTGCGCGACGGCGTAATAGCGGGCGCGGGCCTGGATGTCACGGAACCTGAACCGATACCTGTCGACCATCCGCTGCTCACGCTGCCCAACGTTGTAATCACACCGCACATCGGCAGCTCGACCGTCCGCACCCGCAGGGCGATGGCGGTGCTGGCCGCCCGCAATATAGTCGCCAGGCTCAGAGGTGAGGCTATGCCAAACTGCGTGAACCCTGAGGTTGCGTAGGAGGGCAGGCGGGCAAGGCGGGCAAAGTGGGAATCAAACAGGGAGACCTTCGTTGAACTGATTCCAATGTTCTGTATCGGCTAAGCTACGAGCGCGCATATGAACTCAATGGCATCTTCAACTCTGGTCTTGATTACAGTTAACTGTGGTAACGAAAATCTCCCTGCGGGGCCGTGGGTCCCCGTGTTTAGTTCATTGAACAGGTTCGAGAGATCTTTGATGTTACTTTCGGTGAAATCTTCAAGGGCTTCGTTGTTCAATCCACTGCGGTCCAAACAATAATAGATTTTAGCGCGACGGGTAGGTGTGCCTTGCTCAGTAACTTGGCAGTTCGGGAACCGAGCTAGCACCTCCTCGTCGGGTGCTTCGCTGTTGAGAATCTCTGCGAGGATTTCCCTAGAACTTGAGCAAAAATGTCGGGCAGCGTCGGGATTGTGAGGATTCAACGCAAAGATGGCGCCGAGCCAGCGATCCCGCATGTCCGAAGAATACCTGCTTAATGGTTCCGATAACTTCGTGCTTGTGAGTTCTATGTTCTCAACCTCGGCTTGGCCGTCGTCTCCAAGTAGCGTGTTGAGAACAGTCACGCTGTTCGCAGTATCGCGTTCAGCGAGATCCGCAAGGAATGGGTCAACATCACTATTGTCTAGCCGCTCATACGCGAAGTGGAGGGCCTCCACGGATGCGTGAAAGGAAGTGTATTGGACGGTGATGGTTCGAGTCGAAAGACTACGGAGAGCGGAGCGCAATCGTGCTTGATTAGCTCTGACACGCGCGTTGTAGGAACGCACTTCACGGTTATGGGAACGAATTGCGCTATTAATCTTCTGAATGGCCTGACGTCGTTTAGTCTGGGCTTGTCGTAATCTGGAACGTATCTGAGACGAACTCAATCGACGGGGCATTTCAAGTCCTTTCAAGATATAATCGGTCATCGAATTCTACCATTGTGGCAGGAGTTCTACAGGTTTCAATTGCTTGCATAGAAGTGGTCTAGCGGGCCGTGGCCGCCGCCGATGCTCAAGTTGCCGCGTATGGCGTTGGTGACGTACTCCTTGGCTTGCGTCACCGCCTCCAACAGCGGCTGGCCCTTGGCTAGCCCTGCGGCAATGGCCGAGGCGAAGGTGCAACCGGTGCCGTGCGTGTTCTTGGTGTCGATGCGCTCGGCGTGCAGGTCGTGGAACTCCGTGCCGTCGTAGAAGATATCCACCGACTCATCGCCGGAGAGGTGGCCTCCCTTGATGACCACGGTTGCTGCGCCTGCATCCAGGACCCGTTTGGCGGCTTCCCTGGCGTCTTCCAGAGATCCGATGGTCAGCCCGCTGAGCACTTCGGCTTCCGGCAGGTTGGGCGTGATCACAGTCGCCAGCGGCAGCAGCTTGCAGCGCAACGCTTCCACGGCATCTTCCCTGAGCAAGCGGTCGCCGCCCTTGGCCACCATCACCGGGTCCACCACCAGCTTGGCTACGTTGTGCTCGGTCATTTTGGAGGCCACGGCTTGGATTATCTCGGAGGAGGAGAGCATTCCGGTTTTCACCGCATCCGCGCCGATGTCGGTGAGGACGGCGTCAATCTGAGCCTCGATGATCCCGACAGGTATCTCGTGGATGGCGGTGACTCCCAGCGTGTTTTGCGCCGTGATGGCGGTGACGGTGGATGCGCCGAACACCCCCATTGCGGCGAAGGTTTTGAGGTCGGCCTGGATACCGGCTCCTCCTCCGGAATCGGAACCGGCGATGGTCATGGCGATGCGTTTATCGGTCATGGTAGTGCTCCGTGTTCGCCCGCTAACCTTGGATTGCCTCCACCCGTTCTTGCAGCCCTTCGAAATCGTACTCCTGCGCGGCGCCGGACCTCGATGAAATCATGCTCCAAGCCACCGCTATAACCGTGGAAACGGCGAGCGCCGCGCCAAAGCTGACCAGGAACTTGCCGCCCCAGGGTATGTCCAACCACGGGGAGAAGTCGGGCTTGGGGAAGAAGAGCGTGCCAACCGCTATTCCGGCCACGCAGCTTACCAGCGCCGCCGTGCCGCTCAGCCGCCTGCTGTAAAGCCCGTATAAGACGGGGAACGCGGCTCCTGCGCAGACCAAGTCCGCAATTAGGAAGAGGTAGAGCACGCTGTAACCCTGAGCGGCGATGAATACGGCGGGAATGGCCACCACGACGGTAATGGCGCGCGACCAGCGGAGGAGGAATGCCGTGCCGATGGCTGGCCTGAGCCTGGGCAGGTCGCTGGTCACCGCGCTGGCTATGCCGTTGAGCAGGGTGTCCATGCTGCTCATGACCAATCCCAAGGCAAGCACCAGTATTACCATTACCGCCCAGGTGGGCAGCACCTCCAGAATCAGCCAGAACAACGCTACCGAGCCCTGGTCGGCGGGGACGCCATAGCCGACGGCCATGATGCCAAAGAGACCGGCCAGGATGATGATGGGGATTACCAGCACCCCGCCCAGGGTGAACGCCTTGCGCAAAGTGCTGTTGTCCTTGGCGTTGTATACGCGCTGCCAGAAGCCCTGGTGGAACATGTTGGCGGCGAACACGGCGATGACCAGCGTGAGGCCGAACTCTATGCCGGGGGTGTGCGACAGCGAGAGGAGCTCCGGTGAAGAATCGCGCACGGGTTCGAAGGCTTCGCCGAAGCCGCCTATAGCTACCACGGTCGCCACAAAGGCTATGAGGAAAAGCGGCAGGATGACCAGGAACTGAACGGTATCCGTGAATACGGAGGCTCGAATTCCCCCATACGCCGTGTAGGCAAGCGTTCCTATGGCAACGATCAAGGCCGTCCAAACCAGCGGCACGTCGGCGATGAGATTGAGGGCCAGGGCGGTGCCGGTAAGCTCGGCGGAGAGGAAGACGAACATGTAGAACAGCATCACGGCCAGCACGAACACGTACATGGCTTTGCCGAATCGGTGCCATGCGTACTCGGTTACGGAGTGCCCCTGCGGCATGAGCCGCCGCATTCGCGGCCCTATGACGGCGAAGGCTACTATAGGCGCGGCCTGGCCGATGCCGTAGCCGATGAGCGCTATCAGACCGGCCCAGGTTCCCGTTTCAGCCGGGCTGAACAGTATCCAGGCGCCGGCTATGGAAGCGACAACTGTGGCGACGGCAACTCCGGCGCCGGCGGTGTTGCGGTTCACTATGAACTCTTCCACGCTGAGCCGTCGGCCCCGTATGTACAGGATGCCTACCGCGGCGAATACCAGCGCGGTGAGTACTGCGATGATGACGGCCAGGGTCTCTGTGGACATGTCACGCTCCAAAGTATAAGGGCCGCCAGCTTTGAGAACCGGCGGCCCCTTGGAGCG